>JBFJZW010000358.1:0-4193 GCA_041621875.1 Pseudomonas sp. | reverse complement strand
GGTTGGGCAGGCCGGTGAGGTTGTCGTAGAAGGCCAGCACCTCGATCTTCTGCTCAGCGGCCTGGCGCTCGGCCATTTCGGCGGCCAGGCGGCGATAGGGTTCATGCACGCTGGAAACGAACACCACGCGGTAGATAAACCAGTAGGAGAGCACCTTGTACAGATGGCCGAGCAGGCTGTAGATGTCGTTGACATTGCTGTAGGCGGTAAAGCACAGCTCAGACAGCAGCGACAGGGCCACGGCGAGAAACAGGCCGAGGGCATCGTAGGGCTGCGGGTTCAGGCTATCGCGCCAGAACAACAGCGCCGCCGCGGCGAACAGGGCGATGATCAGCCATTCCAGGCGGACTTTCAGCGGGGTCAGGCCCTGGCCATCGCTAAACATCTGCGGGAACCAGTGCGGGTGCCACAGCTGCAGGTAGGTAAACATCGCGCTGACCAGCAAGGTCGCAGCCAGCAACAGGTAGCGGCTATGGCTATGGCGCAGGGGTGTCCAGGGCCGCAGGGCCACGGTGAGCAGGCACAGCGCGGCCACCAGGCGTGCTGCCAGCCAGAAGTTGATCGCCTTGCTCGGGCTGGCCGGGGTGATGAAATCGGGCATGCCGCGATAGGACAGGACATGGGCGAAGTCCAGCAAACCCACGGCGAGAAAGCCGCAGGCGAGGATCAGCAGGTTGCTGGCACGTTCGGCGCGGTAGCTGTGCCAGGTGACGCTGAATACCAGGATGGCCACCACGATGGCGAAGAACTCGGTGCTGGTATGCAGCCAGGTGGGAAACCAGCTGTCGCTCAGTTTCAGCTCGGAGGATGCGGGCAACAGCCACACCAGTATGAGCACTAGCGCCAGGCTGCTGAGCAGGGTGTAGCTGAAACGGTTTGGCTGGGTGGCCAGGGTGCGGGTGGCGGAAAGGGTATCGGGCATCAAGGTCTGCCAGTGCGGAAGTTGAAGGTCGCCTGATGGGCTGCGCGGTGCGCTGATTATCCATGAGTTTTACAGGGTTATGACGACTATAGCCAAGGGCGGCGATGCTGCCTAAGTCGTAGGTCGTGGCGGATTGGGTCAATCCAGGCTGAGCGCATGGGTCATTGAGGTGGCAGGGGCGCGGGGCCTAACCTGCGGCACGACTTCAGCTCAGGGAGCACCGCCGCATGCAGCGCACGATTTTCGACACCGAACACAATATGTTCCGCGACGCCTTCGCCGCCTTTCTGAAGAAGGAAGTGGTGCCGCATCAGGATGAGTGGGAAGCGGCCGGGGTGGTCAGCCGCGAGGTGTGGAAGAAGGCCGGCGACATGGGCTTTCTGCTGCCCTGGGCGGATGAGGAATATGGCGGTGCCGGGCTCAAGGACTTCCGCTACGAGCAGATCATGTGCGAGGAGCTGGCGAAGATTAACGAGCCGGGCTTTATGATCCCGCTGCACTCGGCGCTGTGCGGCCCCTATATCGCCGAGTATGGCAACGCGGAGCAGAAGGCGCGCTTTATGCCGGGGATCATCAGCGGCGAGCTGATTCTGGCGGTGGCGATGACCGAACCGAGCGCAGGCTCGGATCTCGCCGGCATGCGCACCAGCGCGGTGGAGCAGGGCGACCACTACCTGCTCAACGGCTCCAAGGTGTTTATCTCCAACGGCCTGCTGGCCGATGTGGTGATAGTGGCGGCGAAGACCGATCCGGCCAACAAGCACGCCATGGGCCTGTTCCTGGTCGAGCGCGGCATGGAGGGCTTCGAGCGCGGCAAGAACCTGGAAAAACTCGGTATGAAGAGCCAGGACACCGCCGAGCTGTTCTTCAATAACGTCAAGGTGCCCAAGGCCAACCTGCTGGGCGACGCCAAGGGCGGCTTTTTCTATTTGATGAACATGCTCGCCCAGGAACGCCTGACCAACGCCTGCGGGGCGGTGGCCGGTGCCGAGGCGGCGCTGCAGGTGACCATCGATTATGTGCGCGAGCGCAAGGCCTTCGACCGGCCGATCTCGCACTTCCAGAACACCCGTTTCAAGCTGGCCGAGATGCGTACCCAGATCGACGTGGCCCAGGTCTTCGTCGACCGCTGCGTGATGGATCACAACGAGAAGAAGCTCACCCCGGAAGTTGCCGCCGAGGCCAAGCTGTTCACCACCGAGCTACTCTGCAAGGTGGTCGATGAAGGTGTGCAGCTGCACGGCGGCTGGGGCTACATGTGGGAATACCCGATCTGCAAGATGTACGCGAACGCGCGCATCCAGCGGATCTTCGCCGGCACCTCGGAAATCATGAAAGAGATCATCAGCCGTGGCATGAAGCTCTGAACAACGAGGTTTTACAAAGGCAATGTACCCGTTATGTGTTGAATCGTGCGGGCCTGCCACGATGTCTATAACGCAGTAATTCGTAGGGTGGGTTAGCCGCATGCCAGCACTGCCAAGCATCACGCTACTCGGGCCGCGGCGTAACCCACCATCGACGCAACGCGTTCTATCGCCTGGTGGGTTACGCGCCGCGCCGCTATCGCATTTGGATATTCGAGCAGCGTTCAGCGTCGCTAACCCACCCTACATAAGCTGCGTACGACATGTAATTGGGACAACGCGCAACATTTAGTTTCCTAGGAGTTAATCCGAGCGAGTACCGGATTGTTGTTCAAGCGCTAACGTTCATATCTTCAAAACAATAAGAACGAGGGATTGGGATGACCGATCAACTGCCCCTGGAGCGCCTGGCGCTCTGGGTCGAGAAACGCCCCGATGCGGTCTGGCTCAGCCAGCCGGTAGGCGGCCAATGGCATGACTTCACCTGGGCGCAGGTGGACGAGCAGGCACGGCGCATGGCCACGGCCTTGCACGCGCTGGGCTGCGCGCCGGGTGATCGGGTCGCGCTGCTGGCGAAGAACTGCGCCGAATGGATCATCGCGGATCTGGCGATCATGCTCGCCGGGTTGGTCAGCGTGCCCTTGTATCCGCTGCAATCGGCCGAGAGCATCGACTATGTACTGCGCCATTCGCAGTGCAAGGCGATCTTTCTCGGCAAGCTGGATGAGCCGGAAAAATTCGCACCCGGCATTCCGGCCGAGGTCATGCGTATCGCCATGCCCTATCCGACCCTGCCGGCCGCGTACGACTGGCATGCCTTACTGGCGGCGCATCAGCCGTTACGCGATGGCCACACGCAGTCGCCCGATGAGCTGCTCAGTATCCTCTATACCTCCGGCACCACCGGCCAGCCCAAGGGCGTGATGCTCTCGGCACGGGCCTTTGCCGTGGCCGGTGGGCGTTCGGTCAAGGAGCTGCAGATCACCGAGCAGGATCAGTTCTTCTCCTATTTGCCGTTGTCGCATGCCGCCGAGCGTTTTCTGGTGGAGATGAATGCGCTGTACAGCGGCGGCCGGGTGGCCTTTGTCGAATTCCTGGAAACCTTTGCCAGCGACCTGCGCCATGTACGGCCGACCGTGTTCTTCTCCGTGCCGCGCCTGTGGACGCGCTTTCAGCAGGGCGTGCTGGAAAAGCTGCCGCAGGCCAAGCTGGCGCGCCTGCTACGCATTCCGCTGATCGGCGGCCTGGTCGCACGAAAGATCCGCAAAGGCTTGGGCCTGGACCGGGCGCGTATTCTGGTCAGCGGCGCGGCGGCCATTCCGCGGGCGCTGCTGGATTGGTATCAGAGCATCGGCATCACCATCTGCGAGGGCTACGGCATGACCGAGCACCTGGCCTATGGCTGTTTCAACCGGCCGGGGCAGGTGCGTTTCGGCACCGTTGGCCGGCCGATGCCGGGTAATGAATTGCGCATCGCCGAGAATGGCGAAATCCTCCTGCGCAGCCCGAGCCTGATGCTGGGCTACTACCAGGACCCGGAGAAAACTGCGGAAACCATCACCGATGGCTGGCTGCATACCGGCGACAAGGGCGAGGTCGACGCGGCCGGTTATTTGAAAATCACCGGGCGGGTGAAGGACATCTTCAAGACCAGCAAGGGCAAGTACATCGCCCCGGCACCCATCGAGGGCGAGATTGCCAAGAACCTCTGGGTCGAGCAGGTGTGCCTGATGGGCAGCAACCTGGATCAGCCGCTGGCGCTGATCGAACTATCGCCCGCTGCACGCGAGCAGGCACGCGAGCAAGTGGCGGCCGAGCTGCTGCAGACCTTGCAGCAGCTCAATGCCCAGTTGCAGCCCCACGAGCGGCTTAGCCACTTTTTGCTGGTGCGCGAGGCCTGGACC
>JBFJZW010000357.1:0-4239 GCA_041621875.1 Pseudomonas sp. | reverse complement strand
GGTCTGCGCGGCGTTCATGGCGCGGCGCCCGGTTCGTGAGGCGGGGTTACGCTCTGGCGATAGTCGCCGAGCAGCGCGGCGGGGTCGCGCGGTTGTGCGCGCGATGGGCTCAGGTAGTCACGAATACCGGCGCGCACGCGCTCAAGGTCGGCGGCGAGACGGCCGTAGTCGAAGTGGTAACGGGCACGTGCGTCTCGCGGCTGCACGGCCTGTTGCGCGAGGAGACGCTCGATATTGTCGAGTTGGCGCAGCGCGGCCGCGAGGTGGGCCTGTTCGGGCGTGGCATCGTCAGCACCGGCCTGAGCGGCAAGGCACAGACCGAGCAGTAGCGCCGGGGTCAGACCGGTGGCGTGATGCCTGTTGGCTGGAGAGAGCAGTCGCTTGGACATGGGGCAATCCACGATTGGCGAACAATGGCGAGATGCTCCTCCGGAATCGCGGGTGATGCCGCAATCAATGCGGGATGGGTGGTGATCGGCTTGTTGGCTACCCTCTGGCGTGCTGATGCCGAAGCACGTCGAAGTGCAAATCAGATTTCCGAGGGCCAGCTTCCCGGATTCGCGACTGGCGCCCATTCAGCGCATGCCGTTCAGGCGATGGAAAGTGAGGAAAAAGTTGGCATACTCTCCGGAAGTGAGAATTTTCCTTGTGGAGTGAGGAAAATCTTGGCCACCTGAACCGAAGGAAGGATTTGGTGATGAACGCCGCTGGCTACTCGCTTCTCATCCAGCAGTTGGGACTCACGGCGGTACCACTGCGTTTGCCAGCCATTGTACAGCCGGTCACGCGCATTGAGCGCATCGGGCACACCTTGGCCGTGCCGCCGGGTATCGCACCTGCGCCGGATGATCTGCTTGGCCACGTGTTGTTCGCCCTCAAGCACGAGGGACTCAACCTGGCGGTACTCGCCCAGGCGCTGCCGAGAATTCCGGCCGCAGCATTCGAGCAGGCCTACCAGGCTGCGCCCAACGGGATCTATATCAGGAAGGCCTGTTACCTCAGGGAGGCCTTTACCGGTGAGCCCATCGCGCAGCATGCCCCGGTCCGTGTGCCTTACAGCCCGCTGTTTGATTCGGAGCGCTACATCACGCGGCCGGGCGAGCGAAATGCGAAATGGCGCATCGAGTTCAACGGTCTGGGGGATCTTATCTACTGCGCTACGGTTGAGCGGACCCCGCTCATCACCGAGCTGCTGGCCCATGACATCCTCGGCAGGGCAAAAGCATTCATCGAATCGCTGCCCCCGATCATGATGGACCGGGCGCTCAACTGGGCCTACCTGCACGAGACCAAGGATTCGTTCGCCATCGAGCGGGAGGCACCGACGGAAGACAAATCCCGGCGTTTCATCCAGCTGTTGCGCCAGGCCCATGAGCGCCAGCCGCTGACCGAGGACTACCTGGTGAGCCTGCAGAATGCGACGGTCTCGAACCCCCTCGATATGGCTGCAGCGTTCCGGCATGAGCAGAACCACCTCTCCGATGGTACCCAAGGGGCTGTTGGGGTGACGTATCTGCCGCCACCCCCGGAGCTCTGTCGGGAGCTGATGGAGAGTCTGATGGGGTTTGCCAATGAAGCCCCGTCCCAGATCGATCCACTGGTGGCCGCCGGCATCATCTCGTTTGGCTTTGTGCTCATTCACCCCTTCATGGATGGCAACGGGCGTCTGTCTCGGTTCCTGATCCACCAAGCGCTATGCCGCGCCGGCGCGCTGGAAAATGGGTTGCTGTTACCCGTTTCGGTGGCGATGAAACGCCAGGAGCGCCAGTATCTGGAGACGCTCCAGTCCTTCTCTCGGCCGGTGCGTGACTTCTGGGACGTGCAGTGGATTGACTTCGGCCAATACGGTTTCGAGTTCCTAGGGGACAACGCGGTGTATCGCTTCTGGGATGCGACGCCCTGCGTTGCCTTCACCCTGGAGATGGCCAGGGTGGCGCTTGAAGTCGAGCTGCACAAGGAAACGGCCTTCCTGGCGTGCTACGACACGGTCTACCGGGCCGTGGACGAACGCTACGACCTGCGTGGGAGTGATCTCGCCAACCTGGTGATGATGTGCTTGTCCAATGATGGGATCGTTTCTAACAACCGGCGTAAACAGTATCAGTACAGGGTTGCGGAAGAGGTCTTCGACTTCATCGAGCAGATGGCCCAGCAGGTGCTGGCTGCGCAGCGGGTCGAGGCCGAAGAAAAATACGCGACCGCTTGCCGCGTTAGAGGTACTTCTTGAAGCTGGCCGCGGTGATGTTCACCGCCAGTCCGAGCAGTGCCGCGCTCGGCAGCAGCACCAGTAACGGATGCACACTGATGGGCAAGGTGAGGTAGATGACCCAGGGCAGGACGGCCAATGGCATCAGGCTCGCCTTGGCGCGATGGTAGACGAAGCCCGACTCTCGGCCCGCGCCGAACTTGCGAATGTCGCGCCGCACCAGACCATCGACCAGGCCGACGAAAGCCGCCAGCACGAACAGCGGCAGCGTCAGCACCAGGACCAGCAACCGGACGATGAACGTCAGCGTCGTGAACGCGGCGGCGATCAGGTAGTTCTCGCTCCAGACGTGGACCTGGCTGATGGAGTAACGGGCGTCCCGGGTATCGCCATGACTGGGCGCGCGAGCCCGTGCCGATGCCTGGCTCATCCAGTCGAGCAGCTCGCTCTTCACGAAGATCCATTCGTAGGTGCCCTCGACCAGTTGGTGCGCGGTTCGACCAGGCTCCTGCACCACGGCGCTGCGGCTGAAGTGGCTGGAAATGTGGCTCAACTCGTAGTCGAGCATGTCCTGGGCGTGCCGCCAGCCTTGCTCAGGCCAGAACAGGTGCATGCCGACGCACTCGATGAGGATCGACAGCAGCAGCGAGCCGATCAGTACGCCGAACATGCGCAGTGGCAGGGTGACGATGCTGGCGAGAAAACCTTGCTGGCGGCTCTGTTCGCGCTGGGTGGTGGCGATGGGGTCCTTCATGGCTGGGCCTCGCCGTCGACGGCAATGTCCGGGTCGGCCAGATGACGGAAACCGTCGAGTAGGTCGTCGGGCAGCGGCTGATCCTGCAAGCCGGGCAGGTCCTGGTTCTCCCACCAGTCGCCAGCCTCAGCATAGTGTTGGCGCATGTAGTCAGCCAGCTGCTGCAGGTCGTCGGGCATGACTTCGTCAGGGTCGGGGGCCGGCAGCGGCATGCGGATTTTCCACAGCTGCCCGCCTTGCAGCAGGGCGAATGCCTGGCCCTTGGGCAGCCCGACCACGTGCGCGGGCTCGATCAGCGGCACGCTGGCGGTGCTGATGCGATCCTGGGCGTTGGAGGTGAAGTCGGTCGGGCCATGGATGTCGGAGCTATCGGTGGCGCCGCTGACCAGTGTCGTAGTGTAGACGTCCACTTTCGGCAGCTGGCGGGTGAGTAGTTCCGCGGTTGCGGTCTCGCGCACCCTCAGCATGAACAGGTTGTTGAAATTCCCGATGACTTGGCCCGCTTTCGCGCGATTGCCGACACGGGCTTCGATGTCGCTGAGCGTCTGGGTGTAGGCCGTGACTTGCAGCCCGGCCCCGCCGCCCTTGTTGACCAGCGGCACGAATTCGTCACCCATCAGCTCATTGAACTCGTCCGCGTGGACGTTGATCGGCACTCTGGCGCCCGCCAGGGAACCAGGCAGCCCATCATCAATGCCGAACTTGTAGATATGGCCGGCGACCGACACCAGGTCGGCGAACATCGAGTTGCCGACCGCGGCCGCCACTTCCGCATCCGACAGCGCATCGAGGCCGACGTAGACCACCGCGCGTTTGCGCACGATCTGCATCCAGTCGAAGATCGGCCGTGGGTCGGACAGGTCGGCGTAGTTCGGCGCAAGCAGCTGCGCGGTTTTGCCGGTGGTGAGTTTTTCCAGCAGCGGCAACAGGCTGGCGACGATCTTGTCGAAATAGGTCCGGTCGTAACGCACGGCACTGCGCAGACCGTCGAGTACCGGGTCATAGACGCGGACTTGAGACAGGTACTGTTCGAGCGCGACCACGCGCTTTTCCCGGCCGATCATGTTGCGCGGGATGTTTTTGTCGTTCAGCCGGCCTTCGAGCTGGACGATGATTTCCCAGGCCTTCGGCTCGTGCTTGGCGAAGTACTGCTGCGCGTACTCGATGAACAGTGCGTCGATGTTGACGACGTGTCGCTGGATCAGCAGGTAGTCGGGGCGTTGCCCCAGCTCGACCAGGGCACGCGCGATAATGTTGACGAAGCGCCAGGCGAATTCCC
>JBFJZW010000356.1:0-4261 GCA_041621875.1 Pseudomonas sp. | reverse complement strand
TACGGTGACGATGCCGGTGTCCTGGCAGATCGGCCGGTGGCCGGTGGCGCACATGCGCGAGTTGATCAGGATCTGCGCCATGGAGTCCTTGGCTGCTGGCGATTCTTCGCGCAGGTAGGCCTCATGCATGGCCTGGATAAAGTCCACGGGGTGGTAATAGGAGATGAACTGCAGGGCGTCGGCGACGCTCTGGATCAGGTCGTCTTGCTTGATCACGGTCATGCTTGGCGCTCCTTTTTGTAGGGGTAGGAGTAGGGCAGGGGCTACGAGGGGCGCTGGGTCATGGCCCGGCGCAGGCTTTCACGGTGCTCTTGGGGTAAACCACCGCGAGCTTAAAAAAGGCGCGGCAGTATAACGCGCGTCAACCGGTGCGGACAGTCGCCAGGCCCCGACCTTGGTCGCTGATCGCCCGCTGGCTTTTTGCGCCAAGCCAGAAACCACGGGGCCTGGAGGCTCTACATCGGCCCTTTGCAACCTTGTGTCAATAGAGCCTAGGCATTCCCTGAGCGCGGGGGTAGAGTGGCGGCTAGATGCCAGTATGGGACGGAGCCCGTGAGCCTAAACAGCCAAAGGGTCACTCAGCGAACGTTGCAACATCTGCTGCTGAAGCGTTTCGGCATGGCGGCGGCGAGCTACGCCCTGACTGCGCTGTTGTGCGGGGTGGCCTTTGTCAACGGGCTGTTCCAGGCGTCCCTGAGCAGCACCCTGTTGCTGCTGGCGCTGGCCGTGGTCAGCCAGCTGGTATTTCTCGGTCTGTTCCTTAGCCGGCAGAATCTGCGCTTTGCCGACCCCAGCCTGACCGAGCCCCAGGTCCTCGTCGCGCTGGCCTGGCTGACCCTGCTGCTGGGGCTGTTCAGCGACGGTCGCGGCAGCATGCTGGTGATCTATATGCTGATTCTGCTGTTCGGCGTATTCCAGCTGCCGCCCAGGGTGTTCGCCCGTTGCGCGCTGTTCGCCTTCTTCGGCTTTGCCGGCCTGAATCTCTACGAAGCCTTCACCTATCAACTGGCCGAGCCGCGGGTGGCGATTCTCCAGGTGAGCGTGCTGGCCGCCGTGCTGTTCTGGCTGAGCCTGTTTGCCAGCTACGCCCAGGCCATGCGTCAGCGTATGCGCCAGCGGCGTTTTGCCCTGCAGGCGCACCAGGACACCCTGCGCGGCATGATGCGTCAGCTGGAAGAGCTGGCTGCCACCGACGAGCTGACCGGCCTGTGCAACCGCCGGCATTTTCTGCGCCTGGCCGGACACGAGCTGCAGGGGCTGAGTCGTGACAGCCAGCATGGTCTGGCCCTGCTCGACCTGGATCACTTCAAGCGGATCAACGATGTGCACGGGCATGCCGCCGGTGACCGGGTGCTGCAGACCTTTGCCGCGGTGGCGCGGGCCTGCCTGCGCGAAGGTGACGTGATCGCCCGCTACGGCGGCGAAGAATTCGTGCTGCTGTTGCCCAATACCGAGGCCGATCAGTTCACCGCCTGTTGCGAACGTTTGCGTGAAGCCTTCAGCCACGCCGAGCCGTTAGGGGTTAAGGTAGTCAGCCTGAGTGTTTCCATAGGTATGACCTTGCTAAACCAGCACGATGATCTTGAAGAGGCGCTGCAGCGCGCCGACCAGGCCCTGTACCAGGCCAAACGCGACGGCCGTAACCGGTGCGCGGCGACCTGGGAGGATGCCGATGCCTGAGTTGCGGGTCGCCGAGCGGTGCCTGCAGGTCGAGGTAGCCCGTAACCTTCTGGATGCCTTGCTCGAGGGCGGGGTCGCCGTGCCCTACAGCTGTCGAGCCGGTAGTTGCCATGCCTGCCTGGTGCGCTGCGTACGCGGCGAACCTCTGGACGCCAAGCCCGAGGCCCTGGATGGGGCCAGCCGCGAGCAGGGCTGGCGGTTGGCCTGCCAGTGCCGGATTGTCGATGATCTGGCGGTCGAGGTGTTCGACCCGCAGCGCGATGGCCGGCCCGCCCGGATCGCCGCGTGCGACTGGTTGAGTCCGACGGTGCTGCGCCTGCGCCTGATGCCACAGCAGCCATTGCGTTACCGCGCCGGTCAGCACCTGGTGCTGTGGACGGAGAGCGGGATTGCCCGGCCCTATTCGCTGGCCAGCCTGCCGGCGGAAGATCCCTGGCTGGAGTTCCATCTGGACTGCCGGCTGAGCGGGGCCTTTAGCGACGCCGCCCGGCATTTTCAACCTGGCGATGCCGTGCGTCTGGGCGAGCTGCGCGGCGGTGCTCTGCACTATGACCCCGACTGGCAACAGCGTCCGCTCTGGCTGATGGCCGCCGGTACCGGCCTGGCCCCGCTCTACGGGGTGTTGCGCGAAGCCTTGCGCCAGGATCATCGGGGCGCTATCCGGGTGATTCACCTGGCCCATGGGGCTGGCGAGCATTACCTGGCCGACAGCCTCGGCGAACTGGCCGCCAGCCACCCCCAGGTGCAGGTCGAGCTGATCGCGGCGGCCGACTTGGCGGCTGCTTTGGCCGAACTGCGTCTTGCCTCGCGGCAAACCATCGCCTTACTCTGCGGCCAGCCGACGAGCGTCGAAGCCTTTGCGCGCCGCCTTTATCTGGCGGGTCTGCCGCGTAACCAGGTCTTAGCCGATGTATTTTTGCCCCACGCCCGCTGATGGCGGCGTGGTGGTTTCGCGAGGATAGACGATGAGCGAGCACCTACTGGTTGAGCGCGAGCAGGGCTTGCTGACCCTGCGCATGCACCGCCCGGACAAGAAGAATGCCCTGACCCGCGCCATGTACAGCGGCATGGCCGAAGTGCTGGCGCAGGCCGATCAGGACCCGAGCGTACGCGCCGTACTGATTACCGGTGGCGAGCAGTGCTTTACCAGCGGCAACGATGTGGCCGACTTTATCCAGGCCCCGCCCAGCGGTCTGAGTAGCGAAGTGTTCCAGTTCATGCTGGCGCTGTTCGAATTCAGCAAGCCGGTGGTGGCGGCGGTCAACGGTCCGGCGGTGGGTATCGGCACGACCATGCTGCTGCATTGCGATCTGGTCTATGTCAGCGGCGATGCAACCCTGAAGATGCCTTTCGTCAACCTCGGTCTATGCCCCGAGTACGGTTCCAGCCTGATTCTGCCGCGCCTGCTCGGCCACGCTCGCGCCGCCGAGCTGTTGCTGCTCGGGCAGAGCTTTAGCGGCGAGCAGGCCGCCGCCTGGGGCATCGCCAACCAGGCCCTGGACGATGCGCCCGCGACTCTGGCCAGGGCCCGGGAAATGGCCCTACGCTTTCAGCAACTGGCCCCTGCAGCGGTGGCCGACAGCAAGCGCCTGATGCGCGCGCCGGACCGCGCCGAGCTGCGCCGGGTGATCGAGGAGGAGGGCGCGCTATTTGGCCAACGCCTGCGTTCGCCGGAGGCCATCGAGGCGCTGAGCGCCTTTATGCAACGGCGCACGCCGGATTTCTCCAAGTTCGCGTAGGCGGTACCGCACGCACCCGTGTTTGCCGGAATGCCGGTGCGCATGGCGCACCCTACGGATAGCAAAAGGCCGCTCGATTGAGCGGCCTTTGTGCATCTGGCGTTTGGCGTTAATTACACCAGCGCTTCACCGACATGCAGCAGCTTCATGGTGTTGGTGCCGCCGATGGTGTGGTAGCTGTCGCCCTTGGTCAGGATCACCCAGTCGCCGGCCTGCACCACGCCGCGCTTGAGCAGCTCGTCCACCGCCGCCTGGCTGACTTCGCTGGGCTGCAGCGCCGCCGGGTCGAAGGGCACGGTATAGACGCCGCGGAACATGGCCGCGCGGGCCTGGGTTTCGCGGTGCGGGGAGAAGGCGAAGATCGGCACCGAGGAGCGGATGCGCGACATGATCAGCGGCGTGTAGCCACTTTCGGTGAGGGCGATGATCGCCTTGACGCCGGGGAAGTGGTTGGCGGTGTACATGGCCGCCAGGGCGATGCTTTCGTCGCAGCGCTCGAACTCGGTGCCCATGCGGTGGCTGGATTTCTTGCTGGTGGGGTGTTTTTCCGCGCCCAGGCAGATGCGCGCCATGGCCTGCACCGCTTCCAGCGGGTAGGCACCGGCGGCGCTTTCTGCCGAGAGCATCACCGCGTCGGTGTAGTCGAGCACGGCGTTGGCCACGTCGGAAACTTCGGCGCGGGTCGGCATCGGGTTCTGGATCATCGACTCCATCATCTGTGTGGCCGTGATCACGAGCTTGTTGTGTTCCCGGCTCATGCGGATCATGCGCTTTTGCAGCGCCGGGACCGCCGCGTCGCCAACCTCAACAGCCAAGTCCCCGCGCGCCACCATGATAACGTC
>JBFJZW010000355.1:0-4271 GCA_041621875.1 Pseudomonas sp. | reverse complement strand
GCGAACACAACAGCAAGGTACTGAGCTTCGCCAGCGACCTGCGCCAGCGCCTGCGTGGCCAGGAACAGGCCATCGAAGCCCTGGACCGCTCGATGCGCGCCACCGCCGCCGGCCTTAACCGCGCCGATGCGCCGGTCGGGGTGTTCCTGCTGGTCGGCCCCAGCGGCGTCGGCAAGACCGAAACCGCCCTGGCCCTGGCCGACCTGCTGTACGGCGGCGAGCGTTTCCTCACCACCATCAACCTGTCCGAGTTCCAGGAAAAGCACACCGTCTCGCGGCTGATCGGCGCGCCGCCCGGCTACGTCGGTTACGGCGAGGGCGGCATGCTCACCGAAGCGGTGCGGCAGAAGCCCTACTCGGTGGTGCTGCTCGACGAGGTGGAAAAAGCCGACCCGGACGTGATGAACGTCTTCTATCAGATCTTCGACAAAGGCGTGGCCAACGACGGCGAAGGGCGCGAAATCAACTTCCGCAACACGCTGATCCTGATGACCAGCAACCTCGCCAGCGAGCGTATCGCCAGCCTCTGCCAGGGCGGCCAGCGGCCGGCGGCGGACGATCTGGAACAGGCAATCCGCCCGACCCTGTCGCAGCACTTCAAGCCGGCGCTGCTCGGACGCATGCGCGTGGTTCCCTACTACCCGATCGACGGCGAGGTGCTCAACGAGCTGGTCGGTCTCAAGCTCGCGCGTTTCGCCGAGCGCCTGGCCCGCCGTCAGCTGCAGTTCAGCCACTGCCCGGCGCTGCTGGCAAACCTCGCCGAACGTTGTAGCCACGGCGACAGCGGCGCACGCCTGATCGACCACCTGATCGACCAGCACCTGCAGCCGCTGGTGGTCGACCGCCTGCTCGATGCCATGGCCAGCGGCGAAAGCCTGCAACGCGTGCACGCCACGCTGGACGGCGAAGGAACGGTGGTCTGTGAGTTCGCTTAAGGTGCCGCCGATGTTCCATCAGGTGCCGCAGCCGCTGCACTATGCCGAGGCGCTGCTTGAGCGCTTCGCCGGCCTGGCGCGCACAGCCAGTGGCGAGGCCCTGCTCGGCGGTCTGGTCGAAGCCGCCGCGCAGCTGTCTGGCTGCGGCCTGAGCCAGCTGTACCTGCTGGACGACACTCACACCCGCCTGACCCTCAGCGCCGAATGGCAAGATGGCCTGCTGCAACCGCGCGCCGGGGCCAGCCTGTCCAGCGACTACGATGGCGAGCAGCTCCTGCAATATTGCCTGTGTCAGAACCAGGTGCTGAGCCTCGACGAACTGGACGGCAGCCTGCACCAGATTGGTTTCCTGCCCGAAGCCGGCGAGCCCTGGCGCAGCCTGCTGTGCCTGCCGTTGCTGGATGAGCAGAAGCGGGTCAACGGCCTGCTCCTGCTCGCCAGCCAGCCGCCCCGCGACCTGCTCGGTTTCGCAGGCTCGCTCGGCCACCTCGGCAGTTTCGTGATCGCCCAGCTGCATCTGCTGCAGCGTCTGCGCACGCCACGCAGCGAGCAGCCTACGCTTTTCTCCAGCACGCCCTGCGCCAGCGGCTACGGCCTGATCGGCGACAGCGCACCGATGCGCGCGCTGTATCAGATGATCGGCAAGGTGCTGCATAACCCGGTCAGCGTATTGCTGGCGGGCGAAACCGGCACCGGCAAGGAGCTGGTGGCCCGCGCCATCCACGATTGCGGCCTGCGCCGGAGCAAGGCCTTCGTGGTGCAGAACTGCGCCTCGCTGCCGGAAAACCTGCTGGAGAGCGAGCTGTTCGGCTACCGCAAGGGAGCCTTTAGCGGTGCCGATCGCGACCACCAGGGCCTGTTCGACGCGGCCAATGGCGGCACCCTGTTCCTCGACGAAATCGGCGACATGCCGCTGAGCCTGCAGGCCAAACTGCTGCGCGTATTGCAGGAAGGCGAAGTACGCCCGCTGGGCTCGACCGCCACCCACAAGGTCGATGTGCGCATCGTCGCCGCCACCCACCACCACCTACGCAACCTGGTGGAAGAAGGGCGCTTTCGCGAAGACCTGTTCTACCGCCTGGCCCAGTTCCCCATCGAACTGCCGCCCCTGCGCGAGCGCGAGCAGGACATTCTCACCCTGGCCCGGCATTTCGCCGACAAGGCAAGCGCCTTCCTGCAGCGCGACCCTTGCCGCTGGGCCGATCGCACCCTCGATCATCTGGCCGGCTATGCATTCCCCGGCAATGTGCGCGAACTCAAAGGCCTGGTGGAGCGCGCGGTGCTGCTGTGCGAAGGCGGCGAACTGCTGCCCGAGCATTTCAACCTGCGCCAGGACAGCAACCCCGACGACAACGGCATGAACCTGCGCGAACGCATGGAACGGGTCGAGCGCAGCCTGCTGCTCGACTGCCTGCGCAAGAACCGCGGCAACCAGACCAGCGCCGCCTGCGAACTGGGCCTGCCCCGGCGCACCCTGCTGTACCGCATGCAGCGGCTGAATATCAGCCCGGCTGACGTGTAAGGCTTAAGGAGAAGAGCATGTTCAACGCAGCCAACCAGACCCATTTCAGCCTGAGCATCGAAGGCCTCAGCCACGATCTGCAGGTGCTCGAATTCAGCGGTCGTGAGGCGATCAGCCAGCCGTTCCTGTTCGAGCTGGAACTGATCAGCGAACGTCCCGATCTCGACCTGGAAAGCCTGCTGCACCAGCCGGCCTTTCTCGCCTTCGCCCCCGGCGGAAACGGCATTCATGGCTTGATCTACCGCGTTGCGCAAGGCGACTCCGGGCCGCGCCTGACCCGCTACCACGTCACCCTGCGCCCGCAGCTGGCCTACCTGGCGCACCGCGTGAATCAGCGCATCTTCCAGCACCTTACAGTGGAGAAGATCATCGGCCAGGTGCTGGAAGAACACGGCATCCAGAGCAACGCCTACGCCTTCCAGTTCGGCCCGAGCGTCTATCCCGAGCGCGAATACTGTGTGCAGTACGACGAATCCGACCTGCACTTTATTCAGCGCCTGTGCGAGGAAGAGGGTATTCACTACCACTTCCAGCACAGCGAGCAGGGCCATGTGCTGGTCTTCGGCGATGACCAGACGGTGTTCCCCAAGCTGGCACCCACTGCGTACCAGCAGGACAGCGGCCTGGTCGCCACGGACCCGGTGGTCAAGCGCTTCGCCCTGCGCCTGGAAACCCGCACCAATCGCGTCACCCGCCGCGATTACGACTTCGAAAAACCCAAGCTGCTGATGGAGGCGGCGTTCACCAGCGAGTTCGCCCCCGACCTCGAGGATTACGACTACCCCGGCCGCTTCGTCGAGCGCGAGCGCGGCAAACACCTGAGCAAGCGCAACCTGGAACGCCACCGCAGCGACTACGAACTGGCCAGCGGTGAAAGCGACCAACCGCTGCTGGTCAGCGGCCACTTCCTCAACCTCAGCGAGCACCCGCGCGAGGAGTGGAACCAGCTGTGGCTGCTCACCGAAATCTTCCACCAGGGCAAACAGCCTCAAGTGCTGGAAGAGTCCGTCACCAGCCACACCCAGGTCAGCGACGGCTTCCAGCAGGGCTACCGCAACCGCTTTAGCGCCACCCCCTGGGACGTGCTGCACCGTCCGCCGCTTAACCACCCGAAACCCAAGGTCCTCGGCAGCCAGACTGCCGTGGTCACCGGCCCGCAGGGCGAAGAAATCCACTGCGATGAGTACGGCCGGGTCAAGGTGCAGTTCCACTGGGACCGCCACGGCCAGGCCAACGACAAGACCAGCTGCTGGCTGCGCGTCGCCTCCAGCTGGGCCGGCGACCGCTACGGCGGCATCGCCATCCCGCGGGTCGGCATGGAAGTGCTGGTGACCTTCCTCGAAGGCGATCCCGATCAGCCGTTGGTCACCGGTTGCCTGTACCACAAGGAACATGTGGTGCCCTACGCGCTGCCGGCCAACAAGACCCGCTCGGTCTTCAAGACCCTGAGCAGCCCCGGTGGCGGCGGTTACAACGAACTGCGCATCGAGGACAAAAAGGGCGAGGAGCAGATCTACCTGCACGCCGAGCGCGACTGGGACGAAAACATCGAGCACGAGCAGAAGATCCGCGTCGGCAACCAGCGCCACGACACGGTCGAAGCCAACAGCTACAGCGAATTCCAGGCCGAAGAACACCGCACCACCCACGCCGACCGTAAAGTGGAAACCCGCAGCAACGACCACCTCACGGTCGGTACGACCCAGCACGTAAAAATCGGCACCGGCCAGTTCGTCGAAGCCGGCAACGAAATCCACTACTACGCCGGCAGCAAAGTAGTCATCGACGCCGGTATGGAACTCACTGCCTCGGGG
>JBFJZW010000354.1:0-4330 GCA_041621875.1 Pseudomonas sp. | reverse complement strand
GCCGGAGATAAAGCAGGCGGTATTCAGGCCATGGGCGGTGTCGCGCTGCTTTTGCAGCATCGGCAGGCGGGTCAGCGCCTGGGTGCCGGTGAGGTAGAGGTGACCGGTAGCAAGGCGGTACTTGTCATCCAGGCGGATCTCGGCCAGAGACATGGGGGTGCTCCTACTTATTATTGTGGAGAGCCGGGTTGGCAACGGTAGGTGCCACCCTGTTCTGCCACGCCCGGGATCGCCGGGCGCAACGACTGGCTAAAAATATGACTGAGCGGTACCGAGAAATTCTTTCTATTTGCGGGCCGTTTTGCAGATACTGCGCATGATCAATCCAACAAGAACAAAAAACAGGAAATATTCATGCAGGAAAAACTCAGCCCCATCGACCGCAAGATTCTTCGCCTGCTGCAGCATGACGCCGACCTCTCCGCCGCCGAGATCGCCGAGAAGGTGGAATTGTCACAATCACCCTGCTGGCGGCGGATTAACCGCATGCAGGAGGAAGGCCTGATCGAGCGCAAAGTCGCCCTGCTCAACCCCCAGTTGCTGGGCCTGGGCATGACCGTGTTTGTCGATATCAAGCTGTCGGCCCATGGCCGCAAGAACCTGGAAGAATTCGAACAGGCGGTAGTCGGCTACCCCGAGGTGCTGGAGTGCTACACCATGGCCGGCGGCTCGGATTACCTGCTCAAGGTGGTGGCCAAGGACATCGCCGGCTACGAGCGCTTTCTGCGCGACCACCTGCTGCAGCGCCCCCATGTGCAGGAAGCGCATTCGCATATCGCCATGAGCGAGGTCAAACGCACCACCGAGTTGCCGCTGGATTGAGCGATTTGCTAGCCCCTCCCACAGGTATTTGGCAATAACTCGTAGGGTGGGTTAGCGACGCCGAGCATCGCTCGGTAATACAAAGGCGATAACGGAGCGGCGCGTAACCCACCAAGCGATGGAACGCGTTGCGCCGATGGTGGGTTACGCCACGCCCGAAGTCCCGTTAAGCCTGACAAGCGCGGTGGCGGCCAACCCACCCTACGGACGCAGCTTGCAGCAGCCTTTTCATAGCACCCGTCCATCAGAGGCCAGGCTAACCCCCACCGGCAGGGCATCGGGATGCTCCAGCAACCAGGCGTCGAAGCTATGGCCGATATGGGTCAATACGGTTTCCCTGGGTTGCAACTGCAGGGCCACTTCCAGCGCGCGAGTCAGGTCATTGTGGTTGCGCGGGGCGATGGGCTGCGGCGCGGTGGAGCAATCCAGCACCAGCAGATCCAGCGGCTGCTGGCGCAGTAGCGCGGCACTGGCGGCCGGTACGCCGAGGGTATCGGTAAGGTAGGCGATACGCCGCTGTTCTCCATTTACCTCTGGGCCCTCCAGCAGATAGCCAAAGGTCGGCTTGGAGTGATTCAGCGGCAGCGCCGTGACGCTCAACTCACCCAGCTGCCGCCGCTCGAAGGGCGCAAATGGCTGGCTGAAATCGAGAATACCGGGGTGCTTGTACAGGTCGGCCAGACCTTGCGGATCATCCGGGCCATGCACCGGAATAATCAGCCCCTGGCCCCAACGCAGGTGCAGCAAGCCCTGGGCGTGATCGGCGTGGTAATGGGTCTGCAGAATGCCGCTCAGGCTGTGGGGCGGGAAGCGCTCGCCCAGATCGCTCAGGCCCGAGTCGATCAGCCAGCGCTGGGTGCCGCACTCGATCAGCGCGCAACAGGGGCCACGGCGTCGCGCAGGATAAACCCGCGCACTGTCGCAGGCCGGGCAACTGCAGTTATACACCGGCACCTGGCGCGCATCGCCGGTGCCCAGCAGGGTCAGGCGCATACGCGGCTGGCCCCGATCAGCGCCAGCAGGTTGTCTAGGGTATGTTCGAGTTGCCTGGAGTTATCCAATACGTGCAATCCCTCGCGCTCGGCGGCGGCCGTATCGAACAACGCATTACGCGCCAGACGCTGCTCGATCTGCTCGGCACTCTCCCGGCCCCGCGCCAGCAGGCGCTGACGCAGCACCTCGCTATCCACAGTAAGAAGAATCCCAATCAGCTCGGGGTAGCGCTGCTGCACCTGCGCCAGATACGCCCGCGAGCCATTGACCAGCACATCCTGCCCGGCCGCTAGCCAGTCATCGATCTGCCGTGGGATGCCATAAGCCAGGCCGTTGGCGCGCCAGCTCAGGGCAAAAGAGCCGGCCGCTTCCTGCACCTCAAATTCGGCGGCCGTCAGGGCAATCGCCTCCTCGCCCACCGCTTCGGCCGAGCGGGTGATGACCCGGCGGGCGATCACACAATTTCGCTCGCCCAGGCGCTCGCGCGCGGCATTTAACAGGCTGTCCTTGCCCGAGCCCGAAGGCCCCATCAGATAGATCAACCGGCCGCTCATCAGAACACCCTTTTCGCTTGTCGCCAGACTTGCTGGATTACCGCCTGGCCCCCGTGAACCTGCGCCTGCACCAGATCGGCACGCAGGCCGACGCGGATCTCGCCGCGATCATGCAGCCCCGCCGCCTGGGCCGGCACGCGGCTGACGGTGGCAATCGCTCGCGGCAGATCATAGCCGTTATCCTGCCCGGCCAGCAGCAAAGCGGCCTGCAATAGACTGGCCGGGTAGTAGTCGCTGGAGAGGATATCCAGCACGCCATGCCGGGCCAGTTCAGCGGCGGCGATATTGCCCGAGTGCGAGCCGCCGCGAACGATATTCGGCGCGCCCATCAGCACCTTCAGGCCCAGTTCGTGGCTGGCCTTGGCCGCCTCCAGGGTGGTAGGAAACTCGGCGATGGACATGCCGAAACCGGCAGACTCCTGCACATGGGCCAGGGTCGCATCGTCGTGGCTGGCCACGGAAATACTACGGGCCTGGCAGTCGGCGACTATGGCGCGGCGCTGGCGATCGCTGTACTGCCGTGAGTTGGCCACCTGCTCCGCGATAAACGCATTCATCTCCGTCTCACTGAGGTGGTACTTGCCCATATAGTACTCGCGGTATTTGTCTTCCTTGGCGAACTGGCGCTGGCCCGGCGCGTGGTCCATCACCGAGACCAGTTGCACCAGCGGGTGCTCCAGTAGATCGCGGAATACTGCCAGGGTTTCCGGGTGGCAGACCTCGCAGCGCAGGTGCAGGCGGTGATCGGCGCGCATATGCCCGGCCGCAGCCGCTTCGGCAATCGCCTCGAGCATCGCGGGCAGTTGCTGCATACGCTTGCCGCGCGGGTTGACGTCGCCAATCGCCAGGGCATCGAACACCGTGGTGATACCGGCCGAGGCGATCTGCGCATCATGGGTCAGCACCGCCGAAGCCGATGGCCAATCCACCCCCGGCCGTGGGCTCATGTATTTTTCCAGGTTGTCGGTGTGCAGCTCGACCAGGCCGGGCAGCAGGTAATCGCCGTCCAGGTTCTGCGCCTGAGACAAACCACTGACGCCCTCTTCCACTTGAGCAATCAGCCCGTCACGCAGCACCACGGTGCCGACAAACTCCTGCTCGACGGTGACGATCCGCGCGTTGGTCAGAATCTGTTCAACCGGCATAGATGTACTCCTGCTGCGCCGCAGCGCTCATATCAAGGTAGCGATCGGCCACCGCCTCACGGGCGGCGCGGTCGTGGAAGATGCCGATCAGCGCTGAACCTGCGGCCTTGGCTTCAGCGATCAGCTCCAGCACCACCTGACGGTTGGCCTCATCCAGCGAAGCTGTAGGTTCATCCAGCAGCATCAACGGCCAGGCGACCATAAAACCGCGAGCGATATTCACCCGCTGCTGCTCGCCGCCGGAGAAGGTGCCAGGGGCCAACTGCCACAGGGCCTGGGGGATATTCAGGCGGCTGAGCAGGCTTTTCGCCCGCGCCTCGGCGTCAGCCTTGCTCCAGCCACGGGCCAGGGCCGGTTCCATCACCACGCCCAGGGTGGCAACACGGGGAATCACCCGCAGAAACTGGCTGACATAGCCCAGGGTCTGCCGGCGTACCGCCAGCACCTGACGGGGTTCTGCGCCAACCAACTCGACCCATTCGCCGTTGTGCAACACGCGAATGCTGCCGCCAGCGGCCAGGTAGTTGCCGTACAGAGTGCGCAGCAAGGTCGACTTGCCGGCACCGGACTGGCCGTGCAGCACCAGGCACTCGCCGGCGCGCACACTGAAATGCAGCCCGCTCAATACATTCAGCACCACGCCGTGCTGCTGATGCAGGGTGAAGGTCTTGCTAAGGTCGGAGACCTCGATAAGCGTATTCATATAAACCTCGAGCTTCATGCGCACGGATGCGATCCGGCGCGAGAGTCGTTTCGTAGGGTGGATGGCGCTTTATCCATCCACCGATGGCGGCACGTTGGTGGATGAGAAGAGCG
>JBFJZW010000353.1:0-4340 GCA_041621875.1 Pseudomonas sp. | reverse complement strand
TTAAAGGTGGTGGGCCCACACGGACTCGAACCGTGGACCAAAGGATTATGAGTCCTCTGCTCTAACCAACTGAGCTATGGGCCCCAGAAGCCGGCGGATTATACCGGTGCCTTCTCGGCAGCGCCAACCGAATGGCGCGGTTCGAGGAAGTTTTGCGCGAAGGCATCGGCAGGGATGGCGCGGCTGATCACGAAGCCTTGAATCTGCTCGCAGCCCTCGGCGGCGAGGAACAGTTCCTGGGCCTTGGTTTCCACCCCTTCGGCGATCACGGTGAGCTGCATGCTGCGGCCTAGGGCGATGATGGCGCGGGCGATGGCGACATCGTTGGGGTCGTGGGGCAGGCCGCGGACGAAGGACTGGTCGATTTTCAGGGTGTCGACCGGCAGGCGCTTGAGGTAGCTGAGCGAGGAGTAGCCGGTGCCGAAGTCGTCAATGGCCAGTTGTACGCCGAGGTCCTTGAGTTGGTGGAGCAGCTTCAGGGCCTCTTCGGCCTGGTTCATGATGAAGCTTTCGGTGATTTCCAGTTGCAGCAGGGCGGGTGTCAGGGCGTTTTCCGCGAGCAGGCTGGAGATGCGCGCGAGCAGGTTGGGCTGGCGCAGCTGGATGCCGGTGAGGTTGACGGAGACCGGGCCGAAGGGGGCGTGCTGGCGCTGCCAGTGCTGCATCTGCTGGCAGGCTTGCTGCAGGACCCAGTCGCCGAGGCTGATGATCAGGCCGGTTTCTTCGGCCAGGGGGATAAAACGGTCCGGCGGTATTTCGCCGAACAGTGGGTGGTGCCAGCGCAGCAGGGCTTCGGCACCGACCAGGCGGTTACTGAGCAGGCTGAGTTTGGGCTGGTAGTAGAGTTGCAGCTCGTCGCGTTCTAGGGCGCGGCGCAGTTCGCGTTCCAGGGCCATGCGTTCGGTGGCCCGGAAGGTCAGGTCGCGGGTATAGATTTCGACCCGGTTGCGCCCGCGGGCCTTGGAGCGGTACATCGCCGCATCGGCATTTTTCACCAGGGTGGCGACGTCGTCGCCGTCGTCGGGGTAGCGGCTGATGCCGATGCTGGCGCTGATAAACAGCTCCTGTTCGTCGACCTCGAAGGGCTGGTTGAAGCAATCAAGGAGCTTGTGCGCGACCCGTTCGGCGTCGCTCAAGTGTTGCAGGCCGGGCAGCAGGATGATGAATTCGTCGCCGCCCAGGCGGGCCACGGTATCGATATCACGCAGGTGGGCTTTCAGGCGTTCGGCGATGCTCTTCAGCAGTTGGTCGCCGACCGGGTGGCCGAGGCTGTCGTTGATGTGTTTGAAGCGGTCGAGGTCGATAAACAGGATGGCCCCCAGGTGCTTTTCGCTGCGCGCGTCTTCGAGGGCCGATTGCAGGCGGGCCTCGAACAGCATGCGGTTGGGCAGGCCGGTCAGCGGGTCGTGGTGGGCCTGGTGATCGAGGCTGGCCTGGGCGTGTTTGAGCGAGCTGATATCGGCGAAGACGCCGACAAAATGGCTGATGTTGTCCTGCGGGTCGCGTACCGCGCTGATGGTCAGCCATTCGGGGTAGAGCTCGCCATTCTTGCGCTTGTTCCAGATTTCGCCCTGCCAGTGGCCGGATGCGCTGAGGTTGTGCCACATGGCGGCATAGAACGCACTGTCGTGGTTGCCCGAGGCGAGCAGGCGTGGCGAGCGGCCGAGGGCCTCGGCTTCGCTGTAGCCGGTGATCTGGCTGAAGGCGCGGTTGACCGCGGTGATGCGCTGTTCCAGGTCGGTGATCATCACGCCTTCGGCCGTGCTCTCGAAGACGGTGGCGGCCTGTTGCAGGCGTTCCTGCATCAGCACCCGCTCGGTAATGTCGCGGGCGATGGTCAGCATGCAGATTTGGCCTTCGATCGGTATCGGCTGCACGGACATTTCGCAGGTGCGCAGTGCGCCATCCTTGGTGCGGATGGGGGCGCAGAATTCGCGGACAAAGCCCTTTTCGCGGACTTGGGCGACCATCCGTTCGCGGTCTGCGGGGTTGGCCCAGATGCCGAGCTGGACGGTCGACTGCGCGGCGGCCTCGGCGGCGCTGTAACCGGTTATGCGGCTAAAGCCTTCGTTGACGTCCAGCATCTTGCCGTCGCTCAGGCGGGTAATCAGCAGGCCGTCGGGGGAGGCATGGAAGGCCTTGGCGAACTTGGTTTCCGAGAGTTGCAGGCGCTGTTGGGTGTCTTTCAGTTCGCTGATGTCGCGGACCACCACCACCAGGTTGGCGGTGTTTTCGATGGCGATTTTCTGGGCCGAGATCAGGCCGATAAACTGGCTGCCATCGCGGCGACGAAACGGCGTTTCGATGTTGTGTACCTTGCCTTCGCGCAGTTTCTGCAGAATGCGCGGGCCGGCCCCGGGCTCTGTCCACAGGCCCAGCTCGGTGCTGGTATGGCCGATGGCCTCGGCCGCGCTGAAGCCGAACTGTTGCTCGAAGGTGTGGTTGACCGTGACCAGCAGGCCGCTGTCGATATTGATCAGGGCGATGATGTCGGGGCAGTTGTGGAATACCGAGGCGAACTTCTGTTCGGAGAGGGCCAGGGCCTGCTCGGTCTGTTTGGCTTCGGTGATGTCGATCATCAGCCCGCGCAGAATGGGTTCCTGGCCTGGCGGCTGTGCGGCGGGCAGGGTGACGATATCGCGTATCCAGACCACGCGACCGTCGGCGGCGAACATCCGGTAGTCCATGCTGTGGTCGCGCCCGGCCAGGGTCTGTTCGAGGCAGTAGGCCAGGGTCTGTTCGGCGTCGTCCGGGTGTAGCGCGCGCTGCAGAAAGTCCGCTTGCAGCCAGTCCTGCAGCGGGTAGCCGAGCAGCTTGGCGGCCTGGGGAGCGACATAGGTAAAGCAGAAGTCGCGCTGGCGCATCTCCCAGGCCACCGCATTGAGGCCTTCGACCAGGCCGCGGTAGTGCTGTTCGCTGCTGCGCAGTTCGGCTTCGAGGATGGTGCGGTTGTGCATCTCACTGCGCAGGCGGCGGTTGATGCGCAGGATGCTGGCAATGATCAGCAGGGCGACGAGCAGGCCGGGCAGACCGAACAGGAGCAGGCTGCGCCAGATGGGGCGGCGGTCGACCAGGTCGCCGATCCAGTGCTTCTGGATGGCGCTCATCTGCTCTGGGGTAAATTCGGCGAAAACCTTGTCGAGTATGCCGGCAAGTATCGCCTGCTCCTTGGGTACCGCCATGGCCAGCTGATAGCGGTAGGGTGTTTCGCCATTGATATATAGGCCGTCGAGCTTGAGCTGGCGCAGGTTCCAGGCGCTCGAGGCGAGGTCGCCGACCATGGCGTCGGCCTCGCCGGTGGCCAGGGCCTGCAGTGCGGCAGCGACGCTGGGGCGCGGCCAGAGCTGGAGGTGCGGGTGCAGCTGGCGCAGCAGTTCATGGGGGGCGTAGTCCTGTACGACGGCGACCTTGAGGCCGTCGAGCTCCTTCAGGTTGCGCGGCTGCGGCCCTTTTTCGTGGGTCAGGATGACGATGGGGAAGTCGAGGTAGGGGCGGGTGAAGGTCAGGTATTGCTGGCGCTCGGGGGTCGACATCACCCCGGGCAGCATATCCAGTTGCCCACTCTTGGCCTGATTGATGACCTCGCTCCAGCTGCTGGGCGGGGTGGGTTGCAGTTTGATCTGCAGGCGCTGTTCGATCAGCCGTACATAATCGGCGGAAAGGCCTTGGTAATGGCCCTGCTCGTCGCGAAACTCGAAGGGGGGCCAGGCCCCGTCGATGCCCAGGCGTAGCTCGGGATGGGCATCGAGCCAGGCCTGTTCTTCGGCGCTTAGCTCGAGGCCGGTAGCGGGCGCAGTCCATAGAGCCAGACACAACAAGAGGGTGGCCGCAACGCGCTGCATGGGCGGGCTCGTTTTCAGGGGCGATACCCAGCAGTGTAGACCGGCAAATGGGGGCTTGGTAGCGCGGCCCTAACGCAAAACCCCCGGCAGGGCCGGGGGTTTTGTGTGTTACTCGTCGAGGAAGGAGCGTAGGTGCTCGCTTCTCGTCGGGTGGCGCAGCTTGCGCAGTGCCTTGGCTTCGATCTGGCGGATCCGCTCGCGGGTGACATCGAATTGCTTACCGACTTCCTCGAGAGTGTGGTCGGTGTTCATGTCGATGCCGAAACGCATGCGCAGTACCTTGGCTTCCCTTGCGGTGAGGCCGGAGAGCACTTCGCGGGTGGCTTCCTTGAGGCTTTCCACGGTCGCCACGTCGATCGGCGATTGCATGGTGGAGTCCTCGATGAAGTCGCCCAGGTGCGAATCTTCGTCGTCGCCGATCGGGGTTTCCATGGAGATCGGCTCTTTGGCGATCTTCAATACCTTGCGGATCTTGTCCTCGGGCATTTCCATGCGTTC
>JBFJZW010000352.1:0-4354 GCA_041621875.1 Pseudomonas sp. | reverse complement strand
GTTCATAGCGACCGAGCGGGAAGTCGCGGCGAATCTGTAGCAACTCCTCGGCACCCACCGGATAGAAGCGAATTTGGTCGAAGAAGCGCAGCAACCACGGCTTGCCATCAAACGCGGCGACTTCGCGGTAGCGGTTCCACATCTGCAAGGTGCGGCCGACGAACTGGTAGCCGCCAGGGCCTTCCATGCCGTACACGCACATATAGGCGCCGCCAATGCCCACCGAGTTTTCCGCGGTCCAGGTGCGTGCCGGGTTGTACTTGGTGGTGACCAGGCGATGGCGCGGGTCCAGTGGTGTGGCCACCGGCGCACCGAGGTAGACGTCGCCCAGGCCCATGACCAGATAGCTGGCTTCGAAGACGGTTCTGTACACCTCGTCGAGATTGGGCAGGTCGTTGATCCGGCGGATAAATTCCAGATTGCTCGGGCACCAGGGGGCGTCCTTGCGCACCGTGGTCATATATTTCTCGATGGCCAACTGGCAGGCCGGGTCATCCCAGGACAGCGGCAGATGGACGATCCGCGACGGCACCTTGAGGTCCTGCGCGGCGCACACGGCATCCCATTCGCCGATGACTATGGCCAGCAGATTGGCCAGCGACAGGGTTTCCGGCTGGTAGTGCAGCTGCAGCGAGCGGATGCCAGGGGTGAGGTCGATCACCCCGTCGAGCTGCTTGGCCTCCAGCGCCTGCATCAGCGCATGGCCGCGAAAGCGCAGCACCAGATCCAGCTCCGCCGCGCCGATTTCCAGCAGCACATGAGTGTCGCCAGACAGGCGCGCGACCAGGCGTTTATCGGCTGCGCCGATATCGAGGACGATGGGGGAGGTGAGGGTATTGTCTTTTGTAGGAGCGGCCCTGGCCGCGATTGCGTTGTCAGCTTGATCGCGGCCAAGACCGCTCCTACTAAGGCTCGCACATTCAAGATTTCCGGCTTTTGCCAGCTCCCGCGCTGTAGCGATATCCACCGGCGTAAAGCGCACCTTGTCGCCGGCCTTAAGCTGCCCCAGCTGCCACAGATCCGCCTCGATAATAGTTACCGGGCAGACGAAGCCGCCCAGGCTCGGGCCGTCCGGGCCGAGGATTACCGGCATATCGCCGGTAAAGTCCACCGCGCCGATCGCATACGGGTTGTCGTGGATATTGGAGGGGTGCAGGCCGGCTTCGCCGCCGCTGTCGCGCACCCACTCGGGTTTGGGCCCGATCAGGCGCACGCCGGTGCGGCTGGAGTTGAAATGCACTTCCCAGTCGGTGGCGAAGAATGTCTCGATATAGCCTTCGGTGAAGTATTCCGGCGCGCCATGGGGGCCATAGATCACGCGTATTTCGCGCACGGCTGGCAAGGCGCTGCACAGCTCGGCGGGCAGTTGTGCGCCGGCTTGGCGGTCGGTCAGAGCTGGGATATGCAGTACGTCACCGGCACGCAGGGCGCGGCCAGCGTGACCGCCGAACTGGCCGAGGGTAAAAGTGCTCTTGCTGCCCAGATAATCCGGCACCTGTACGCCGCCACGCAGACACAGGTAGCTACGTGCGCCTGCGCCCCGGATGGTGCCGAGGCTCAGGGTGCTGCCGGCCTTGATCAGCAGCGCGGTATTCAGTGGCTGCTCGCTGTCATCGACGCTCAGCGGAATAGGCGCGCCAGTGACCGCCACCACCGCATCGGTGTTAAAGCGCAGGGTCGGGCCGCTCATGGTGATTTCCAGGCCGGCGGCATCGGCCTCGTTGCCCAGCAGACGATTGCCCAGGCGCAGGGCGCGGCTGTCCATCGGCCCGGAGGGCGGTACGCCGACCGCCCAGTAGCCGAGGCGACCGGGGAAGTCCTGCACCGTGGTCTGGGTGCCGGCGCTCAGCACCTCGAAGGTGTTGGCCTGATAAACCAGGCCTTCAAGGCAGCGGGTCCAGGGGTTGCCGCTGGCAAAGGGCGCGTCAGTCAGGATCTGCCGCAGATACTGGCTATTGGTTTCCACGCCATACAGCACTGTGTCGGCCAGGGCCTGGCTGAGTGCAGCGCTTGCAGCTTCGCGGCTATCGGCCCAGGTGATGACCTTGGCGATCATCGGGTCGAAGTAGGGCGGGATCTCGCAGCCGGCTTCGACCCAGGTGTCGATACGCAGCGCCTTGCCATCGGCCTTGGGGAAGTCCACAGCGGTGAGCAGGCCGGGGCTGGGCTGAAAGTCGCGGCCCGGGTCTTCGGCATACAGACGCGCCTGGATGGCATGGCCGCTGGGCTTCAGGTTTTTCGCCAGCTCGCTTAACGGGGCCAGATCGCCAGCCGCCAGCTCGATCATCCAGCGCACCAGGTCGACGCCCCACACCTGTTCGGTAACGCCGTGTTCGACCTGCAGACGGGTGTTCACTTCGAGGAAGTAGAAGCGCGCCGCCTCGCTGTCGTAGACAAATTCCACGGTGCCGGCGCTGCGGTAGCTGACCGCCTTGGCCAGCTTGATCGCTGCGGCGCACAGTTCCTCGGCCATGCCGGCCGGCAGGTTGGGTGCCGGGGTTTCTTCCAGCACCTTCTGGTTGCGCCGCTGCACCGAACAGTCGCGCACGCCCAGAGCGAGTACTTCGCCTCGACCATCGCCAAATACCTGCACTTCCAGGTGACGGGCACGCTGGATGTATTTCTCGATAAATACGCCGCTGTCGCTGAAGTTGTTCTGCCCCAGGCGTTTGACCGCTTCGAAGGCGTCACTTAGCTCGGCGGCGCTGTTGCACACGCGCATGCCGATACCGCCGCCGCCGGCGGTGCTTTTCAGCATCACCGGGTAACCGACCTGTTCGCCGGCGACCAGCGCGGCGTCGAGGTTCTCCAGCAGCTCGGTGCCTTCCAGCATCGGCACGCCATGCTGCTTGGCCAGAGCGCGGGCGGTGTGCTTCAGGCCGAATACCCGCAGTTGCTCCGGCGTCGGCCCGACAAAGGCGATACCGGCGGCCTCGCAGGCTTCGGCAAAGGCGGCGTTTTCCGAAAGAAAGCCATAGCCGGGGTGGATGGCCGTGGCACCACTCTGCTTGGCCACGGCGAGAATCTTTTCGACCATCAGGTAGGTGCCCGCAGACGGGCCTTCGCCCAGGCTGAAGGCTTCGTCTGCCTGTTGGATATGCAGGCTGGCGGCGTCGGCTTCGGAGTAGACGGCTACGCCTTTGACGTCGAGCTGACGCAGGGTGCGCAGAATGCGGCAGGCAATGGCACCGCGGTTGGCGATTAGCAGTTTGCTGAACATTCGAGGTGTCCTCGAAGGGGCGGGCCGTCCCGCTGTATTCGGTCTGCACCACGGTCGTCCGGGGTGGAAAATTCGTTTTCCGTAGGATGGGTTCGCCGAAGGCGTAACCCATCGACAGTCACAAGGGTGATGGGTATCGCTGCGCTCAACCCATCCTACGAGGCTTACAGCTGCCTCAATCCCACACCAGCACTTCAGCCGGGGTCGGGTTGTAGCCGTTGCATGGGTTGTTCAATTGCGGGCAGTTGGAGATCAGCACGATCACATCCATATGCGCCTTGAGCTCGACGTATTTGCCGGCGGCGGAGATGCCGTCTTCGAAGGTCAGGCCGCCTTCGGGGGTGACTGGCACGTTCATAAAGAAGTTGATATTGGCGCTGATGTCGGCCTTGTTCAGGCGGCCGTCGTGCAGGCTGGCGCGCAGGAAGTTGTCGCGGCAGCTGTGCATATAGCGCTTGTCCAGGGCGTAGCGGACCGTGTTGCTCTCCTGGGCGCAGGCACCGCCGAGGGTGTCGTGGCGGCCGCAGGTGTCGGCAACGATGCTCAGCATCGGCTGGCCCAGGTTGGAATACAGCACGCTGCCGCTGGTCAGGTACACGCGGTTCTGTTTGCGCAGGGTGCGTTGCACGTCATAGCGCTCGCGCGGGTTGCGCGCCGAGTAGAACAGGGTATCGACCGCCTGGTTGCCTTCCAGGTCGAGCAGGCGCAGGGTCTGGCCGGCTTTTACTTCACAGAGAAAGGGCTCGCCGGCACCGATGGTGGCGCGGTACACGGCGGCTTCCGGGTGCTTGTCGCTTGCGATAAGAGTCATGCTGGCCGGCCTCAGATATACAGACGTTCGGTGTTATGGAAGCCCCGCTGGTTTTCCGGGCGCGAGGTGCGGCACAGCACGCTGATGCCGTCGCTTTCGACCTTGTGCCAGGACAGTTGCAGCGGCTTGGGCGCGTAGTCGGGGTTGGGGTCCATTGGGTGCTGCAGGGCGGTGAGCACCACCAGGCAGTCCATCGGTGCATACAGCTCGATATAGTCGCCGGCCTTGGAGTTGCCCGGCTGGAAGTGGAAGCAGCCATCGCTGTCGACCGTGACCTTGCTGAACAGGTTGAGGCACATCAGCAGGTCGGCAAGCCCCAGGTT
>JBFJZW010000351.1:0-4409 GCA_041621875.1 Pseudomonas sp. | reverse complement strand
GCCTTTCCCCAATGAAGAAACAACACCACCCGTGACGAATATGTAGCGCGTCATGAAAAACCCTAGAAGTCTGCGTTTAAGCGGTCAGTGCCGCCGGGGAAAGCGAAGGAATAGCGAAGCGACCAATTGCGATACAGTGCAATTAGCTAGCCCTGCCGATTCCCAGGGGAGTCGACAAAAGCTCTAGTAAGACGGGAGCGTAGTCTACCGGAAAGGCCTTAGCAGCTCAAACCTTGATCACTCCTCGCTGGCTGCCAATGCAATTGCCAGCTGCCGTCGGCTGCCCCCTGCACACCCGCCAGGTTGGCGATCGCCACCACCTGGTTATCCAGGCGCAGCAGCGGCAAGCGATCGCGGACAAAAACCGGTACGCGCAACTCGTTGAACAGGCGCTTGAGATCGCGATGCCCACGCCCCGGCAAAAAAATCTGCTCGCCGCCCCGGCGATAGCCCAGCTGCCAGTTGCCCGCCGGCAAGATGCCGTCAATGCGCATCTGCCCATTCCCCGGCAATGTCACTTGCTGATTACCTTGCACCACCGCATTGACCGGCACCGGCGAGCGCAGCCAGTCGCCGGCCAACCACCACAGCCGCTCATCACTGCGGCGCAACTCCCCCGCCGCCAGCCTCCAGATCGGCGCAGCATCCACGGCCGCATCCCGTAGCGCCTGCCAGCCGGTCCAGTGCTCGCTATCGGGCATCGCCGTCAACGGCCGCAGCCAGTAACGCAGGGCATTGCGCTGGCGCGGCTCACTCAATCCGCGCAGCGCAGGCAGCGCCAGGCTTGGCAAGCCCAGCCAGGCAAACTCGCCTGGTACTTCGGCGGCCGCCACGTCCTGCTGCGCCAGCTCATCGAGCAACTGCCCCGCCTCGCTCAGGTGCGCAGCGCTGCGCGCCATATTCACCGAGGCCTGCGGCCAACGACGGAGCAGCGCAGGTAGCACCTGACGACGCAGGTAATTGCGCGAGAAGCGCTCATCGGTATTTGACGGGTCCTCGACCCAGGCCAAGCCATGCTCGCAGGCATAGGCCAACAGCTCATCGCGCGAGCAGTTGAGCAGCGGCCGAACCAGCTGCCCCGTACCCAGCGGACGACTCGCCGGCATGGCCGACAAACCCTGCACCCCGGCACCGCGCAACAGGCGAAACAACAGGGTTTCGGCCTGATCATCACGATGCTGCGCAGTCAGCAGCACCTCATCGACACCGAGACGGGCCGCAAAGGCTGCGTAGCGGGCAGCGCGGGCCGCCTGTTCAAGACTGGCACCCGGAACCACCTGCACATATTCAACCTGCAACGGCACGGACAAGGCCGCGCACAGCTCACGGCAATACGCCGGCCAGGCATCGGCGGCAGTTTGCAAACCGTGATGGATATGCATAGCGGAAAGTGGCGGCAACGCCTCGCGCTGCGCGAGGCCGGCCAGCAGATGCAACAGCACCGTGGAATCCAGCCCGCCGGACAGGGCAACACACCAGCCCGGGGCGCTACGCCAGGGCTGCAGGGCATCACGCAGACGACTATGCAGAGGAATCATCAGCCAAGCTTAAAACAACAACGGGCCCGAAGGCCCGTTGTATACGCAGCTGCCGAGCAATCAGGCAATCCCGTAGCTCATCAGGCGCTCGTAGCGACGCGCCAGCAACTCGGTAGTGTCGAAGGTCTTCAGGGTGTCCAGCTGAGCCCGCAGCGCCTGACGCACCGCTTCCGCGGCAGCGGCCGGGTCGTTGTGGGCACCGCCGAGGGGCTCACCGATCACCTGATCGACAATACCCAGGCCCTTCAGGCGCTCGGCGGTAATACCCATGGCCTCGGCCGCATCGGGTGCCTTGTCGGCGGTCTTCCACAGAATCGAGGCGCAGCCTTCCGGCGAGATCACCGAATAGGTGGAGTACTGCAACATGTTCAGCTGATCGCAGACGCCAATGGCCAGTGCACCGCCGGAACCACCCTCACCAATGACGGTGGCGATGATCGGGGTTTTCAGCCGCGCCATCACCCGCAGGTTCCAGGCAATCGCCTCGCTCTGGCCGCGCTCTTCGGCGTCGATACCCGGATAGGCACCCGGGGTGTCGATAAAGGTCAGGATCGGCATCTGGAAGCGCTCGGCCATTTCCATCAGGCGGCAGGCCTTGCGATAACCTTCGGGACGCGGCATGCCGAAGTTGCGACGCACCTTCTCGCGCACTTCGCGGCCCTTCTGGTGGCCGATCACCATTACCGGTTCGCCATCCAGACGCGCCACACCGCCGACAATCGCCGCATCATCGGAGAAATGCCGATCGCCGTGCAACTCGTCGAACTCGGTGAAGATGTGCTGCAGGTAATCCAGGGTGTAGGGACGGCGCGGATGACGCGCCAGCTTGGCGATCTGCCAGCTGGTCAGATTGCCGAAAATGCTTTCGGTCAGAGAGTTGCTCTTGTCCTGCAGACGCGCAATCTCGTCGCTGATATTGATCGAGTTGTCGCTACCGACCAGGCGAAGCTCTTCGATCTTGGCTTGCAGGTCGGCGATCGGCTGTTCGAAATCGAGAAAATTCGGGTTCATAGTCATCCGTCTTGCGTCGACGGCCAAGTGGCCGGGGAGCTGTATCCATTTCGCGCCCTACCTTATAGCAGTAGGCGCATTCAGGTCGACACCGGGCTGCAGAGAAATCGACAGCACTCAGCGGTGTCCTCACTGACAAGCGAGGCCGGGGCCCCGCAAATCAGCGGTAGTGCAAAAAGACGTTGTCGCGGCCGAACTGGTCACGCAATGTCTGAATCAGACTGTCGGCCGGCTCGATCCGCCAGCTCTCGCCAAACTGCAACTGGGCCTTGGCATCCGCACCACTGTAGTCGACGGTGATCGGGCAAGCCCCGCGATGACGCCCACAGAGCTCGGCCAGCCAGCGCAGCCGGTCGCCCTTCAGCGCGTCGCTGGCGACCCGCAGGCGCAGGCTGTCGGCCAGCCCGGTACGCGCCTCTTCCAGGCTCATCACCCGCTTGGCGCGCAGACGCAGGCCGCCGGAAAAATCGTCGTTGCTCACCTCGCCTTCCACCACCACCAGGGCATCGGTCTGCAACAGGGCCTGGGCGCTGTTGAAGGCTTCGGCGAACAGCGAAGCCTCGATCCGTCCGGAGCGGTCATCGAGGGTGATAAAGCCCATCTTGTCGCCCTTCTTGTTCTTCATCACCCGCAGATTGATCACCAGGCCGGCGACGGTCTGATCGCCACGGGCCGGTTTGAGGTCGACGATGCGCTGACGGGCGAAGCGACGCACCTCGCCCTCGTATTCGTCGATCGGGTGGCCGGTGAGGTACAGACCCAGGGTGTCCTTCTCACCCTTGAGACGCTCCTTGAGCGTCAGCTCGCGGGCGCGCAGGTGATTGGCGTAGACATCGGCCTCGGCATCGGCGAAGACCCCACCAAACAGGTCCATATGGCCGCTGTCGTGGCTGCGCGCGGTCTGCTCGGCTGCCTGTACCGCCTCTTCCATGGCCGCCAGCAGCACCCCACGGTTGCGGTCGATATTGGCCTTGTAGGCCTTCAGCTCTTCATGGAAATGCGGGCCCAGGCGATCCAGCGCGCCGCTGCGAATCAGCGCTTCGAGAGTGCGTTTGTTGATACGTTTGAGGTCGACCCGCGAGCAGAAGTCGAACAGATCCTTGAACGGCCCCTCCTGACGCGCCTCGACGATGGCCTCCACCGGCCCCTCGCCGACCCCCTTGATCGCCCCCAGGCCGTAGACGATCCAGCCGCCGTCGTTGACCGTGAATTTGAACTCGGAGATGTTCACATCCGGCGCATCGAGGCGCAGCTTCATGCTGCGGCACTCCTCGATCAGGGTCACGACCTTGTCGGTGTTGTGCATATCCGCCGACAGCACCGCGGCCATAAAGGCGGCCGGGTGGTGGGCCTTGAGCCAGGCGGTCTGATAGGAGACCAGACCATAGGCGGCGGAGTGGGACTTGTTAAAACCGTAACCGGCAAACTTCTCCACCAGATCGAAGATGTTGCCCGCCAGGTTGGCGTCGATGCCGTTGCTGGCGCAGCCTTCGATAAAGCCGCCGCGCTGCTTGGCCATTTCCTCGGGCTTTTTCTTACCCATGGCACGGCGCAGCATATCCGCCTGGCCCAGGGTGTAACCGCCCATGACCTGGGCGATCTGCATCACCTGTTCCTGGTACAGGATGATGCCGTAGGTCGGTTTAAGTACCGGCTCCAAACCCGCGTACTGATAGTCCTGGTGCGGGTAGGAAATCGGCTCGCGACCGTGCTTACGGTTGATAAAGTCGTCCACCATGCCCGACTGCAGCGGCCCCGGACGGAACAGCGCCACCAGGGCGATCATGTCTTCCAGGCAGTCCGGTTTGAGCTTTTTGATCAGCTCTTTCATGCCGCGCGATTCAAGCTGGAACACCGCAG
>JBFJZW010000350.1:0-4412 GCA_041621875.1 Pseudomonas sp. | reverse complement strand
GGCTTGGAATCTTTTGCGGGTTGCACCCGCCCTACGGAATAGAGCGATGCTTATCAGCAAGCTGCCGAATGTCGGCACCACCATCTTTACCCGCATGTCGCAGCTCGCCGTGGAAACCGGCGCGCTCAACCTGTCCCAGGGCTTTCCGGATTTCGACGGTCCGCAGGCCTTGCGTGATGCGGTTGGCCGGCATATCGCGGCAGGGCATAACCAGTACGCGCCGATGACCGGCTTGCCGGCCCTGCGTGAGCAGGTCGCGGCCAAGATCGCCCGCAGTTATGGCCGCACGGTCAGCGCCGACAGCGAGATCACCATCACCCCGGGTGCCACCCAGGCGATCTTCTGTGCGATCCAGGCGCTGATTCAGCCAGGCGATGAGGTCATCGTCTTCGATCCCTGCTACGACAGCTACGAGCCCTCGGTCGAGCTGGCCGGCGGGCGCTGCGTACATGTGCCGCTGGCCCTGCCGGACTTCGCCATCGACTGGCAGCGCCTGGACGATGCGCTGAGCGACAAGACCCGCCTGATTATCCTCAATAGCCCGCATAACCCCAGCGGGGCGCTGATTTCGCGCGCCGAGCTGGACCAGCTGGCGGCGTTGATCCGCGAGCGCGATATCTACCTGATCAGCGATGAGGTCTACGAACACCTGGTGTTCGATGGTGTGCAGCACGCCAGCATCCTCGCCCACGAGGAGTTGTATCAGCGCGCCTTCGTGGTCAGCTCATTCGGCAAGACCTATCACGTCACTGGTTGGAAAACCGGCTATGTGGTGGCACCGCCGACCTTGAGCGCCGAGCTGCGCAAGGTCCATCAGTACGTCAGCTTCTGTGGCGTAACGCCGCTGCAATGGGCCTTGGCCGACTATATGGCCGAGCATCCGGAGCACGTCGAAGAGCTGCCGGCGTTCTATCAGGCCAAGCGCGATCTGTTCTGCGACCTGCTGGCCGACTCGCGCTTTGGTTTCACCCGCACACCCGGTACTTACTTCCAGTTGGTCGATTACTCGGCCATTCGCCCTGAGCTGGATGATCTGGCCATGGCCGAATGGTTGACCCGCGAGCATGGCGTGGCGGCGATTCCGGTGTCGGTGTTCTACCAGACGCCACTCGAGGACTTGCGTCTGGTGCGTTTCTGCTTCGCCAAGCGCGAAGACACCCTGCGTCAGGCGGCGGAGAAACTATGCGCGATCTAAACCTGTTGCCCGATCTCGAGCTGGCGCTGATCCAGACCACCCTGGCCTGGCAGGACCCTGCGGCCAATCGCGCGCATTTCGAGCCCCTGCTGGAGCAGGCGCGCGGTGCGAACCTGATCGTGCTGCCGGAGATGTTCAGCACCGGCTTTTCCATGGACTCCGCCGCCCTGGCCGAGCCCGAGGATGGCCCGACCAGCCAGTGGCTGCGTGAGCAGGCCCAGGCTCTGCAGGCCGTCGTCACCGGCAGTCTGATTATCCAGGCCGCCGATGGTTCCTACCGCAACCGTCTGCTCTGGGCGCGGCCGGATGGCACTGTCGCGCACTACGACAAGCGCCATCTGTTTCGCATGGCCGGCGAGCACAAGCACTACAGCGCGGGTGAGCAACAGGTACTGCTGGAGGTCAACGGCTGGCAGGTGCGGCCGCTGATCTGCTACGACCTGCGCTTCCCTGTGTGGAGCCGTGACCCGCAAAATACCGACCTGCTGCTCTATACCGCCAACTGGCCGGCGGCGCGGCGTAATCACTGGAACCGTCTGCTACCGGCCCGGGCCATCGAAAACCTCTGTTATGTCGCGGCGGTCAACCGCATCGGCGAGGACGGCAAGGGCTATGCCTACAGCGGCGACAGCCAGGTACTGGATTTTCAGGGCGAGCCACTGCTTGCGCCCGGGGCGGCGGCTGGTGTGTTCCGGGTAACCCTCAAGGCGGCGGAGCTGGCGGCTTATCGGCAGCGTTTTCCGGCCCATCTGGATGCCGACAGCTTTAGCCTGACCTAGCCGCCTGTTCGGCGGCGCTGGCCTCCAGACGCAGCTTTTCGCTGCGCAGAAAGTCGCGCAGCTGCTGCAGGTCGGCAAGTTTGTGCTCCACCTCGGCCAGTTTGCGGCTGACCAACGCCGCGCCCTGGGCGCAGTCGAGCTGCTGCTCGCGTCTGGCCTTGAGAATTTCGCCGATCTCGCCCAAGGAAAAGCCCATGCTCTGGGCCTGCTGGATAAAACCCAGATCGCCCAAGGTCTGCGGGCTGTATTCGCGGTAATTGTTGTCGCGGCGCAGGGCGCTGATCAGCCCCAGGCTTTCGTAATAGCGCAGGGTGTGACGGCTGGCACCGCTGCGTTTTTCCAGTTCGCCTATGCGCATGCAAATCTCGCTTGACTGTAGAGTGTGCTCGATAGTTTAGCCTGCTTGGGTCATCAACGACTCAGGAGGATTGGCGATGAATCAGCCATGTTTTGTCACCGGCGGCAGCGGTTTTATCGGTCAGCATTTGGTCGCGTTACTGACCCGTAAGGGGCACCCCGTAACTGTGCTGATGCGTCAGCCGCAAGCTTTGCCGGCCTTGCGTACGCAGATTGAGTACTTGGGCGGCTGCGGTGAGCGGCTGACGGCGGTGGCTGGCGACCTGGGGCAGCCGGGCTTGGGCCTGGATGCTGTCGCCCGCGAGCAGGTGCGCCAGGCTGCCGTGGTGTTCCACCTGGGCGCGCAGTTCGCCTGGGGGCTGGCTGCCGAGCAGGCACGCCGGGTCAATGTCGAGGGCGCGTTGGCGGTGGCCGAACTGGCGGCCAGCCAGGGCAGTCGCTTGCTGATGGTGGGCGGCTTTATGCTGGCCAATCATGGGCATCTACAGCGCATCGGCATCGATCTGCAGCGGCCCGAACGCACCGATTGGGACAAGGTCTATCGGCGTGCCGGAGCCTATGAGGGCAGCAAGCTGGAGGCGCATTTTCGCCTGCGCGGGCGTATGGCGCAGCTGCAGGCACCGCTGACGGTGGTGCACCCGGCCACCGTGTGCGGCCATAGCCGTAGTGGGCATATTCTGCCGGCGCAGCCGTTGGCTGGGCTGATCGGCAATCTGGCCGGTGGTCGGCTCGGGGCAATACCGGGCTCGACAGCGCATTGGCTGCCGCTGGTCAGTGTGGACTTTCTCGCCGAGCTGATAGTGGCTGCGGCCTTTGATGAGCAGCAAGCCGGCCAGGAGATTCTCGCCCTGGATGCCGCGACACCGAGCCTGCAGGGCATGCTGCAGCAATTGGCCCACACGTTGGGTGTCAACGCGCCGAGTCGGCATTTACCGATTCCTTTGCTGCGGGCGTTGCTGAAGATTCCGGGTGTGCCGCGTTTGCTGCGTACCGATGCTGAATCGCTGGATTTATCCAGACCACCCGTTTCAACACCGCCGCAACTCAGGCCTTGGCGCAGCGCCATCAACTGCGCTGGCCGGATATCGGCCAGGCCTTGCAGGCGACCGCGCGCTATCTGGCGAATGAGGCATCAACCGTATAGAGCTGATGCCTCACTCGACGATCACGCGGCCTGTTCGGCTGCCTGACCAATGGCCCGGTTCAGCGCGCTAAACAGCGCACGGAAGCTTGCGGTGGTGAGGTTTTCATCGATGCCGACGCCGTGCAGGGCGCGGCCGCCGTTAACCCGCAGTTCGATATAGGCCGCCGCCTTGGCGTTGGTGCCGGCGCCGATGGCGTGCTCGCTGTAGTCCATGATCTCCACGGCCAGCGGCAGGCCTGCCACCAGGGCTTCCAGCGGGCCTTTGCCGATCCCGCGCCAGTGCTGGGTTTCGCCGGCATTGACGATCTCGACGTCGATTGCGCAGGTAGAGTTTTCTTCCTGCAGGCGATGGCCTTTCAGGGCATAGGGTGCAGTGGCCTGCAGGTACTCGCGCTCCAGCAGCTGGTAAATCTGCGCGGCGCTCATTTCCAGGCCGAGGCGGTCGGTTTCCTTCTGCACCACCTGGCTGAACTCGATCTGCATGCGCCGCGGCAGGTTGATGCCGTATTCCTGCTCCAGCAGGAAGGTGATGCCGCCCTTGCCGGACTGGCTGTTGACGCGAATCACCGCCTCGTAGTCGCGGCCAATATCGGCCGGGTCGATTGGCAGGTAGGGCACTTCCCAGACGGCGTCGGCCTTCTGCTGGGTGAAGCCCTTGCGAATCGCATCCTGGTGCGAGCCGGAGAAGGCGGTATGCACCAGATCGCCGACGTACGGGTGGCGCGGGTGCACCGGGATCTGGTTGCAGTCCTCGACCACCTTGCGCACGGTGTCGATATCGGAGAAATCCAGTTGTGGGTCGACGCCCTGGGTGTAGAGGTTCAGCGCCAGGGTCACCAGGCAGACGTTGCCGGTGCGCTCGCCATTGCCGAACAGGCAGCCTTCGACGCGGTCCGCGCCGGCCATGACGGCCAACTCGGAGGCGGCGACGCCGGTG
>JBFJZW010000349.1:0-4427 GCA_041621875.1 Pseudomonas sp. | reverse complement strand
GGGTCTTCTGATCGGCCAGCACTTCCAGCTTGACCAGCTTATGGCCGTCGAGCAGCTCACGGGCCAGGCGGCAGGTGCGCACGGCTTCTGCAGCGTCGTAGCAACCGGCGGTATTCGGCAGGATGGTGTAGCGCTCGGGGCTGATCACATCCAGCAGGTTCGGCTCGTCCGGGTTCTGCCCGATATTGGTCCGGCGCACCGCCACGGTGACGATCTCGGCACCCGAAGCCTCGATGGCCAGGCGGGTTTCCTCAAGATCCTTGTACTTGCCAGTACCGACCAGCAGACGCGACTGATAGGTGCGGCCGGCCAGGGTAAAGGGCTTGTCGCTGCGAACGTGGCTCATGGGTGTTCCTCTTGGCGTGGGCGGTAGCGGGAGAAGACGAGGTGCGGGTCGTCAACCGCCGCCAATGGCATGCACCACTTCAACCTGGTCGCCTTCGCTCAGGGCGGTGCTGGCGTGCTGGCTGCGCGGCACTATGTCCAGGTTGAGTTCGACCGCCACGCGGCGTCCAGCCAGATCGAGACGCTCGATCAGCCCGGCGACGGTGGCACCGTCGGGCAATTCGAATGCTTCACCGTTTAACTGAATATGCATGACAGCAGGGTCACAACTGGGGAAAGGGTCGGCATTCTAGCCTGATCGCAGGGCGTGGACCAAGGCTAAAGGCTGCCGTTCGTCCTGCTTTCTGACTCACGAGTCAGGCGCTTTTGCCCGCCCCACCCCCCAGGCCGCCAGCCCCAGGCACAGCCAGCCGGCGAGGAACGCCAGGCCGCCGAAGGGGGTCACCATGCCCAGCGCGCTCACACCGCTAAGGGTCAGCAGGTACAGGCTGCCGGAAAACAGCACGATACCCAGGGCAAACAGCGCACCGGCGCAATTGACCAGCCGACCCGGCCGCTGCAGCGCCAACAAACCCACGCCGAACAGAGCCAGGGCGTGGATCAGCTGGTAGTGGGTGCCGGTCTGAAATACTGCGAGATAGGCCGGTGTCAGCTGACTCTTCAGGCCATGCGCGGCAAAGGCCCCCAGGGCCACTCCGGTAAATCCGGCGCAGGCGGACAGCAATAACCACAGACGAGCCATGCATCACTCCAGCTATAAAGACAGGGCTGGCTATAATGGCCCGCTCATTCGCTCCGGCCAAGCCCGCATGTTTCGATCCATCGCCCGTCGCCTGCTCAAACTCCTGCTCTGGCTGATTATCGGCTCGGCATTGCTGGTGCTGCTGTTTCGCTGGGTGCCGCCACCGGGCACCGCGCTGATGGTCGAACGCAAGATCGAGTCCTGGAGCGACGGCCAGCCCATCGACCTGCAACGCAGCTGGCGGCCCTGGCGGGAACTGCCAGACCACCTGAAAATGGCGGTGATCGCCGCCGAGGATCAGAAGTTCGCCGAACACTGGGGCTTCGATGTCGCGGCGATCCAGGCGGCATTTGTCCACAACCAGCAGGGCGGCTCGCTGCGCGGGGCCAGCACCCTCAGCCAGCAGGTGGCCAAGAACCTGTTTCTCTGGTCGGGCCGCAGCTGGCTGCGCAAGGGCCTGGAGGTCTGGTTCACCGGCCTGATCGAGCTGCTCTGGCCCAAGCAGCGGATTCTCGAGGTCTACCTCAACAGTGTCGAGTGGGGCGACGGCATCTTCGGGGCCGAAGCGGCGGCGCAACATCACTTCAAGACCGGCGCACCCTACCTGTCGCGCCAGCAGACCAGCCTGCTGGCCGCCGTGCTGCCTAACCCGCGGGCCTGGAGTGCCAGCCGCCCCAGTGCTCAGGTTAGCCGCCGCGCCGCCTGGATTCGCCAGCAGATGTGGCAACTGGGCGGCAGCCATTACCTCAACCGCATCCAGCCGCAACGCCCGGGCTGGTGGCCTAGGGAACTACCGGAGTGGCTGGGCACCGACTAAAGCCGTCTAGCCACCGCCAATGGCCAGCTACGGCTGTTTAAGCAAACGCCGTGGCACGGCATAGAGAAAGTACAACTCGTCGTCCTGCAGGTGCGCAGTCATGCCCAGTTCGGGATAGACCCAGGCCTGACCCTCGGCCAGTTCCAGGGTCAGGCGCGGCCGACCGAGACTGGCCGCCAGGCGCGCGCTGTCCAGCGGGGCCGGCGGCAACAGGGTCAGCGCAATGATCGGGCGATTGGCCAACGACACCAGCAACTGACTGCCCAGTGGCTGTTCCTTGTCCGTCGGCTTTAACCCGGCGGCCGCCAGCAGACTCTCGCGCTCGGCCTTGTCCAGACCGACTTCCGCTTCCAGCGACCACTTTTCGTCGCCATCCTGCAATTCGCCGCGATACAGCAGGCGCGCACCGTCCAGATTGGGCTGCAGCCAGAGCTCGCCATCCAGGGCATCACCCAGGTGCACCAGGCTCAGGCGATCATCGGCCAGGGGCGTGAGCACCTGTTCCTGCCACTCGGCCAGCCAGGGCAAAGGCTGCGCGGCCGGCTGCGGGCGCATCAGCCACGCGCCCCAGGCAAAGAACAGGGCGGCAACCACGGCAAAGATCAGCCAGTGCTGCGGACGTATGGGCGGTAATTTCATCGAGTTTTTCCTTGACCATAAAAATCGCCGGGAGCGATTTTTAACATCGCGCAGCGACGGCCCGAAGGGTGGCCGCCGGGAATGGTAGACATAAAAACTGCCCAGAGCAGTTTTTAACGTAGCGTAGCGACGGCCCGAGGAGTGGCCGCCGGGAATGGTAGGCATAAAAAACTGCCCGGAGCAGTTTTTAACGTCGCGTAGCGACGGCCCGCAGGGTGGCCGCCAGGGATGGCAGGCCATAAAAAAGCCGCACCTGGGTGCGGCTTCTGACAGTAGCGCGATTTACGCGGCGATCGAGCCCTTGAGCTTGTTCATCGCGTTCTTCTCCAGCTGGCGGATGCGCTCGGCGGAGACATTGTACTTGGCCGCCAGGTCATGCAGGGTGGCCTTCTCCTCGGCCAGCCAGCGCTGGTAGAGGATGTCGCGGCTGCGCTCGTCGAGGCCTTCCAGGGCTTCGTGCAGATTGGCATTGGAGCTGTCGCTCCAGTCCGAGTCTTCCAGCTGGCGGGCCGGGTCGTAGCGGTGGTCTTCCAGGTAGTGTGCCGGCGACTGGAAGGCGCTGTCGTCATCGGCCTCGGCGGCCGGATCGAAGGCCATGTCGTGGCCGGTCAGACGGCTTTCCATCTCGCGCACTTCCCGCGGTTCAACCCCCAGGCTTTCGGCCACGGCATGCACTTCGTCGTTGTTCAGCCAGGCCAGACGCTTCTTCTGGCTGCGCAGGTTGAAGAACAGCTTGCGCTGCGCCTTGGTGGTGGCGACCTTGACGATGCGCCAGTTGCGCAGGATGAACTCGTGGATCTCGGCGCGAATCCAGTGCACGGCGAAGGACACCAGGCGCACACCCATTTCCGGGTTGAAACGCTTGACCGCCTTCATCAGGCCGACGTTGCCTTCCTGGATCAGGTCGGCCTGGGCCAGGCCATAACCGGAGTAGCTGCGGGCGATATGCACGACAAAACGCAGGTGAGCCAGGACCATCTGCCGGGCGGCTTCGAGGTCCTGCTTGTAGTAGAGACTTTCAGCCAGTTCGCGCTCCTGCTCGGGGGTCAGCAGCGGGATGCCGTTGACCGCATGCACGTATGCCTCCAGGTTGGCACCCGGAACCAGAGCATGAACAGGTTGCAAAGAAGTGGACATTTGAATCCTCCGACTTACGAATCGTGGAGCAGTCTAGCACTGCTCCTTGGGACTTTGTACTGGGGTACAAGTTCCGTTACAGATAGTCAATATCAATAAAAACAATAACTTATCTTGGTGCCAATTCATTCAGGTGACGAGCGACCGCCAGCCAGGCGCCAATATAGCCCAACAATACCGCCCCGAGCAGCAGGGATAGACCATCGGCTAATGGCACCCCGTCCAGGGCGAAATCGCTGCCATACAGCCCGGCCAGGCGCACCACCGCATCGTCCAGCCAGCCCAGGCCATAGGCCAGCAGCAGCCAGGCCAGCAAGCCGGCACCGAAGCCGTAGAGAGTGCCCATATAGAGGAAGGGCCGACGCACATAGCTGTCGGTACCGCCCACCAGCTTGATCACTTCGATCTCGGTGCGGCGGTTCTCGATATGCAGGCGAATGGTGTTGCCGATCACCAGCAGCAGCGCCAGCACCAGCAGCAGGGTCAGGCCGAAGACGAAACGCTCGCCAAGCTTGAGCATGGCGCTCAGGCGCTCGACCCAGAGCAGGTCGAGCTGAGCCTGCTGCACCTTGGGCAGTTCGGCCAGACGCAGGCGCAGGGCCTCGAGGGCGACCTTGTCGACTTCCCTGGGCGTCACCAGCACCACGCCCGGCAACGGATTGTCCGGCAGTTCCTTGAGCGCCTCGCCCAGCCCGGACTGCTGCTGGAACTCCAGCAAGGCCTGCTCGCGTCTGATCCATTCGGCCT
>JBFJZW010000348.1:0-4438 GCA_041621875.1 Pseudomonas sp. | reverse complement strand
GTCTGGAACAGCGCCAGCTTCTCCTCGACGGCGAGCGCCGAGATCCAGGCCAAGGCGGTTTGCCGGCGGACCTTGAGCCGTTCGACCCGCTGTTCCAGCGTCGCCCGCTCGACCCCGGCCCGAGCCACGTCGACCCGGGCGCGGCGCTTGGCGCGATTGGGCACCTCCTGCATGACCCCGACCATCTGCATGGTCATCGGCTCGCGGTCGAAACGACCGCGGTTATCGCCCTCGATCGGCACATTCTGCAAGCCCAGCAACAGCTTGGGATCGGGCAGCGCGCCGGCGGGGATGGCCGAATTGCGCAGGGAGTCGACTTGCGCGGCTTGCGCGGCCAGCGAGGGGGCCTCGCGTTCGGCCTGACGCAAGGCTTCGTCGAGGGTCAGGGCCGCGACCGGCAGGCTGAACAAGACAGCGGCCAGCGCCCCGGCCGCCAAACGGCCGGGGAAGGAAAACCAAGGGAACATGCGGGTGATTCCTGTCGATATCGCGCGCTATGGGCGCGCAACGGCCATCGAGCCGCCTGGGCTACACGATGGGGTTCGCAACGGGACGGGAATCAGGCGCGGGGAGGACGCCAGGGGGCAAGCGAAGGTCGGGACAGGGGTTCGGCTTGGCTATACAACTGCGCGTCGGCGGCGGCCGGCAGCAGCTTGAGTTTCAATCGATAGCCAGCGGCCAAGGGCAAGCCGGCGCTGGGGCATTTGCTCATGTCCGGGCACAGCTGGCCGCTGGCTTGCATCGCCGCCTCGTCACAGCAGTCGCTCGCCTTCGGTACGTCCTGGCTCATCGGGCAAGGTTCGGCGACCAGCAGCACGCCCGCCAGGCTCTGCAAGGGCAGGACCAGGGCCAGGAGCACGACCAGACACAAGCGAGGGAAGACGTTCATGCCGGGCAGTCTAGCCCTGCGTCGGGTCAGAGGCAATTGACCGGAGTCAAGGGTCACGACCTGGCGAACCGAGCTCAGGGCAACAGCAGCTCGCGGCGGCCATCGGGGTGTTCGAGCCGTTCGCCCGGCACCCCCAGGCGACAGTCCGCCAGGTAGTCGTAGTGCTGACGGGCGGCCTGCAGGCGCTGAAAATCCAGGCGCAGTGCCAGGCGACATTCGTCGCGCCCGGCCTCGCAGAGCACCTGGCCGAAGGGGTCGACCACTGCGCTGCCGCCGGCGAACACCAGGCCGCCCTCGCCCGTTCCGACCCGGTTGACCATCAGGGCGAAGACCTGGTTTTCCTGGGCCCGGGCGATCAGCGCATTGCGGTGAACCGGGCCGTAGGGGTCCATATTGCCGTTGCACAGCAGAATCAGCTCGGCCCCCAAACTGGCCAGCGCCCGGGCGCTTTCCGGAAATTCGATGTCGTAGCAGATCAGCAAACCGATGCGCCTGCCGCGCCATTCGACGGTGGTGAAACGGTCCCCCGCCGTGACCAGACTGCGCTCATCCGGCCACAGGTGGGTCTTGCGGTAGCGCAGGGCCACCCCTTGCGGGGTGATCAGCAGGCTGCTGTTGTAGACCTGCCCGTCGTCGGCTTCGAGCATGCCGACCAACACCGCCACATCGCGCTCGCGCACCGCGCGCAGCAGCGCCTGGACGCTGGGGCCATCGAGGGGTTCGGCCAGCTGCCTGAGGTTGGCGGCGTTGGGGAAACCGCACAGCTGGGTTTCGGCGAACACCAGCAGATCGCTGTCCGGCGCGCAGTCGGCGATGGCCGCCAGGGTGCGCTGCAGGTTGTAAGCGGTGTCGCCATCGCGACCGGCCATTTGCACGAGTTCGACCTTCATGGGGGCTCCTGATTAGTTCGACCACGGCGCATCCGGCTGGGTCGATCCGGGTAGGCAGCGAGTATCCACCCGCGGTTGCCGTCTGGGAATCACGCCTGCGGGGTAACCCCTCGGGGGTAGCGCGGGTCTGGTCTGGCCGACCGGACAGCGCCGCCGCGATCAGCGGTACAAGCCAGCGGATCCACAACGGCAGGCGATCAGGCGCATGCGCTGTTACAACTCCTCGCTTGTTCGTCGTGACCAACAGTCATAGCATGACCACCGGTCACAACCCTGCAATCGGGCCCGCATGCGCTATCAGGATCAACTCTTCGAACAACGGGAAAACGCCATTCTCGATGCCGCGCGCCAGCTGTTCGGCGCACGGCCCTGGGACCGGGTGACCATCGCCGAGGTGGCGACTGCCGCCGCCATCGGCAAGGGCACGGTGTACAAGCACTTCCCCAGCAAGGAGGCGCTCTATGCACGCCTGGCGCTGGATCGCTCCCGCGCCGACCTGGCCGAGCTGCGCGCCCTGCAAGCCGCCAGCGCGCCGCAGCAGGCCATGCGCCAGGTGCTCCTGCGCGCCTTCGAGCAGATGCTGAGCAATCCGATCCAGGCCCAGCTGTGCCAGCACTGCGACCGACCGGAGTTCCAGGAGCGCCTGGATCCGTCCTCACGGCAACAGTTCCTCGAGCTGGAACGCGACTATCAGCGCTTCTTCGCCGAGATACTCAACCAAACCCTGGGCACCCACGCCCTCGCTCCGGCCGACTGCCAGAACCTGCTATGGGGCGTGGAGGCCTGCGTCAACGGGGTAATGGCGCGTATCGCCTCCGGCGGTTTCGCCCACTGGGCCGAACCCATCGCCCTGGATGAATACTTCGCCCGCGTTACCGATTTCATTATTGCCGGCCTGCGTACCCAGGCCGCCGATCTGCTCGCCCAACCACGTCGTCACGAGTAAGCGCCCATGTTCAGTCAGTTGTCCAAACGCCCCTGGTTGATCGCCGTCGCCATCAGTCTGCTGTTACTGCTGTGGCTGCTCAGCGGCTCGCTGTTCAAGGCGCAGCAGGTCGCCAGCGCCGATCAACCGGCCGTCGAGCAGGGCCTGGCGAAAGTCGAAGTGCAGTGGCTGGAAGCGCAACCGATGCAGCGCCAGCATGTGGTACAGGGGCAGATCGAGGCCTGGCGACGGGTCGAATTGCGTTCGCAGATCAGCGCCAGCGTGGCGCGCCTGGATCAGGACAAGGGCAGCCCGGTCAAGGCCGGCCAGCTGCTGCTGAGCCTGTCCGCGGATAACCGCCCGGCCCAGGTGGCCAGGGGTGAAGCCGATGTGCGGCAGCGCCAGGCCGATGCCACGGGTGCCGCACGCCTGCGCGAACGCAACCTGGTCTCGGCCAACGAACTGATCCGCCTGCAGAGCGAGCTGGCCAAGGCCCGCGCCGAACTGGACATGGCCCGTATCCAGCTGAACAACACCAAAATCAGCGCCCCCTTCGCCGGCATCTACGACCAGCGCCTGGTCGAGCTCGGCGACTTCGTCCAGCCCGGCCAGAGTCTGCTGACCCTGGTGGACATCAGCCAGCTCAAGGTCAGCGCGCAGATAGCCCAGCAGGAGGTAATCCAGCTCAAGCTGGGCCAGACGGTGCGCATCGAGTTGCTCGACGGCCGCGAGATGGACGGTGAGCTGCACTTTATCGCCGCCGCCGCCGATCCCGGCTCGCGCAGCTTCCGCATCGAGGTCAAGGTCGCCAATCCGCAGGCCCTGCGCCTGGCCGGAGCCAGCGCCACCCTGCATATCCAGACCGGCGAAGCCCTGGCCCATCGTGTGTCGCCTGCCCTGCTGAGCCTGGATCAGGCCGGCCGCCACGGGGTCAAGTGGGTCAATGCGCAGCAACAGGTGGAATTCACTCCAGTCACGCTGATCAGCGTCGACAACCAGGGGGCCTGGGTCAGCGGCCTGCCGCCGAAGGTGGCGCTGATCACCCTCGGCCAGGGCTTTGTCGAGCCGGGCCAGCAGGTGATCAGCCAGCTCGCCAAAGGGGAAAGCTGAGATGCACGGTCTGATCGCCGCGGCGCTGGATCGCAGCCGCACCAGCCTGCTTCTGCTGCTGTTTCTTCTGGTCGGCGGCCTGGGGGCCTACCTGGTCATCCCCAAGGAAGCCAACCCGGACGTGGCCATCCCGATCATCTATGTATCGGTGACCCTGGAGGGCATCAGCCCGGAGGACGCCGAGCGCCTGCTGGTGCGCCCGCTGGAGCAGGAGCTGCGCAGCCTCGAAGGGGTCAAGGAGATGCGTGCCATGGCCAGCGAGGGGCATGCCTCGGTGACCCTGGAGTTCGATGCCGGCTTCGATGCCAAACTGGCCCTGGTCGATGTGCGCGAGAAGGTCGACACCGCCCGCAGCAAACTGCCCGAGGAAGCCGAGGAGCCGACGGTCAACGAGGTCAATGTGGCGCTGTTCCCGGTGCTGTCGGTCGGTCTGTCCGGGCCCATCGCCGAACAGGAGCTGGTGTATGTGGCGCGGCGGCTGAAGGACAACATCGAGGGCATCGCCGAGGTGCTCTCGGTGGAGATCGGCGGCGACCGCGAGGACCTGCTGGAAATCGTCGTCGACCCGCAGGTGCTGGACAGCTACGGCATCGACTACAACGAGCTGTTCAATCTGGTCAGCCG
>JBFJZW010000347.1:0-4456 GCA_041621875.1 Pseudomonas sp. | reverse complement strand
GGCTGGTCAAACAGGCGAGGAAGCTAAATGAGCATTACTCGTTTCACTCGCCCTTCGGGCCAGCCTGCGGCTGTTACTCCCTTTGGTCGTTGTAACGCAGTAGGGCCGACGCGCAGCAGATCGTAAACAGGCTCTTAGAGCGTTAGGTAGTTCTTCACCCCGGTAAAGATAATCTGCGCAGCCAGGGCGCAGACAAACAGGCCCATCAGGCGGCTGACGATCTGCAGGCCCTGATCGCCGAGCAGGCGCTCGAACTGGTTGGACAGGTACAGCACCACGCCGACCGTGAGGCTGGCCAGGAAGATGGCGAGTACCGCCAGCAGCTTGTCATCCCAGTGCGGCTGGCTGGCCCCCATCAGCAGCAGGGCACCGATGGTGCCGGGGCCGACGGTGAGCGGGATGGTCAGCGGCACTATGGTCACGTCCTGCTGCACGTTGTCGCTCTGCACCGCCGGTTTGCCCTGGGCCATGCCCAGGGCGGAGATAAACAGCACACTGCCGGCACCGATGCGGAAGGCGTCGATGGTGATGCCGAACAGGGTGAAGATGTGCTTGCCGAACAGGTACAGCAGCACGCTGGCGATCAGGACGCCGGTCGCCACCTTCCAGGCCAGGCGCTTGCGTTCCTTGACCGTATAGCCGCGGCTCAGGCCGATAAAACACGACAGCACGAAGAAGGGGCTATAGAGCACCAGCAGTTTCAAATACAGGCTGAACAGCGCGGACGCCATGGAAAGACTCGTCTCTTGGAATGGGTGGGAGTGTAGAGGCTGGCTGGTGCCAGCGCCGCCGGATCGCCGGGCGTGCATGATCCGGGATTCGCTCCGGGCCCGCCAGTAGCAGCTGGCTACGCGGCGGGCCTGGCTCGCGGCTTAAGAAGACGGCAGGGCATTGCGCTGGCGGCGAATTTCCCGCTCGGCGACCCAGTGTTCGATCAGCTCGCGCAGCTGTGACAGTTCCACCGGTTTGGACATATGGCCGTCCATACCGACCTGACGGGCGCGCTCCTTGTGTTCGTTGAGGATATGCGCGGTCAGGGCCACCACCGGGGTGCGGTTGCGGTGTTCGGCGGCTTCCCAGGCGCGCAATTGCTCGGTGGCGGAGAAGCCGTCGAGCACCGGCATTTCGCAGTCCATCAGCACCAGGTCGTACTGCTGGGCTTTCATCGCGCTAAGGGCTTCTTCGCCGTTGCTGGCGGTGTCGGGCTGCAGGTTGAGCTTGCCGAGCATGCCGCGGATCACCTTGGTGGAGATGCTGTTGTCTTCGGCCACCAGGATGCGGAAGTCGCTGGGTACATTCAGCGGGGCGCTGACCTGGGCCGGGGTGAACAGCGGCGAGTCGCCCTTGCCGCGCTGGGCCAGCTCGTCGGCCAATGTAGTGCGCAGGGTGTAGCCGGCCACCGGTTTGGCCAGGATGCGCTTGATCCCGGCGTTGCGCGCGATGATCTTGCTCGGCGCATTGCTGATGCCGGTGAGCATGATCACCAGGATGTCGTGGTTGAGGTTGGGGTCTTCCTTGATCCGCGCGGCCAGCTGCATGCCGCTCATGCCGGGCATGTCCTGATCGAGCAGGACGGCATCGAAATACTCATGCAGGTGCGCCTTGGTACGCAGCAGGGCCATGGCTTCCTTGCCCGAAGGCACGGCGCTGACCTGCAGGCCCCAGGCGCTGCACTGCTGCACCAGGACCTTGCGGCAGGTGTCGTTGTCGTCGACCACCAGCAGCCGTGCACCCTGCAGCGAGGCGTCGAGGTCGGCGGGTGGCTGCTCCAGGCGGGTGCTGTCCAGCGGCAGGCTGACCCACAGGGTCGAGCCCTGATTGCCGCCGCTCTGGATGCCGAACTCGCCGCCCATCAGGCGCACCAGCTGGCGGGCGATGATCAGGCCCAGGCGGCCGCCGAGCTTGGTCGCGGCGAGGAAGTCCTTGCTGTGCAGTTCGGCGTTGAGCAGGGCATCGCGCTCGCTGGCATCCAGCGGCTTGCCGCTGTCCTGCACGGCGATGCGCAGGCGCGGCTTGTCGCTACTGGTGTCGAGGGCCACGACCAGAAGGATTTCGCCTTCGTCGGTCTGCTTGAAGGCGTTGTCCAGCAGGCTCAGCAGGGTCTGGCGCAGGCGCGTGGGGTCGCCGCTGATCACCCGCGGCACCTGCGGCTGCATAAAGCTGATCAGTTCGACCTTCTGCTGCTCGGCCTTGGCGCGGAAGATGTCCAGGCTGTCTTCGATCAGGGCATTGAGGTCGAACTGCACGTCGTCCAGCTCGATCTGGCCGGATTCGAGCTTGGAGATATCGAGAATTTCGTTGATCAGGGTGAGCAGCTCATTGCCCGAGCTGTGGATGGTCTGCACGTAATCGCGCTGTTTGGCCGAGAGTGGCGTGCCGAGCAGCAGCTCGGTCATGCCCAGTACGCCGTTCATTGGGGTGCGGATTTCATGGCTGATCTTGGCGAGGAATTCGGCTTTGGCTTTCAGTTCCGCCGAACTGGCGGCCAGGGCGCGGCTGGTACTGAACTGGTCCTGCATGATGCGTCGCTGTCGCTCGCTCAGGGCCATGCTCAGGATAAAACCGCTGACTACGGTCATGGCCAGCAGCCCGTAGGCCAGCCAGTCGGTCTGCACCGCCCAGTAGCCGAACAGGATCGGCAATGCGCCGATAAAGGCCACGCAGAACAGCAGCACGGCCAGGCTGAACAGGCGTGCCGGGCGGTAGCCGTGGTACCAGTGCGACAGCGAGACCAGCAGGATGCTCAGTCCGGAGAGTGCGGTCAGCAGGTAGACCAGTTGGTTGAACTGCAGGCTGGTGGCCACCAGCAGGGCCACGCAGAGCAGGCTGATCAGCCCCACTTCGATGCTCAGCAGGTAGTTCAGCGGCGTGCGCGGGCAGACCTGGCGGAAGAAACTGGCGGTAAACGACAGCGCGCAGAGCATGGCCGCGAGCATCGACAGGTTGGCGATCTGCGGCTGCAGGCTCTGCAGCTCGCCGAGCCAGGGCGTGCTGATGCCCAGCAGGCTGATGGCGCTGAGCAGCACGCAGGCCTGGGTCGCGGCTAGCCACAGGCCGCTGGGGGCCCGGGTATAGGCGAAGCGCACGAGGTTGTAGAGCACCAGCATGGCCATGCCGCCGAGCAGCAGGCCGAAGAGTATGCCGCGACTGTCGTCGGCAGCCATGCTCTGCACACTGTGCAGGCCGATGGTCGGGCGCAGGGCGTGCTCGGAAGCCAGGCGCAGGTAGATGTCCACGGGGGCATCGAACTGGGGCAGGGGCAGGAGGAAGTCGCGACTGGCCAGCGGGCGGCTGGAGAAGGGCAGGTGGCTGCCGGTATGGGTCTGGGCGATCAGTTGGTCGCCGTGCAGTACATAGAGGTCGAGGTAGGCCAGGTAGGGGGCGAAGACCCTGAGTATCCGGGCCTCGGCGCTGGCCGGCAGGCGGTGGTGCAGCCACAGCGCGGCATTGTCGCCGGGGGTGTACACCGCGGCCAGGTCGGTGTGGGCGAAGCGCGCCATCTGCCGGGGCGTGCGCACGTCATCCAGTTGCAGTTCGCCGCCGGGGTCAGCCAGTTGCGCCCAGGCAGCCTGTGGCTCCGCCTGGGCGGGGGCTACCGCGAGCGCCATCAGCAGCAAGCTGCCGAGCAACAGGTATGTGGCATTCCTCAGCCGGCGCACGGTGAATTCCCTTCGAAAGTAAGTGGTCGGATTATAGCCAAGCTGTCCCGTGACGAAATATGACAAAGGTGGCCATTTGGCCACCTTTGCAGGGTTTTAGCGTTGATTCGGCCTTCAGCCTTCGCCGCGTTCACGGGCAATGGCACGGTAACCTATGTCATGCCGATAAAAACAGCCATTCCAGCTGATCTGCTGTGCCAGGCGATAGGCCTGCTGCTGGGCATCGGCGACGCTGGCACCGATGGCAGTGGCGCACAGCACGCGACCACCGGCGGTGACCACCTGGCCATCCTGGAGGGCGGTGCCGGCGTGGAATACCTTGCCTTCCAGTTGCGCGGCGGCGTCCAGGCCTGCGATCACATCGCCCTTGGCGTAGTCGCCCGGGTAGCCGCCGGCAGCCAGTACCACGCCGACAGTCGGGCGCGGGTCCCACTTGGCTTCGACCTTGTCCAGGGCCTTGGCCAGTGCGGCTTCGACCAGCAGCACCAGGGAAGATTCCAGGCGGCACATGATCGGCTGGGTTTCCGGGTCGCCGAAGCGGCAGTTGAACTCGATAACCTTAGGTTTGCCTGCTTTGTCGATCATCAGCCCGGCGTAGAGGAAGCCGGTGTAGACGTTGCCTTCACTGGCCATGCCGCGCACGGTGGGGTAGATCACCTCGTCCATCACCCGCTGGTGCACCTCGGCGGTGACCACCGGGGCTGGCGAGTAGGCACCCATGCCGCCGGTGTTCGGGCCGCTGTCGCCGTCGCCGACGCGCTTATGGTCCTGGCTGGTGGCCATCGGCAGCACATTCT
>JBFJZW010000346.1:0-4467 GCA_041621875.1 Pseudomonas sp. | reverse complement strand
TCACTTCTTCTGCGGTGAAACGGCAGAATTTACGACGACGGAAGAAACGTGCCATGAGAGTGGCTCCTCAATAGATCCGTGGATTACTCGTCAGCGTTGTCGCTGTCGTTGTTGTCGCTGTCATCGCCTTCGGCGGAGTCGGCGCTTTCAGGACGATCACGACGCTCGCGGCGCTCGCTACGATTTTCCTCAGCCTTAAGCATCTCGGACTGATCGGTAACAGCTTCGTCGCGACGGATGACCAGGTTACGGATCACGGCATCGTTGTAACGGAAGTTGTCTTCCAGCTCGGCCAGGGCCTTGCCGGTGCACTCAACGTTCAGCATCACGTAGTGAGCCTTGTGAACATTGTTGATTGCATAGGCCAGCTGACGACGGCCCCAATCTTCCAGGCGGTGAATCTTGCCGCCGTCTTCTTCGATCAGCTTGGTGTAACGCTCAACCATGCCGCCGACTTGCTCGCTCTGGTCCGGGTGAACCAGAAAGATGATTTCGTAATGACGCATAAATGCTCCTTACGGGTTGTAGCCTGCCGCCAAATGCGGTCAGGCAAGGAGTGAATGACACTGTTTGTCTTGCTCGATCAGAAGGGCGCAATTGCGCCTGCCGGAGCGGCAAGGGGCGACATTCTAGTGAAGCCCCCGGGCACAAGCAAGGCGAACTGGTGATTATTTGAACAATCCGCCGCGAATGCGCGGAAAGGCAAGGCCCCGCTCAGAGAGCAACAACAGCGGGCACCCCGGGGGTGCCCGCCGCACAGTTACTTCTTGCCGCCAACCTTGCGCTGACGCAATGCCTCGAACAGACAGACCCCGGTGGCCACCGAGACGTTAAGGCTGCTGACGCTGCCGGCCATCGGCAGTTTGACCAGGTAATCGCAGTGCTCGCGGGTCAACCGGCGCATGCCCTTGCCTTCGGCCCCCATGATCAAAACGGTGGGCCCGGTCAGGTCGTGATCGTACAGTTCCATTTCCGCCTCGCCAGCGGTACCGACCACCCACAGACCGCGCTGCTGGAGTTTCTCCAGGCTGCGTGCCAGGTTGGTCACGGCCACCAGCGGGATCACTTCGGCGGCACCGCAGGCCACCTTGCGCACCGTGGCGTTGAGGGTGGCCGACTTGTCCTTCGGTACGATCACCGCCAGGGCACCGGCGGCATCGGCGGTGCGCAGACAGGCACCGAGGTTATGCGGATCGGTGACGCCATCGAGCACCAGCAACAGTGGCGGGCCTTCGGCGCGGTCGAGCAACTCCTCGAGCATGGCCTCGCCCCACACCTGACTGGGGCTGACATCCGCCACCACGCCCTGGTGCACACCCTCGACCCAGGCGTCCATCTCGCGCCGCTCGCACTGACCGACGCTTACCCGGGCCTCTGCCGCCAGACCCAGCAGAACCTGTACCCGCGGATCGTTACGCCCCTCGGCCAGCCAGACCTGCTTGACCCGCTTCGGGTGGTGACGCAGCAGGGCTTCCACGGCATGCACGCCGTAGATCTTCTCCAGCTGACTCATGATTTCGCCTTAGGCTTGCGTGCTGCGCCCGCACCACCCTTGCGATGACTGCCTGCCTTGGCAGCGGGCTTGGCCGCATCGGCCTTACCGGTGCGTGCCTTGCTGCCCTTGCCCTTGGATTCGGACAGCAGGGCTTTCTTCACTTCACGACTCTTGGCCACATCGGTATTGCCGGCTGCACGCTCACTGCGCCGCCCGCCCTTGCCTGCCGACTCGAAGCCGCCACGCCGCGGACCATCCGGCGCGAGCGCCTTGCCTTCGGCCAGTTCGAAGTCGATCTTGCGCTCGTCCAGGTCGACGCGCATGACCTTGACCTCGACGCTGTCGCCCAGACGGAAGCTGCGACCGCTACGCTCGCCGGCCAGACGATGGTGCACCGGGTCGAAATGGTAGTAGTCGCCCGGCAGCGCGGTGACATGCACCAGGCCTTCGACGTAGATGTCCTTCAACTCGACGAACAGACCAAAACCGGTCACCGCGGTAATCACCCCGGGGAAGGTTTCGCCGACGCGGTCCTTCATAAACTCGCACTTGAGCCAGTTCACCACATCGCGGGTGGCTTCATCGGCGCGCCGCTCGGACATCGAGCACTGCTCGCCGAGCTGCTCCAGAGCCGGCTCGTCGTAGGGGTAGATGCGTGCCTTGGGCATGCTCTGCGCACCGGCGCGCTTGACGTGCGGGGTGTCCTGCTTGGAGCGGATCACGCTGCGAATCGCCCGATGGATCAACAGATCCGGGTAGCGGCGAATCGGCGAGGTGAAGTGGGCGTAGGCCTCGTAATTCAGGCCGAAGTGGCCCTGATTGTCGGCGCTGTACACCGCCTGGCTCAGCGAGCGCAGCATCACGGTCTGAATCAGGTGGTAATCGGGACGCTCGCGGATGCTTTCCAGAAGCAGCTGATAGTCCTTAGGGCTAGGGCCGTCCTTGGACTTTCCGCGATGCAGGGACAGACCCAGCTCGGTGAGGAAGGCCTTGAGCTTCTCCACCCGCTCCGGCGGCGGACCGTCATGCACGCGATACAGCGCCGGGATCTCATGCTTCTGCATAAAGGCCGCGGTGGCCACGTTGGCCGCCAGCATGCACTCTTCGATCAGCTTGTGCGCATCGTTGCGCTGGGTCGGACGGATCTCCGCGATCTTGCGCCCGGTACCGAAGATGATGCGGGTTTCCTGGGTCTCGAAGTCGATGGCACCGCGCTCGTGACGCGCCGCCAGCAGCACCTGATACAGCGAATAGAGCTGCTTGAGATGCGGCAGCACCTGCTTGTACTCACTGCGCAGGGCCTTGCCCTCGCCGCCCTTGGGATCTTCGAGCATGGCACTGACCTTGTTATAGGTCAGGCGCGCATGGGAGTGGATCACCGCTTCATAGAACTGGTAGTCGGTCATCTTGCCGGTCTTGGAGATGCTGATCTCGCAGACCATGGCCAGGCGATCGACCTGAGGATTGAGCGAACACAGGCCGTTGGACAGCTCCTCCGGCAGCATCGGGATCACCCGCTCGGGGAAATACACCGAGTTGCCGCGCACCTGGGCCTCGGCATCCAGCGCCGAATCGACCTTGACGTAGTGAGAGACGTCGGCGATGGCCACGTAGAGTTTCCAGCCGCCGGAGAACAGCCGCCAGTTGCTGCCGTTCTTCTCGCAGTACACCGCATCGTCGAAGTCGCGGGCGTCTTCGCCGTCGATGGTGACGAACGGCAGGTGGCGCAGATCGACGCGCTTCTCCTTGTCCTTCTCCTCGACTTCCGGCTTGAGCTTGCGCGCCTCCTTGATCACCGCTTCAGGCCAGACATGGGGAATGTCATAGCTGCGCAGGGCGACATCGATCTCCATGCCCGGTGCCATATAGTTGCCGACCACTTCGACCACATCGCCCTGGGGCTGAAAACGCGGCGTCGGCCAATGGGTGATTTTCACCTCGACGAACTGACCCTGCTTGGCCCCGGCATTACGCCCTGGGGTGACCAGCACTTCCTGCTGGATCTTGGGGTTGTCGGCAACCACGAAGCCGATGCCGCTTTCTTCGTAGTAACGACCGACGATGGACTCATGGGCGCGGGAGATCACCTCGACCACACCACCCTCGCGCCGACCGCGGCGGTCGAGCCCGGTGACACGGGCCAGGGCACGGTCGCCATCGAACACCAGGCGCATTTGCGCCGGGCTGAGGAACAGGTCGTCGCTGCCGTCATCGGGAATCAGGAAGCCGAAGCCATCGCGATGGCCGCTGACCCGCCCGAGGATCAGATCGAGCTTGTCCACCGGGGCATAGGTGCCACGCCGGGTATAGATCAGCTGACCGTCGCGCTCCATGGCCCGCAGGCGGCGGCGCAAGGCTTCCAGCTGCTCATCCGTGCTGAGGCCGAATTCCTGGGCCAGCTCTTCGCGGGCGGCCGGGGAGCCGCGCTCGTCCAGATGCTGCAGGATCAGCTCACGACTTGGAATAGGGTTTTCGTATTTTTCCGCTTCACGTGCGGCCTCGGGATCGAGGGATTGCCAATCGGCCATTGAGTAGGGGCTACCTTTGCTTATGTATATATAGGTGAGTCATGTGCCTATTGAAGCGCGAAAAAGGCTTCTCGGTCAGCTTTTCCAGCGACAATATTTTTTTCGACAGCAGGGCTTTACAAGGCAAAAGGTCGCCCGTATAGTTCGCGCCCACAGCGTCGAACAGACGTTGTAACACGGAACTGATGAGTAATCATCGTTTCAGTGCCCAGGTGGCGGAATTGGTAGACGCGCTGGTTTCAGGTATCAGTGATCGCAAGATCGTGGAAGTTCGAGTCTTCTCCTGGGCACCAAATTCAAGAATCGAGTCATTGACTGGGTTCCTGCAATAAACGGATGCAACGCTCCGTGTCGGCAACGACGAAGCTTGCTGCAATGCCCAGGTGGTGAAATTGGTAGACACGCCAGCTTCAGGTGCTGGTGACCTTACGGTCGTGGAAGTTC
>JBFJZW010000345.1:0-4506 GCA_041621875.1 Pseudomonas sp. | reverse complement strand
GCACCTGTAGGTGCGGGCTTGCCCGCGATAGGTTCCGGCGAATTGCCGGGCTAGGACGCCACGCGATACGGATTGCGCGGGTCGTGGTTCCAGTCGAGGAAGGGCTTGCCGGTGTCCTGGGGCACCATCTCGATGCAGTTCTCTACCGGGCAGGTGATCTGGCACAGGTTGCAGCCCACGCACTCTTCATCGATCACCTCGTACTTATGGGTGCCGTCGGCCTGGGTCAGGCTGGCGATGGCCTGGTGCGAGGTGTCTTCGCAGGCGATATGGCAGCGGCCGCAACCGATGCAGGCGTCCTGGTCGATCCGGGCTATCACCTGATAGTTGATATCCAGGTACTTCCAGTCGGTGGTGTTGCCCACCGCTTTGCCTGAGAAATCCTGCAGGCTGGTGTGACCCTGACTGTCCATCCAGCGCGACAGGCCGTCCTTCATCTCTTCGACGATACGAAAGCCATGCAGCATGGCTGCCGTGCACACCTGCACCGCGCCGCAGCCCAGGGCGACGAATTCCGCCGCGTCGCGCCAGCTGCCGATGCCGCCGATGCCGCAGATCGGCAGGCCACGGGTTTCCGGGTCGCGGGCGATCTCGGCGACCATATTCAGGGCGATGGGTTTGACCGCCGAGCCACAGTAGCCGCCGTGGGTGCTCTGCGTGCCGACTATGGGGTGGGCGACCATGCGCTCCAGGTCGACGCTGGTGATCGAGTTGATGGTGTTGATCAGCGACACCGCATCGGCACCGCCGCGATGGGCGGCGCGGGCGGACAGGCGCACGTCGGTGATGTTCGGCGTCAGCTTGACGATCACCGGCAGCGAGCTGTAGGTCTTGCACCAGCGGGTGACCATCTCCACGTATTCCGGCACCTGGCCGACCGCCGCACCCATGCCGCGCTCGGGCATGCCGTGGGGGCAGCCGAAGTTCAGTTCGATGCCGTCGCAGCCGGTGGCTTCCACTAGCGGCAGGATGGCTTTCCAGGATTCTTCGACGCAGGGCACCATCAAGGAAACGATCAGCGCGCGGTCCGGCCAGTCCTTCTTCACCTGGGTGATTTCGCGCAGGTTGATTTCCAGTGAGCGGTCGGTGATCAGTTCGATATTGTTGATGCCCTGCACCTGGCGGTTCGGGCCGAAATGCGCCGAGTAGCGCGACGATACGTTGACCGCTGCCGGGTCTTCGCCGAGGGTCTTCCAGACCACGCCGCCCCAGCCGGCCTCAAAGGCGCGGACCACGTTGTAGGCTTTGTCGGTGGGCGGCGCGCTGGCCAGCCAGAACGGGTTGGGTGCCTTGATACCGGCGAATTCGATGGATAGATCGGCCATTTATGCGGCCTCCACATTGAGCATCAGATGAGAGTGGATGGCCTCGGCGGCCAGCTTGCCGTGCTGCACGGCTTGTACGGTGAGGTCCTGGCCCAGGGCGGTGCAGTCGCCGCCGGCATACACACCGGGCACGCTGGTCTGCAGGCTCGCGTCGACCCAGATGCGTTCGCCCTCGCGCTTCAGTTCCCGGGCCAGCGGATCGCCCAGGGCCTGGCCGTCAAACGCCTGGCCGATGGCGCTGAAGATGGCGTCGGCAGCCAGCTCGAAGGTCTGCCCGGTGCTCTGCAACCGACCGTTCTCCAGGCGGGTGCGGGCGAAGCGCATGCCGCGCACCTGACCCTGCTCGTTGAGCAGCACGGCATCCGGTTGCGCCCAGGTCAGCAGGCGCACCTGGTTGGCCTTGGCGATGTCCTGTTCGTGCTCGGTCGCGCCCATTTCCTCGAAGCCACGGCGATAGACCAGGTTGACGTCGCGGGCACCGAGCTTGCTCATCTGCACCGCCATGTCGATGGCGGTATTGCCGGCACCGAGGACGATGCAGCGCTCGGCCACGGGCAGCTGGGTCAGGTCATCGCTCTGCCGTAGTTCGCGGATATAGTCGGTGGCAGCGAGCAGGCCCGGTGCCTCTTCGCCCGGCAGGCCGAGGCGTTTGCTGGCGGCCAGGCCGATGCCGAGAAATATCGCATCGAACTGCTGGTGCAGCTCGCTCAGGCTGAGGTCGTCGCCCAGCTTGTGGCCGTGGCGGATCTCGATGCCGCCGATCTGCAGGAGAAAATCCACTTCGCGCTGGGCGAAGTCATCCACCAGCTTGTAGGCGGCGATGCCGTATTCATTAAGGCCGCCGGCTTTCTCGCGGGCTTCAAAGATCACTACCTCGTGACCATGCATGGCCAGGCGATGGGCGCAGGACAAACCCGCTGGCCCCGCACCGACCACGGCGATGCGCTTGCCGCTGGCCGGGGCGCGCTGGAACGGGTGCTCGCTGAACTGCGCGTTATCGATGGCATGGCGCTGCAACAGGCCGATCAGCACCGGTGCGCATTCCTGGGCGTTGTTACGTACGCAGGCCTGCTGACAAAGAATTTCGGTGGGGCAGACGCGGGCGCAACTGCCGCCGAGGATGTTCGCCGAGAGAATGGTCTGCGCCGCGCCCTGAAGGTTCTCATGGCTGATATTGCGGATAAATGAGGGGATGTCGATCTCGCTGGGGCAGGCGTTGACGCAGGGCGCGTCGTAGCAATACAGGCAGCGCGCGCTTTCCAGGGCGGCCTGGCGGGCGGTGAGTGGCGGGGCCAGATCGCTGAAACGATCGGCCAGTTCGGCGGTGCCGGCATCCGGTCGCGGCAAATGGCTGAGGGTGTCTATCACGGTAATTGCCTCACGGTTTTGTGGCTTTTATTGGGCAGTTAACAGCGGATAAGCGGCCGTCCGGCCTCTGCGGGCCGGTGTGGCGAAGTTATGTGTGGCACCTGTTTGGCGGCTTAGCGCTCGACGGCGGTCGGGCGGTTCTGTTCGGCGCGTTTACTCAGCAGGTCGAACACCGCCGGGTAGGCCGGTCGCTCGACATAACGGCCGGCCCCGCGCTCGGCGCGCAGGTCGCCGTCGACCCAGACCAGCCTGCCCTGGCTGATGGTGTGGCTGGGCACGCCGCGCACGGTCTTGCCTTCGAAGATGTTGAAATCGACCTGCTGGTGATGCGTTTTGGCCGAGATGGTCCGCGTGCCCTGTGGGTCCCAGAGCACCAGGTCGGCGTCGGCACCGACGCGCAACGCGCCTTTGCGCGGGTACAGGTTGAAGATTTTCGCGGTGTTGGTGCTGGTCAGGGCGACGAAGTCGTTGATCGACAGCTTGCCGCTGTTGACCCCTTCATCCCACAGCACCGCCATGCGGTCTTCGATGCCGGCCGTGCCGTTGGGGATCTTGCTGAAATCGTCGCGGCCGGCGGCTTTCTGCTCGGCGCAGAAGCAGCAGTGGTCGGTGGCGGTGGTGTGCAGGTTGCCCGACTGCAGACCGCGCCACAGTGCCTCCTGATGCCCGCGCGGGCGGAACGGCGGGCTCATCACGTAACCGGCGGCGGTTTGCCAATCGGGGTGGCGGTACACGCTGTCATCCAGCAGCAGATGGCCGGCCAGTACCTCGCCGTATACCGGCTGGCCCTTGGCGCGGGCGTAGGTGATTTCATCCAGGGCTTCCTGGGTCGAGACGTGCACCAGGTACAGCGGCGTGCCCAGGGTTTCGGCAATGCGGATGGCGCGGCTGGCGGCCTCGCCTTCGACCTGGGAGGGGCGCGACAGCGGGTGCGCTTCCGGCCCGGTCAGGCCCTGGGCCAGGAGTTTCTGCTGCAGGTGATAGACCAGCTCGCCGTTTTCCGCGTGCACGGTGGGCACCGCGCCCAGCTCGAGGCAGCGCTCGAAGCTCGCCACCAGGGTGTCGTCGGCGGCCATGATGGCGTTCTTGTAGGCCATAAAGTGCTTGAAGCTGTTGACCCCGAACTTGGCCACCAGCTCGCCCATCTCGCGGCTCACCTCGTCGCTCCACCAGGTGATGGCGACATGAAAGCCGTAGTCGGAGGCGGACTTCTCCGCCCAGCCGCGCCAGGTGTGGAAGGCTTCCAGCAGTGATTGCTGGGGGTTGGGAATCACGAAGTCGATGATCGAGGTGGTGCCGCCCGCCAGACCGGCAGCGGTACCGCTGTAGAAGTCCTCGCTGGCCACCGTGCCCATAAAGGGCAATTGCATATGGGTGTGCGGGTCGATGCCGCCGGGCATCAGGTACTGGCCGCTGCCGTCGAGCACCTGGCAGCCCGCGGGGGCGTCGAGGTTGTCGCCAATGGCCTGGATCAGGCCGTCTGCACAGAGCAGATCGGCGCGGTAGCTTTGCTCATGGGTGACCAGGGTGGCACCACGGATCAACAGCGACATAGCGAGTTCCTCTCAGGCTGACCGGTGCGTGCCGGTTCTTGATGTTATGGCCTGCCAGGCGAGGGGGCTGTATTCCTGTCATGCCTGACAGGAATTGAATCTAGTCGCTGCTTGCGGATTGATCAAGAATATTTATTACGATCAATTTGTTCGTATAAGTAATTGAAAATAAACGAAAAAAATATGAATTCCACATAATGGTGCAGGCCCTCCCATTTTGACTCACTTGACAAGACCCAAATATGAACAAGATTTCCTAT
>JBFJZW010000344.1:0-4533 GCA_041621875.1 Pseudomonas sp. | reverse complement strand
CGGTGCTGCCGGAAACCCAGGCCTACTACCGCCAGGGCATCGATGCCGCCCTGGCCAATCAGGACCTGGAACGCGCCCTGCGCCTGGCCGACGAAGCCGCCCGCATCGGCGACGACAGCGCCAAGGCCTACCTGCTCGAGCGTATCCAGATCAAGTGACGTCAATCCCTCCAGGGATGTTTTCGGGCGGCCGCTGGCCGCCTTTTTTTCGCCTGCCATCCCTGCGGACCGTCGCTACGCGAGGTTAAAAACCTTTGACCTGCCACACGAGGCACCCTATCCCCCACACGAGACCCTCAGGATGAAAACAACAATAATCCTCGTACTCCTGCTGCTTCTGCCCACCCTGCCCCCCAGCGTCCACGGCTTCGAGAAAGGCACGCTGACCATCTGGATCAACCCGGACAAGGGCCACGACGGCCTGCGCCAGGTCGGCGAACGTTTCACCCGCGACACCGGCATGCCGGTCAAGGTGCTGGCCCCGGAAGACCTGGCCAGCCGCTTCGATCGCCTCGGTGCCACGGCCCAGGGGCCGGACATCGTGATCTTCGCCCATGACCGCTTCGGCTCCTGGATCAACGCCGGCCTGCTGCAGCCCCTCGTCCCCACTGCCGCCGCCCTGCAGCGGGCACCGACCTTCGCCTGGGAGGCGCTGCGGGTCGGTGCCGACTTCTATGGCTACCCCCTGGCCGTCGAGACCATCAGCCTGATCTACAACCAGCAACTGGTTACGCAGCCGCCGCGCGACCTGGAACAACTGGCCGCGCTGGATCGCCAGCTACGCGCCCAGGGCAAGCGCGCCATCGCCTGGGACTACCGCAATCTGTATTTCTCCTGGCCCTTTATCAACGCCGGCGGGGCCTACAGCATCGGCAAGCACCGCGGCCTCTACGACCTCGGCGACCTGGGTATCGCCGGCCCCGCGGCGATTGCCGGTGTGCAGCGCATCAAGGCCCTGCTCGACAGCGGCGTGCTGGCCCGCGACAGCGACTACGGCTCGATGATGGAAGACTTCAAGCGCGGCGAGGTAGCGATGATCGTCAATGGCCCCTGGGCCTGGAACGAGTTGCGCGACGCCAGGATCCCCATCGCCCTGGCCGCGGTGCCCGGCCCCAGCGCCGAACAGCCAGGACGGCCCTTTATCGGCGTGCAGGCCGCCGCCCTGAACCGCCACAGCCGGCACAAGGCGCAGGCCCAGCGCTTTCTCGAGGACTACCTGAGCAGCGCCGAGGGCCTGCGTACGATCGATGCGGACAAACCCCTGGGCGCACCGGCCAACCTCGAGCTGATGGCGCAGATGCAGGACGACCCGCTGATCGCCGCCACCTACCTGGCGGCCGAGCGCGGCGAGATCATGCCGGACATCCCGGAGATGAAACGCTTCTGGAGCCTGTTCGAGGCGCGCCTTGAGCCCATGCTGCTGGGGCAACGGCCAATCCCCGAGACCCTCGCGGAAATCGCCCGGAGGCTGCACGCCGCCGGACGCATGCAGGGCCAACGCCGCCTGCACTACCCGTCCGCGGACGGTTTCTGAGGTAAGAAGGGGGTTGAAGCGGTGGCAGGGACTTCAATGGCGCGAGGCGAAAGCCCGTTCACCCATAAGAGAACCGCCACCCGCGGTGCGCACGGCGCACCCTACAGATATTGGCTGTCGGCAGGGCTTGCCGGAGAAAGTCCGGCTGCAATCAGGATAAGAGAGGCGCGCGGCGATCCGCCGTTCGTAGGGTGCGCCGCGCGCACCGATGGAGAGGCTATCGCTTGCGAACTCAGGGAGCCTTGATGCCCCGTGCGGCTTCGGCCAGGTAGAACCAGGTCGGCGCATCCAGTTGCAGCTCGCTGCCGGCCAGCGCTTCGTCGATACGCGCCTGGCGCAGGCTGCCGAGAATAGGTAGCGGGCTGCCGGGCAAGCGGCGCAACCAGGCCAGGGCGACCTGGGTCGGGGTCGCCTGCAGGGCCGTGGCGACTTCGCCCAGGGCCTGCTGCAAGGCCGGCGGAAACTGCCCGCCGGCCAGCGGCGACCAGGCCAGCACCTGCAATCCTGCGGCTTGCATGGCCTGCAACTGGCCATCCCAGGCCGGCTGCTGGGCCAGCAGCGACAGCTCGATCTGGTTGCAGCGCAACGGCAGTTCCCTGGCCAGCACCTGCCAGTGCAGGGGCTCGGCATTGGACAGGCCGATCCAGCCCACCTTGCCGCTGGCCAGCATGGCCTGCAGCGCGCGGCTCACCTCCTCGACCTGCAACAGCGGGTCGGGGCGGTGCAGCAGAAAGCCGTCCAGACGCTCGACGCCCAGGCGCGTCAACGAGGCCTCCAGGGCCTGATTGAGGTAGCTCGCGGCGCTGTTGTAGTGCTTGACCCGCCAGCGCGACAGGTCCTGGCTGGCCGGCACGATATCGGCCTTGCTGATCAGCTCGAGCTCCTGACGCAGCTGCGGGCGCAGCCGCAGGGCCGCGCCGAAGCGCGTTTCGCACTCGCCCAGACCATAGATATTGGCGTGGTCGAAGCCGTTCAGGCCACGCTCCACGCAGCGCTCGATAAACCCCAGCAAGGCCTGGGGTGCGGCCAGCTCGGGGTAGTCGAGCAGGCGCATCATGCCCAGCAGCAGGGGTTGCCGCAGCGCCTGGGTCACAGGCTTTCGAGCAGCTGCAGAGCCTCGCTGCTGCACTGCTGAATCCGCGCCCAGTCGCCGTTCTTGACCCACTCGCTGTCGAACATCCAGGTACCGCCGACGCACATCACATTGGCCAGGGCCATATAGCGCTGCACATTGCCCGGGTTGATGCCACCGGTGGGACAGAATTTCACCCCGGCAAAGGGACCGCCCAAAGCCTTGAGCGCCGCGGTGCCGCCGCAGACTTCCGCGGGGAACAGCTTGAAGCGGCGGTAGCCGAGGGCATAGCCGAGCATGATGTCGGAGGCACTGCTGACGCCGGGCAGCAGCGGCACCGGGCTTTCCAGGCTGGCCTGGAGCAGTTCCCGGGTCGAACCCGGGGTGACGATAAACTGCGCACCGGCTTCGAGCGCCGCATCCAGCATCGACACATCCAGCACGGTGCCGGCACCGACGCACAGCTCGGGGCGCTGCTCGCGCAGCAGGCGGATGGCGTTGAGGCCGTGCTCGGAGCGCAGGGTCACTTCCAGCACCGTCAGGCCACCGGCGGCCAGGGCATCGGCCAGCGGCAGGATATCCGCCTCACGGGCGATGGTGATCACCGGCATGATCCGCGCGCGGGCGCAGATGCTGTCGATCTGGGCGATCTTCTCGGCCATGCGGGCCTGCGGGTTGTTTTCGTTGTGGGTCATATCGGCTGGTCCTTCGGCCCTAGGGGCACCAGTAAATCTCAAGGGGGGAATGCAGCAAGGCGCGGATCGGCATGTCTGCCACGTCGTCGCCGGCCAGGGCCGCACGCAGCGTGGCCAGCTTGTCCGGGCCCTGAATCGCCAGCAGCGGCAGACGTGCCGCCGTCAGCAGCGGCAGGGTCAGGCTCAGGCGCTGGGTCGGCGCGCTGGGGGCCTGCATCGGCAATACCCGGCGCGGGCAAGCGGCCTGCAGCGCCAGCTCCAGATTGGGGCTGGTCGGGAACAGCGAGGCGGTATGGCCGTCATCGCCCATGCCAAGCACCAGCACATCGATCGGCGGCAACTCGGCCAGGGCCGCATCGGCCAGTTCGGCGGCCTGCTCCAGGCTGCTCGCGACCCGGTACAGGCTGAGAAAACGGGCTTCGGCGGCCGGGCCGCGGAGCAGATGACGGCGCACCAGCGCCTCGTTGCTGCTGGCATGATTGGTCGGTACCCAGCGTTCGTCCGCCAGGCTGATCAGCACCCGCGACCAGTGCAGCGGCTGCTGCGCCAGGGCCTCGAAAAAGGCAATCGGGCTGCGCCCGCCGGACACCACCAGGGTCGCCTGGCCGCGCTGTTCAATGGCCACCCGCAGCGCCTCGGCCACGGCCACCGCCTGCGCCTCGGCCAGGGCCCGGGGGTCGGCATGGCGGTGGGCAACCACCCCCGCCGGCAGTTCGAGATCAGAGATCGCCATACCAGCTCCTACCGTCGCGGGTGATCAGGGCAATCGAGCCCATGGGGCCCCAGGTGCCGGCGGCATAGGGCTTGGGCGCATCGCCCTGGCGCTTCCAGCCGGCGATCAGCTGATCGCACCACTGCCAGGCGTGCTCGATTTCATCCTTGCGTACAAACAGGTTCTGGTTGCCGCGCATCACTTCCAGCAAAAGCCGCTCGTAGGCGTCGGGTACCCGGGCGCTGCGGTAGGTGTCGGAGAAATTCAGTTGCAGCGGACCGCTGCGCAGCTGCATACCCTTGTCCAACCCCTGGTCCTTGGTCATCACCTGCAGGGCGATGCCCTCGTCCGGCTGCAGGCGAATGATCAGCTTGTTGCCGATCAGCTGGCGCTGCTCCGGGTCGAAGATGTAGTGCGGCGGCACTTTGAAATGGATAACGATCTGCGACATCTTTTCCGCCATGCGCTTGCCGGTGCGCAGGTAGAACGGCACGCCGGCCCAGCGCCAATTGCGGATATCG
>JBFJZW010000343.1:0-4569 GCA_041621875.1 Pseudomonas sp. | reverse complement strand
TGCATGCCTTTCTGACCACGGGTGGCCACGAAAGTCACTTGCTGGCCTTCTTTCAGGCTCTTGAAGCCATCGCTCTGGATAGCTTTGAAGTGTACGAAGAGGTCGTCACCGGATTGCGGAGTGATGAAGCCGTAGCCTTTTTCATCGTTAAACCACTTGACGGTGCCATTCTGACGATTCGACATGTTATGTCTCCTAACAATTTTAATAACAGCCCTGGAAAAGCCCAGGCCGGGACTGAGTGCAACGAGTACTAGGAGTCGGACGATGTTTGGATCGAAATCTAGGCATCAAGTAGCGATTCGCGGTGACACATGCAGCACAGTGGAGTCACCATACTCGCTTTTAACGCTAAGAGCGAATGCTCTGTGCATCTTTCCGTTATTTGGTCAGGTGCATGTGGATGGCCTGCTGGCCGTCCGGAGTGGCTCAAGAGGCTTTGAACCCGATGGCCGGCCCCGGTAAGATGCGCTCACTTTTTCATCATCAGCCCATTCAGGACGCCCGCCATGAGCATTAAATCGGATAAGTGGATTCGCCGCATGGCCCAAGAGCACGGCATGATCGAACCCTTCGTCGAGCGCCAGGTGCGTGCCGAGGGTGCGCAGCCGCTGATCTCCTACGGTGTTTCCAGCTACGGCTACGATGTGCGCTGCGCCGACGAGTTCAAGGTGTTCACCAATATCAATTCGGCTACGGTCGATCCGAAGAACTTCGATGAGAAGAGCTTCGTCGATGTGAAAAGTGACGTGTGCATCATTCCGCCGAACTCCTTTGCCCTGGCTCGCACCGTTGAATTCTTTCGCATTCCCCGAGATGTGCTGACCATCTGCCTGGGTAAGAGCACCTATGCGCGCTGCGGCATCATCGTCAACGTCACCCCCCTGGAGCCGGAGTGGGAGGGGCATGTGACCCTGGAGTTCTCCAATACCACCACCCTGCCGGCGAAGATCTACGCCAACGAGGGGGTGGCGCAGATGTTGTTCCTGCAGTCCGACGAGGCCTGTGAGGTGTCCTACAAGGATCGTGGCGGCAAGTATCAGGGCCAACTGGGCGTGACCCTGCCCAGGGCCTGACGGGGCTCGACAGGGTTGGAAAGAGCCGGGCAGTGCCCGGCTTTTTTGCGCCCGCAGGCTGGTCGCGGGTAAATTTCGGGCAAAAAAATAGGCGCTTAACGCGCCCGAGAATCAATCGATGCACAGTCTCAGAGTGGACTCTGCATCGAAAGTTCAATCAGTGATGTGGTTTTGCTATCAACTGCTCGCCGAGCGGGCAAAAGAAAGGGCGCTATATAAGCGCCCTAAAACGATGATCTATGGAGTAAGTCCACTCACTCTGAGTGGCGCTGGCCGAAAGGGTTCAGTGGTGCCCGACGAACGGTCGTTATTGCCCGGGCACCAACACCAGGCGTTTGCTGCCATAGGCTTTGTCGAGGTTCTGCGACTGGACGGGGAAGGTCATGTACTGCCCCTTGAGCCAGGCGTCGATACCGTCGGCGTAGTGTCCGCTGGCCGGGTTGCCGGATTGCCCGGAGCTGTTCAGGCCGATCAGCGGTTCCTCGCGGCCGAAGTCGACGACGATGCGCATGGCGGGTATCAGCCAGGTGTCGAAGTTCTGTCCCCAGTTGTAGGTCGACACGTTGAGCGTGCTGTGGTCGCCGCCCGCCGGGTAGGGGCCACGATCAAGATAGCCCTTGAGGGCATTGATGCCGGCGCGCTGGCTGGTGCTCATATAGCGGGCGAGGTGGCTGGTCTCGCTGGTCCAGGTGTAGCTGTGCAGCTTGCCCCACTGCCAGGCGCTGCGTTCTGTGCCCAGTTTGCTTTCCATAAAGCTCACCGCGCCGGCCAGGCTGCGGGCCAGGATGGCTGGTTTGTCTTCCTGCTGCGGGGTGCGGATATCGTTCCAGAAGGGGCTGTCTTCACGGCTCAGTAGATGGTCGGCCTGGGCCGAGTAGGAACTGTTGGCGGTTGCCACCAGGGCCTGCCAGGCCGGGCTGGTGTCCGGGCCCAGCTCGTCGAGGAAGGTCTCCCGCGCGCTCTGGTAGAGGAAGGCACTGTACAGCGCGGCATCCGCCGAGGTGGCGGCCAGCTTGCCATCGAACTTCATCAGCCGGCTGTGCGCTTCGCGGGCCTTGCTGCGCTCCGCTGGCGGCAGGGCGTCGATGGCTGTCTCCAGGCTCTCGGCCATGCCCGGTGCGCTGAACATGCTCTGCAGCTTGCCGACGAACAGTGAGGTCTGGTCGTACTGCATGGCGATCATGCTCCGGCTGTCATGCTTGCCCGTGCCGGCGAGTTCGGCGATGCGTTCGGCGCGTTCGGGGTAGTACCAGGAATTGGACAGCTGCATGCCATAGCCGCGCGGAACCGTGCGCTGATTGGCGGTGCCCAGCCAGCCTTCTGGCGGGTCCTGGTCATAGGGGTGGAGCATGGGGTCGGCAAAACCGTCCCACTCATACTGGCTGTCCCAGCCGGGGGAGGGCATCAGGCCCAGGCCGGCGCGACGATTGGGGAAGCGGCCGGTGACTTGCCAGCCGATGTGCCGGGCGTCGGCGAAGACGACATTGAGCGGCATGGCACGCACTTCGCGGGTGGCCTCGAAGGCCTGCTCCACCGATTGGGCGCGGGACAGGTCGAAGAAGGCATCGAGGGTTTTATCCGCTTCGAACTGGGTGGTTTGCAGGGCCAGGCCGTAACCCGTGCTCAGCTGCAGCGGTTGCAGCATGTGCTTGCGTTCGCCCAGCACGGAGTTCAACAGCGGGCCGTGGCGGGTTTCGTAGAGGGTTTCGCGGATTGGCCGCTGGCCCTTGATAAAGAAGGTTTCCTGGCGCTGCTGGGCGGGTAGCCACTTGCCGTCGGCCAGGTACAGCAGTCGGCCGTTTTCCCGTTTGATCTTTTCCAGAAACAGATCCTGATTGTCGCCCATGACCATGGTCATGCCCCAGCCGAGTTTGCCGTTGAAGCCGGCCACCACCGCCGGTACCCCGGCAATCGACACGCCGGCGGCCTGGTACTTGGGCGAGCGGATCTGCACGAAATTCCATGCCGAAGGCATCGACAGCGGCAGGTGGGTGTCGTTGGCCAGCAGGCTTTTGCCGCTGCGACTGTTCTGCGGCGCAATCGCCCAGTTGTTGGACGCGGCGACGCCGAGCATATGGGCATCGGCGAATTGGTTGATGGCATTGCCGACGGCGTTCAGACCTGCCAGCTGGCCGTTGAGGTTCAGGCCCTTGAGCTTGGCTGCCTCCTCAGTTGGCAGTGGCTCATCGGGGTAGGTCGGCAGCAACCAGGCCAGCTGCTCGCTGCCGACTTTCTGCGCCAGCACCAGGGCGGCGATTTCTTCCTGCAGATTGACCGACAGGCCGAAGTTCAGCAGGCAGAACACCAGTACCGAGTCTTCCGCCTTCCAGTAGGGCGGGCGGTAGCCGGATTCGGCCAGGTCCATTGGCAGCTTGTCGCGGTAACGGAACAGGTAGGCATTGACCCCGCGGGCATAGACCTCGAAGAAGCGCTGCAAGCGTGGGGAGGCGTTGCGGTAAAGCACCTCGGCGCTTTTCTTCAGGTTGACCGCGCGCATAAAACGGTCGATTTCCAGCACGCCGGGGCCGGCCATTTCGGCCAGGCGACCTTCGGCCATCAGGCGCAGGCCGACCATCTGGCTCAGGCGATCCGTGGCGTGCACATAGCCGAGGGCGAACAGCGCGTCATGGAAGGTGTTGGTCTCGATCAGTGGCATGCCCAGCGCGTTGCGGCGGATCACCACGGTTTGCGCCAGGCCCTGGACGCGCACGCTGCCCTGGTCCGGCGGCACGCTGGCGCTGTAGCGGCTGTGCAGAAACGACTGGCAGCCGCTTAGCGCCACCGTGGCGGTCAGGGCGGCAGCCAGGCTCAGATGGGCCATGGGGCGAAACAGGCGCGATAGCATGCAGCGGGCTCCTTGCGGTACGGGCAGACATCGATGGGGCACGCGCCTTCGCTGCTGTGCGAACAGGGTGCAGGTGTGGGTTGTTAAGTTAGTCAGCGGCCATGCGCCTGGCAAGGCGCATGGTGGGTGCTTCAGGCGCTTTTGCGCGGCACCTGCAAGCCTTCGTCGAGCAGCCAGCGCGCGGCAGTTCGAGCCGCCGCCTTGTGTTGCAGTTCGAGCTCGTTGAAATGCTTCTCGTGCTGGCGGCGCAGGTGCTTGTCCAGGGCCTTCCATTCGGCGTGGGTAGGCACCTGGGCGGTGGCCTCGAATAACAGATGGAAAACCTGGCAGCGGGCATCCTGGCTAAGCGCGCTGTCGTAATTGTCGAGCAGCACCTTGATCCGGATCGCGCCTTCGATCAGCGGCAGCTGACCTTCGAGCAGGCTGCCGGCGAGTATCTGCAGATCCCCGCCGATCCGTTCGCGTTGCGCATTGGCCGCTGCGGCCTGGGCTTTCTCCCGGGCCCAGACGCGTCGCCATAGCAGCAGGGCATAGAGTGCCAAGGCTGCCAGCAGCAGGCCGCCAAGGCCCAGTAGCAACAGGTTGAGGCTATTCATTGCGGGCTTATGCGCCGTGGCATTTTTTGAATTTCTTCTGGCTGCCACACGG
>JBFJZW010000342.1:0-4588 GCA_041621875.1 Pseudomonas sp. | reverse complement strand
TGCTGATCCTGTTCGACATCGGCGGCTCGATGGATGCCCACGTCAAGGTCTGCGAGGAGCTGTTCTCGGCCTGCAAGACTGAGTTCAAGCATATGGAGTATTTCTACTTCCATAACTGCGTGTACGAGTCGGTGTGGAAGAACAACCTGCGCCGCACCTCCGAACGCTTCTCCACCCAGGATCTGCTGCACAAGTACGGTGCCGACTACAAAGTGGTGTTCGTCGGTGACGCGGCCATGGCGCCCTACGAGATCACCCAGGCCGGCGGCAGCGTCGAGCACTGGAACGAGGAGCCGGGTTACGTCTGGATCAAGCGCTTTATGGAGAAGTACAAGAAGCTTATCTGGATCAACCCCTACCCCAAGGACAGCTGGGGTTACACCGCCTCGACCAATATCATGCGCGAACTGCTGGAGGATCAGATGTACCCGCTGACCCTGCAGGGTCTGGAAGACGGCATGAAGTTTCTATCGAAATAGCGCACTGACAAGACACCCAAGACCCGCAAGGGCCTTGGTCGTTTATCAGCGCCAGTGCCGCTGCTGCACCTTCTGGCTGCGGCCGACGCCCAGCAACATACCGACCAGCAGCGCCAGACTCTCCAGCAGCCAGGCCAGCAGCATGGCGCAGGCAATGCCCCAGGCGATGGCTTCGGGAGCCAGCAGCACCTGATAGCGGTAGGCGGCAAAGGTTTCCTCGACCAGTTCGCGGTCCGCCGCGCTGGCCAGGTGCCAGACCTGGCCATACCAGGGGCCCTGCATGGCCAGGGCCTCACGTTCGAGAAAGGCCGAACGCTCGACCAGGGTGGCGACACTTTGCGCATCGCTGCGCATCACCGGATCGTTACTGGCCTGGTAATGGCCGACCAGCGCCACCAGGTCGCCCTTGAAAAAGCGCCTCGCGGTCTCCTGAAAGCCTTTCAGTCCCTGCTGCGACTCCAGGCGGTGGGCCTCTACGCGCTTGCCATAGTCATCGATAAAACCCGGTACCTGCACCCCGACCAGCAACCCCAAGGCAAACAGGGCCAACCGCAGATAGCTTCTAAACATTGCTCCCCTCCCCCAGATTTACGATCATGCCAGCCACCCTTCGGGCCGTCGCTAGACAAGGTTAAAAATGGCTCCCGGCCATTTTCCAACCCGGAATCAGTCTGCCAGGCCCTGCGCCACACACTCGCCACCGCGCCACAAGCGCCACTCGCCGGGCTGGTAGAGGGTCCAGCGCTCGTTATCGGTCAGGGCTTCGGTGGCCAGCACCGTGACCACGTCATTGGGCGTGGTTTCCGCCTGGAAATCCACCTGCATATCGGCATCTTTCAGGTGTGCCGGGCCGAACGGCGCACGCCGAGTGATATGCGCCAGCTTGCTGGAGCAAAAGCTGAACAGCCAATCACCATCGCTAAGCAGGCAGTTGAATACGCCCTGCTGCCGGTAGGCGGCGCAGGCCGCGACCAGGGTCGGCAACAGCGCCTCGACTGCCGCTGGCTCGGCAAAGGCCTGACGCAGGCGATTGAGCAGGTCGCAGAAGGCCGCCTCGCTGTCGGTGTCGCCGACCGGCCGATAGAAACCCGGGGCCGGAGCAAAGTCGGCGAGCTGACCGTTATGAGCAAAACACCAGTTGCGCCCCCACAGCTCGCGCACGAAGGGATGGGTGTTGGCCAAACAGACGCGGCCGACATTGGCCTGGCGAATATGGCCGATCACCACTTCGCTCTTGATCGGGTAGCGCTGCACCAGCTGCGCCACTTCCGACTCGCTGCTGGCACGCGGGTCCTGGAACAGGCGCAGGCCGCGCCCTTCATAAAAGCCAATACCCCAGCCATCGCGATGGGGCCCGGTGCGGCCGCCGCGCTGCATCAGACCGGTAAAGCTGAAGACGATATCGGTCGGCACATTGGCGCTCATACCCAGCAACTCACACATGGCGCAACGCCTCGCGCAGCTGTTGCGCCTCAATCGCCAGGCGCGCCTCGATGCGTTTGCGCGCCAACGGCAAAAAGCGCGTCAGGGCGCGCCAGAGCAACTGCATGACATCGCCGCTACGCCGTGGAATCAGGTGCAGATGCAGGTGCGGTACATGCTGATTGGAGGTCGGACCGTCATTGACCAGGAAATTGATGCCCTGCTCGCCATAACCGGCCGCGCGCAAGACGGTGGCCATGCGCTGCGCCAGCGGCAGCAACCGCTCACAGGCAGCACTGGAGAGGTCTTTGAGAAAGGGCGCGTGTTCGCGGCTGACGATCAGGAGATGAGCCGGGCGCAGGGGAAAGATATCCAGCAGGACGAAGAAATGTTCGTCCTCGTAGATACGCTGTGCAGGTAGCTGGTTGCCGGCAATTGCACAAAACACGCAGTCCATAAGCCCTCCTTGTAGGCGAAGGGCCATGCTGAACGGCCGCGTAGCCGGGCGCAAGGTTTACAGCGTGATGCGCGCCTCAGTCAGAGACGTGGCTCCAGCCGGCCGCCGTGGTCGCGTCGATCGTCGTAGGGTGCGGCGGAGTAATCGTCCTGCTCCAGCATCTCGCGCAAGGTCGGCTCATTTTCACCGTCCGCGACCTCGCCCGCCCGGCCTTTCCACCAGCGCACCAGCGGCCAGCGGATCGCCACGAACAGCAGATAAAGGGCCAGGGCGATCAGGCTGTACATGGCCAGATCGGCCACCGCCCGCCAGACGTTGTTGCCGACATCCAGCAGCAGGTCCATGGCGCTGATCGCCACGGCCGGGGCGAACTGTTCCTTGGCCGGATCGACAATGGTCGGAGTGAACAGCAGCACAGTCATCAGCACCCGCAGCGGCTCGCGCAGGTAGCGCCACATCCAGCCGGTCAGGCGAAACCACACCAGCAGGCAGCCGAGCGCCGCAATCAGGTAAGCGCCCCAGGCAAGTAAATAATCGTTTTCGCTCATAACACGGTGGTTCTCTAGACATAACGGGCCAAACAGGCCTGGAAACGCGGCCGGGCTGCATTTTCAGCGGCCGGCTGACAAACTGGCGCTTATGATAACGGCTTTTGCCTGCTGCGGCGTCCCCGCCGTCAGCCGTCCGCCTCTGGAGTTGCCCTATGTCGCATGCCCCCATCGCCCGCGCCGAGAACGCTGATGACCCTTATCGCTGGCTGGAAAATCGCGACAGCGCCGAAGTGCTCGAGTACCTCAAGGCGGAAAATGCCTACCTGGAAAACCAGCTGCGCGAGCAGCACGAACTGCGTGAAACGCTGTTTGAGGAAATCAAAGGCCGTATCCGCGAGACCGACCTGAGCCTGCCCTCGCCCTGGGGGCCCTACCTGTATTACCAGCGCACCACCGCCGGCGACGAGTATCCGCGCCATTACCGCTGCCTGCGCCCGGCCGATGGCTCGCTTCAGGTCGATGAGACCAGCGAACACCTGTTGCTGGACCCCAACGTCCTGGCCGACGGCGGTTTTATCGCCCTCGGCGCGTTCAGCATCAGCCCCGACCACCAGCGCCTGGCCTACAGCCTGGATACCAGCGGCGAAGAGACCTATCAGCTGTTCGTCAAAGACCTGAACGACGACAGCCTCAGCGAGCTGCCCTTCGCCGACTGCGACGGCAGCATGACCTGGGCCAACGACAGCCAGACGCTGTTCTTCGGTGAACTGGACGAGACCCACCGGCCGCACAAGCTCTACCGCCATCACCTCGGCAGCGCGGCGGCCGAACTGGTGTTCCATGAGGCCGACGGGCGCTTCTTCCTCAGCTGCTACCGCAGCAGTTCCGAACGCCAGCTGGTGCTACTGCTCGGCAGCAAGACCACCAGCGAAGCCTGGGTGCTGGATGCCGCAACGCCACAGGCCGATTTCAGCTGCGTGGCCCCGCGCGAGGAAGGCCACGAGTACGACCTCGACCACGGCAAGCTGGGCGACGACTGGGCCTGGCTGATCCGCAGCAACCAGAGCGGAATCAACTTCGCCCTGTACCAGGCCCCCGAGCAGTCGCCCCAGCGTGAACACTGGCAGCAGCTGCGTGGCCATGATCCCAAGGTCATGCTCGAAGGCATCAGCCTGAACCAGGAAGCCCTGGTGCTCAGCCTGCGCGAAGGCGGCCTGCCGATTCTCGAAGTGCAGCCCCAGGGCCAGCCGGCCTACCGCGTGCAGTTGCCCGATGCGGCTTACAGCCTCTATGTACAGGACACCCTGGAGTTCGCCAGCCCGGTGATCCGCCTGCGCTACGAGGCGCTCAACCGTCCCGCGCAGATCCGCCAGCTGCAACTGGGCACTGGCGAACAGCAGGTGCTCAAGGAAACCCCGGTGCTGGGCCCGTTCGACGCCGACGATTATGTCAGCCAACGCCTGTGGGCCACCGCCAAGGACGGCAGCCAGGTGCCGATCAGCCTGGTGGCCAAGCGCGAGGTACTCAGCGGCGCAATGCCCGCCCCGCTCTATCTGTACGGCTACGGGGCCTACGGCGAAAGCCTCGACCCCTGGTTCTCCCACGCCCGCCTGTCCCTGCTGGAGCGCGGCTTCGTCTTCGCCATCGCCCATGCCCGCGGTGGCGGCGAACTGGGCGAGTCCTGGTACCGCGCCGGCAAGCTTGCACACAAGCAGAACTCGTTCAGCGACTTTATCGCC
>JBFJZW010000341.1:0-4642 GCA_041621875.1 Pseudomonas sp. | reverse complement strand
CTTTGGCGATGCGCCGGCGCTTTTCGCCGGACAGCACCTCCAGGGTGCGCATGTTGTGCAGACGATCAGCCAGCTTGACCAGGATCACGCGGATATCGCGGGCCATGGCCATGGCCATCTTCTGGAAGTTCTCGGCCTGGGCCTCGGCCTTGGTCTCGAAGTTCATCTGGGTCAGTTTGCTGACCCCATCGACCAGCTCCGCCACGGACTCGCCGAACTGGGCGTCCAGGGCTTCCTTGGCGATACCGGTGTCTTCGATGACGTCATGCAGCATGGCGGCCATCAGGCTCTGATGGTCCATGTGCATATCGGCGAGGATGCTCGCCACCGCCAGGGGATGGGTGACGTAGGCTTCGCCGCTGCGCCGGCGCTGGCCGTCGTGGGCCTGCTCGGCGTAGAAATAGGCGCGACGCACCAGGTTGACCTGGTCGTCGTCGAGGTAGGTCGAAAGTCTGTCGGCGAGGGCGTCTATGCTCGGCATGGGCGTTCCCCCTGCCGACTCAGATGACCCTGCGCCTGACGACGTCGACCCGGCATAGGCTTACAGAGGCTCGTTGGCCTCTTCCTCGAATGCGGCAAACAGCGGTTCTTCTTCGACGATGTCGTCCTGGGCGATGACGTCGTAGCTCATCAGGCCGGCAGCGATTTCGCGCAGGGCGACCACGGTCGGCTTGTCGTTTTCCCAGGCGAGCTTCGGCTCTTTGCCGCCGGTGGCCAGCTGGCGCGAACGCTTGGTGGCGAGCATGACCAGCTCGAAGCGGTTATCAACGTGGTCCAGGCAATCTTCGACGGTAACGCGGGCCATGGTGTTCCTCGTAGCAAATGCGTAATAAAGCGGGCCCAAATGGGCGGGCGGACTGGATAGTCTAGTTAAGCCCGTGGTACGGCCGCAAGCTTTAAGCTACAAGCGGCAAGAAATACCCCGGTTACGAGCGCGTTGGGTGCCTGCCGCAGACGGCGCGTCGCGGCTGTTAAGCCAGCAATTCGCTGAGCAAACCGCTGTGGCGCTGCTGTTGCGGCCCCTGCAGCAGTTGGTTGGCGCGGAAAATGGATTTCAGGTCGCTGAGGGCGTGGGCGAAGTCGTCGTTGATCAGCAGGTAGTCATATTCCACGTAGTGGCTCATCTCGCTGACCGCCTCGCGCATGCGCCGCTCGATGATCTCGCCGCTGTCCTGGCCGCGGTTGGTCAGGCGATGGCGCAGGGCCTCCTGGGTCGGCGGCAGGATAAAGATCGACTTGGCCTCCGGCATCAGCCGGCGTACCTGCTCGGCACCCTGCCAGTCGATTTCCAGGATCAGGTCGTAGCCTTCGGCCAGGGTCTGCTTGACCCACTCCTGGGAGGTGCCATAGAGGTTGCCGAACACTTCGGCATGCTCAAGGAACTCGGTGTTGTCGAGCATGGCATGGAACTGTTCGCGGCTGACGAAGTGGTAGTTGACCCCTTCCACCTCGCCCGGGCGCATGGCCCGGGTGGTGTGCGACACCGAGACGCGAATCTGCGCTTCGCTGTCGATCAGTGCCTTGACCAGGCTGGTCTTGCCCGCGCCGGAGGGGGCGGAAACGATATAGAGGGTGCCGGTGGTGACGGTCATGGATGCATCCTGGACAAATCTTGTGGGGCTTGAAAACGTAGCGAGCGACGGCTAGGCAAGGCGAAATCAGGTGAGAAAGCGGAGTTTACGACTGTAAATGAGCATTTGACTCGCTTCGCTCGCCCCTTGCGGGGCCGCACTGAAGTGCGTTCAGTCTAAAGACTGTGAGCCTGATTTCAACGCGGCATAGCCTAGCGCAGTAGTTTTCATTCGATGTTCTGTACTTGTTCGCGCATCTGCTCGATCAGCACCTTTAGGTTGACCGCCGCCTGGGTGCTGCGGGTGTCGAAGGCCTTGGAGCCCAGAGTGTTGGCTTCGCGGTTGAGTTCCTGCATCAGGAAGTCCAGACGCCGGCCGGCCGCGCCGCCGCTTTTCAGCACGCGGCGTACTTCGCCGACATGGGTGACCAGGCGATCGAGTTCTTCGGCGACGTCGCTTTTCTGCGCGAGCAGCACCAGCTCCTGTTCCAGGCGCTGAGGGTCGAGGTCAGCCTGCATCTCGGTACAGCGGTCGAGGATCTTCTGCCGTTGGCCGGCGAGCATCTGCGGCACCAGTTCGCGCAGGGCGGCGACTTCGGTGGCGATGGCGTCCAGGCGTTCGTTGAGCAGCTTGGCCAGTTCGGCACCTTCGCGCGAACGGCCTTTTTTCAGCTCGTCCAGGGCCTGGGTGAAAAGGCTCAGGGCGGCCTTGTTGAGGGCTTGCGGGTCGGCCGCATCGGCCACCAGCACGCCGGGCCAACCGAGCACTTCGAGGGGATTGAGCGGGGCGGGCTGCTGGATCAGGTCGGCCACGCTCTGCGCCGCCGCCACCAGTTGCGCGGCGCGCGCCAGGTCGACCTGCAGGGCCTTGCCGGTGCTGTCTTCGGTAAAGCGCAGGGTGCATTCGACCTTGCCGCGCGACAGGCCGCTGCGCAACGCTTCGCGCACCGCGCCTTCGAGGTCGCGAAAGGCTTCCGGCAGGCGTAGATGGGGTTCCAGGTAGCGGTGATTGACCGAACGCAGCTCCCAGCTCAGGGTGCCATTGGTGCCCGCCTGTTCGGCGCGGGCGAAGGCAGTCATGCTGTGGATCATGGGGCAAACCTCGCGGAAACGTCGTAGCTCAAAGCGCAGGATTGTAGCGCAGTGCGTCGGTCGCTCCCAATTCGGCATGCCGGCGATCGCCGGCGGCCCTATAATGCCGGGCAGATTTTTTATTAAGAGCAGGTATTCCCAGATGAAACGTCCCAGTGGCCGCACCGCCGATCAGTTGCGCTCGATTCGCATCACCCGCAACTACACCAAGCATGCCGAGGGTTCGGTGCTGGTGGAATTTGGCGATACCAAAGTGATTTGCACGGTCAGCGTCGAGTCGGGTGTGCCGCGCTTCCTCAAGGGCCAGGGCCAGGGCTGGCTGACCGCCGAGTACGGCATGCTGCCGCGCGCCACCGGTGACCGCAATCAGCGCGAAGCCAGCCGTGGCAAGCAGGGCGGCCGCACCCTGGAGATCCAGCGCCTGATCGGTCGTTCGCTGCGCGCCGCGCTGGATATGAGCAAGCTGGGCGAGAACACCCTGTATGTCGACTGCGACGTGATCCAGGCCGATGGCGGTACTCGCACCGCGTCCATTACCGGTGCCATGGTCGCCCTGGTCGATGCCCTGAAAGTGATCAAGAAACGTGGTGGCCTGAAAGGCGGCGACCCGCTCAAGCAGATGATCGCCGCGGTATCGGTGGGCATGTACCAGGGCGAGCCGGTGCTGGACCTGGATTATCTGGAAGATTCGGCGGCGGAAACCGACCTCAACGTGGTCATGACCAGTGCCGGCGGCTTTATCGAAGTGCAGGGCACGGCCGAGGGCGTGCCCTTCCAGCCGGCCGAGCTGAATGCCATGCTGGCGCTGGCGCAGAAAGGCATGGCCGAGCTGTTCGAGTTGCAGCAGGCGGCCCTGGCCGACTGATTACCCGCAACGTCTCTATATGCAATGCCAAGGAGAAGCACCATGAGCGACGAGTCCCCAGTGCCGCAGCCGGCACCCAGTCAGGAAGCCCGGCAATGGGCGATGTTCTGTCACTTCGCGGCCTTTTTCGGGCTGGTGTTTCCCTTCGGTAATCTGCTCGGGCCGCTGATCGTCTGGCAGATCAAGAAGGACCTCGACCCCTTTGTCGATGAGCAGGGCAAGGAAGCCCTGAACTTCCAGATCAGCGTGGCGCTGGCGATGGTGCTGTGTTTCCTGCTGATGGTGGTGATCATCGGCTTCCCGCTGCTGGTGCTGGTCGGGGTTGCCGCGCTGGTGCTGACCATCATTGCCGGGATCAAGGCCAATGAAGGCCAGGCCTATCGCTATCCCTTCGCCTGGCGTCTGCTGAAATAGAAGCAAGCGCACAGAAAAAAGCCGGCATCACGCCGGCTTTTTTCTGCCTGTAGATCAGACGCTGAGCGTCCAGTCGTAATCGACGATCAGCGGCGCATGCTGGGAGAAGCGCGGCTGGCGCGGCAGGCGTGCGCTGCGCACGCTGCGGCGCATGCCCGGAGTCAGCAGTTGGTAGTCGTAGCGCGACCCCAGGTTGAGCAGTTCGGCCTGCTCGCTGTCCGGCCACCAGCTGAACTGCTCGCCTTCGCGGCTGACTTCGCGCAGGGCGTCGACATAGCCCATGGTGCCGACCACTTCATCCATCCAGGCCCGCTCGGGTGCGAGAAAGCCCGGCGATTGCTGGCAGTCGCGCCAGTTCTTCACGTCGAGTTTCTGGTGCGCCACGTAGAGCGAGCCGCAGTAGATGTACTCGCGGCGCTTGCGGCGCTGCTTGTCCAAATAATGGGTGAAGTCGTCCATAAACTTGAACTTCTGGTTCAAGCTTTCATCGCCGTTCTGCCCCGATGGCAGCAACAGGGTGGCGATACTTACCTTGTCGAAATCGGCCTGCAGGTAGCGCCCGTAGCGATCGGCCATTTCAAAGCCGAGGCCGCTGATTACCGCCTTGGGTTGCAACCGCGAGTAGAGTGCCACACCACCTTGGCTGGGCACTTCTGCATCGCAGGCATAGAAGAAATAGCCATCCAGTTGGAGGGCTTGGT
>JBFJZW010000340.1:0-4668 GCA_041621875.1 Pseudomonas sp. | reverse complement strand
CGGCACGCTCGACGATCGGCGAGCGGCGATCGTCGCCGTAGGTTTCCGCGTCCTCGATCAGCTCCTTGCGCACCAGTTTCTTCAGCTTGGTTTCACTACCCAGCAGCGCCAGCAGCTTCTCGCGCTCCTTGGCCAGCTCGTCCTGCTCGCCGCGGATCTTCATTTCCTCGAGGCGGGCGAGCTGGCGCAGGCGGGTGTCGAGGATATAGTCGGCCTGAATATCGGTCAGGCCGAAGCGCGCCATCAGCACCGGCTTGGGCTGATCCTCGGTACGGATGATATGGATCACTTCATCCAGATTGAGGAAGGCCACCAGCAAGCCTTCCAACAGGTGCAGGCGTTTCTCGACCTTGTCCAGGCGGAACTGCAGGCGCCGGCGCACGGTATTGACCCGGTACTGTAGCCACTCGGTGAGCAGGGTGCGCAGGTCCTTGACCGAGGGCTTGCCGTCCAGGCCGATGACGTTGGTGTTGACCCGGTAACTGGACTCCAGCTCGGTGGTGGCGAACAGGTGCTGCATCAGCTCATCGGCATCGACCCGGTTGGAGCGCGGGATGATGACGATGCGGCAGGGATGCTCATGGTCCGATTCGTCGCGCAGGTCGGCGACCATCGGCAGCTTCTTGGCCTGCATCTGCGCGGCGATCTGCTCCAGCACCTTGGCCCCGGAGACCTGATGCGGCAACGCGGTGACCACGATATCGCCGTCCTCGACGCGGTATACCGCGCGCATGCGCACCGAGCCCTTGCCGGTCTGGTAGATCTTCAGCAGATCGGCGCGGGGGGTGATGATTTCCGCCTCGGTCGGATAGTCCGGACCCAGCACGTGCTCGCACAGCTGCTCGACCGTGGCCTTCGGCTCATCGAGCAGACGCACACAGGCCGCGGCGACTTCGCGCAGATTGTGCGGCGGCACGTCGGTGGCCATGCCCACGGCGATGCCGGTGGTGCCGTTCAAGAGGATATTGGGCAGGCGCGCCGGCAGGGTCGCCGGTTCGTTGAGGGTGCCGTCGAAGTTCGGCACCCAGTCCACGGTGCCCTGGCCCAGTTCGCTGAGCAGCACCTCGGAGTAGCGCGACAGGCGCGCCTCGGTGTAGCACATGGCGGCGAACGACTTGGGATCGTCCGGCGCGCCCCAGTTGCCCTGACCGTCGACCAGGGTGTAGCGGTAGCTGAACGGCTGGGCCATCAGCACCATGGCTTCGTAGCAGGCGCTGTCGCCATGGGGGTGGAACTTGCCGAGCACGTCGCCGACGGTACGCGCCGACTTCTTGTGCTTGGAGTCGGCGTCCAGGCCCAGCTCGCTCATGGCGTAGACGATGCGCCGCTGCACCGGTTTCAGGCCGTCGCCGATATGCGGCAGGGCGCGATCCATGATCACGTACATGGAGTAGTTGAGGTAAGCCTGCTCGGTAAAGTCGGCAAGGGAACGGCGTTCCACGCCATCCAGGCTCAAATCGAGGGATTCGCTCATGCGTGCCTCATTGCAAGGTTGATTGGCGCAGCATCAGGGTGCCGCCGCGCTGGGTAAATTCGAGTTGTTTCAGGGCGCTCATGCCCAGCAATACGTCATCGCCGTCCATGCCGGGGGCGATCAGGGCGTCCACGTCGGTCAAGAGGATATCGCCCAGCTGCAAGCGCTCGAGCCGGGTGCGATGGGCCGTGGCACGGCCATTGGCGGTGCTGATCACGATCGCCGCGCCGGCCTGCAGGCCCAGGCGTTGCGCCACCTGGGTAGGAATCGCCACCTGGGTCGCGCCGGTATCGAGGAGGAAGGTCACCGCCTCGCCGTTGATCTTGCCGCCCGCCATATAGTGGCCCTGACGACTGCTGGCCAGGTGCACTTCGACATAGCCGCTGCCATGCAGCGATTCGGGGCTGGCATTGGGGTTGCGCCGGCTCTCCTCCCAGTCGCCGAAGAACTTGGTCGCCAGCAACAGGGCTGCACCCCAGGCCAGCACCAGCATCACGCGCCCGGCACGTTTTCCCGCAGGCTGCTCGCTCACGGCTTGTCGCCCCAGCCGCCTTCGGGTGCGGCGAAGCGCCAGACAATCGGCCTGACCTCACCATCGGCGCGACTGAAGCGGCCATTGTCGACGCCCAGCCAGGCCCCCTCGGCGTCGATCCACAGGGCCTCCGCCAGGCCATAGGACGGTGGATAGCGGCGCTCATCGGTCAACGCCTCGGCGGCGAACGACCAGCAGCGTTCGACCTCGCCATTGCTCAAGGTGCGCCGGCAGATGCGATGGGCCTGACGCTCGAGGGTGAAGAGTTTTTCGTTGTGGAAGGCCAGCCCGGAAAAGTCCTGCGGCTCGTCGCCCCGCGCCCCCAGCTGCGCCGGCCCGGCCTCGTTGCCCGCCTCGCTGAACAGCACGCAACCGCCGGTACAGCGCCAACCCGAGCGCTGCCGATGCACCACCAGCACGCCACGGCGCATGCGCTCGGCCGCCAGCCATAGACGCTCGCCCTCAGGGTCCACTGCAACGCCCTCAAGCAGCGAGTTGTAATGCAACAACATGCCGCTGGCCCGCGCCTGGCGCAGCAAGCCGCTGGGCAAGACTAGCCATTGTGGTTCGCCCACCGGGGGCAGCTGCAACACAGCGCCGCGGGCTTCGCTGACCAGGTAGCGATTGCCCGCGGCATCACAACTCAGGCCTTCGAAATCCAGTTCGCCGCCACGCAGCATGCCGGCCATCCAGCCACGCACACGCAGCCCCCAGGGCATGCGCGCCTCAGGGGCCGGCGGGACGAGGAACGGCTCGACTTCGGCGCGCATCAGGCCCGCCTCGGGCTGCAGCCGATACAGGCGATCGTCCTCGCGGTCAGAAACCGCCCAGAGCGCCTCGTTGCACCAGGCCAGCCCGGAGAGATTGCCGCCGGCAATGCCCGCGACCGGGTACTCGTCGAGCAACTGCAGCTCCTCCAGCGCTGGCTCCGCGGCCAGAACCGAGGAACCGCAGAGCAGCAGGGCGGCGCATAGCCGTTGCATCAGAGCAACACCTCGGCCAGGTTGCCCTTGGACTCCAGCCAGGACTTGCGGTCGCCGGCGCGTTTCTTCGCCAGCAGCATGTCCATGATTTCCTGGGTGCCCGGATAATCGTCCAGGGTCAGCTGCACCAGACGCCGGGTATTGGGGTCCATGGTGGTTTCGCGCAGCTGCGGCGGGTTCATCTCGCCGAGGCCCTTGAAGCGGGTGACCTGGGGCTTGCCGCGACGCTTCTCGGCCACCAGGCGATCGAGAATGCCGTCACGCTCGGCCTCGTCCAGGGCATAGAAAATCTCCTTGCCCAGGTCGATGCGGTACAGCGGCGGCATGGCCACGTAGACATGCCCGGCATCCACCAGTGGGCGGAAATGCTGGACGAACAGCGCGCAGAGCAAGGTGGCGATATGCAGGCCGTCGGAGTCGGCGTCGGCGAGGATGCAGATCTTGCCGTAACGCAGCTGCGCCAGGTCGTTGGAGCCGGGGTCGATACCGATGGCCACGGCGATGTTATGCACCTCCTGGCTGGCCAGCACTTCGCCGACATCCACTTCCCAGGTGTTGAGAATCTTGCCGCGCAGCGGCAGGATCGCCTGGAACTCCTTGTCCCGCGCCTGCTTGGCGCTGCCACCGGCGGAGTCGCCCTCGACCAGGAACAGTTCGGAGCGCATCGGGTCCTGGCCGGCGCAATCGGCCAGCTTGCCGGGCAGCGCCGGCCCCTGGGTGATGCGCTTGCGCTCGACCTTCTTGCCGGCCTTGAGGCGGCGGTTGGCGTTGCTGATCGCCAGTTCAGCGAGCTGCTGGCCCAGTTCCGGGTGGGCGTTGAGCCACAGGCTAAAGGCATCCTTGACCACGCCGGAGACGAAGGCTGCGGCCTCGCGAGACGACAGCCGCTCCTTGGTCTGCCCGGAAAACTGCGCGTCCTGCATCTTCATCGACAGAACGAAGGCGATGCGCTCCCAGATATCCTCCGGGGCCAGCTTGACCCCGCGCGGCAGCAGGCTGCGGAACTCGCAGAACTCGCGCATGGCGTCCAGCAGGCCCTGGCGCAGGCCATTGACGTGGGTGCCGCCCTGGGCCGTGGGAATCAGGTTGACGTAGCTTTCCTGCACGCTGTCGCCGCCTTCCGGCAGCCACAGCAGAGCCCAGTCCACCGCCTCCTTGTTGCCGCTCAGGCTGCCGCAGAATGGCTCGAGGGGCAGGCGTTCGAATTCGCTGACCGCATCCATCAGATAAGAACGCAGGCCATCTTCATACAGCCACTCGACCCGCTCGCCGCCGGCCTTGTCCTCGAAGCTGACGCTCAGCCCCGGACAGAGCACGGCCTTGGCCTTGAGCACATGCTTAAGGCGGCTAACCGAGAACTTGTGCGAATCGAAATACTTGCCATCCGGCCAAAAGTGCACGCTGGTGCCGGTATTGCGCTTACCCACCGTACCAACCACCGCCAGGTCGCTGGCCTTGTGGCCGTCGGCGAAGCTCATCTGGTACTCGTTGCCGTCGCGCTTGACCTTGACGATCACGCTGGTCGACAAGGCGTTGACCACGGAAATGCCGACGCCATGCAGGCCACCGGAGAACTGGTAGTTCTTGTTGCTGAACTTGCCACCGGCGTGCAGTTTGGTGAGGATCAGCTCGACCCCGGGCACCCCCTCTTCGGGGTGAATGTCCACCGGCATGCCGCG
>JBFJZW010000339.1:0-4677 GCA_041621875.1 Pseudomonas sp. | reverse complement strand
GGTAGTTTTTCAACGGCCTGCAACAGGGGGAATGTAATGCGCTGGATAGTACTGCTGCTAAGCCTGACGTTTGGCCCGGCCCAGGCCGAGTTGAATTATGAGCTGCAACCCCGGCAGATCGCCGACGGCGTCTGGCTGCTGCAAGGCAGCACCGACAACTTTGCCCAGAGCAATGGGGGCAATATCGTCAATACCGGGTTTATCGTCAGCGAACAGGGCGTAGTGGTTATCGACAGCGGCCCCTCGAAACGCTACGGCGAAGCCATGCGCCAGGCCGTTGCCCGGGTCACCGACAAGCCCGTGCTGCAACTGCTGCTGACCCACCACCACCCCGACCACGCCCTCGGCAACCAGGCCTTCGCCGATGTGCCGATCGCCGCCCTGGCCGGCACCCGCCGCCTGCTGGATGAGCAGGGCGAGGCCATGGCGGAGAACATGTACCGCCTGGTCGGCGACTGGATGCGCGGCACCGAAGTGCTGTTGCCCAGCCAGACCCTGCAACCCGGGGTGCTGCAGATCGGCGAGCGCCGCCTGCAGCTGCTGGAACTGAGCGGTCATAGCGGGGCCGACTTGGCGATACTCGACGAAAGCAGCGGCGTACTGTTTGCCGGCGACCTGCTGTTCTACCAGCGCGCCCTGACCACCCCCGGCACCCCGGGGCTGGACACCTGGCTGGCGGATCTCGACCAGCTGCAGCAACTGCCCTGGAAACAGATCGTCCCCGGCCACGGTCCGCTGACCCGCGACGCCGCCCCCTTCGTGCAGATGCGCGACTACCTCGGCTGGCTCGACGACGTGATGCGCAGCGGAGCCGAGCGGGGCGCAGAAATGAACGAACTGATCCGCACCGCCATCCCCGAGCGCTTTGCCGGCGTCAGCCTGAGCCGCTACGAGCTGATCCGCAGCGTCAGCCACCTCTACCCGCGCTACGAGCAGGCGCAGATGCAGCGGGTGGATAGATAAGGCGCTGTCCCCGGTTTTTGCAGGTACGCGCTTTTGTAGGAGCGGCGGGGCACCTCGCCTTGCCCGCGGAATCTATCGCGGGCAAGCCCGCTCCTACAGGGTACCTATATGCCGATAGACACGATTGCCTCCAACTTGCTGCGCGATAGCGCGGCACCTGGAGGACGGGGTCTCTCCTACCGGGTGATTGGCTCCGGCCGGGACTTGGGCAGTGTAGGGTGGGTTAGCGACGCCGAATACTGCTCGATAATCCAAATGCGATAGTGGTGCGGCGCGTAACCCACCAGACGGTAGAACGCGTTGCGCCGATGGTGGGTTACGCCGCATGCCGGGTGAGGAAATGCTTGGCAATCCCCACACGCGGCTAACCCACCCTACGAATTAACGCGGCCCGGACATCGGGGCAGGCCCGCACGATGCAACACATAGATGGCGACATAGCCTTTTCAATCCCGATCGGGCGCACCCAGCGGAAACAGGTGGCGATAGGGGCGCGCCTCATCCACCGCTCTGGCGAAGGAGGGCCGCGCCAGCAGGCGTTGGCGCAGGCCATGCACCTGGGTCAGGCTCGGGCTGATCGGTTGCACCCAGTCGGCATAGAACAGTGCGGGCGCGGCGGCGCAATCGGCGAGGCTGAAGCTGTCGCCCGCCGCCCACTGGCGGCCGGTCAGAGTGGTGTCGAGCCAGCGATAGGCGCTGTCGAGCATCTGTCGGGCTTCGCTGACGCCCTGAGGGTCGCGGCTATCGGCGGTGCGGATGCGGTCGAAGACGATCTTCTGCATCGGCGTGGAAATGTAATTGTCGAAGAAGCGATCCATCGTCCGCACTTCCAACGCCGCGCGTGGGTCCTCGGGGACCAGGCGTAGTGGGCCGGGATGATAGAGATCCAGGTACTCGATGATGATGCTCGACTCCAGCACGCTGCGCTGGTTATCCAGCAGCAGGGGAAAGCGCTTGAGCGGCCAGAGCGCGGTGAGCTCGGCCGCCGTCTGCTGGTCATCGGGTGCGAGCAGGCGCATCTCGAACGCGGTGGCGTTCTCATACAGCGCAATCAGCACCTTCTGGCAGTAGGACGAGAAGGGGTGGGCATAGAGTTTCAGCGACATGGGCTATTCCTCGACTGGGCAGGTTTCAGACTAGATCGTGTCGGCAGGGCGCGAGCCCTTGCCGACAACCCCTAGTCGTTTGCCGCGACGAGGAATCGACAGGCGGCTGGCAAAAAGCTGCTGCGGCCTACTGCAGGGTCAGCTGTTCGCCGCGTTCCTGCTGCCAGTCATCCAGGCTGGGGGCGGCCTGGTCGCCGGCCATTCGGTGGATGATCTCGAAGTAGTTCTGCTTGAAGGGGTCGTTCATGATCTCGTCGCGCTTGCGCACGCGCACGGCGTAGATGCTCTGCACGTTCTGGTGGTCGAAGGCGCGCCACTGCTGCTGGTCCTTGAGCAGGCTGTAGCTGTGGCCTTCGAGGGCGCGGATCAGCCTTTCGCTATCCAGGCTCTGGCTGCGCTGCACCGCCGCGCTCCATTGCTTGACCACCGAGTAGGCGCTGGCACTGGTGCTGCCGGGGTATTCCTGGTGGGCGTCGATATAGCGCTGGACGAAGCGCTGGCCGTTGGGGTTCTGGTCCAGCCGGGGCAGTTCCCAGGTCCAGGCTTCGGTGCCGATCACGCCTTCCATCACCAGCGGCCCGGCGTTCTGCACCACGCTCTTGGTCAGGTTGGGCACGATGATCTGCATGTGCTCTTTCAGCCCGAGGTTGTGCACCAGGCGCATGCTGCGTTGCAGATTTTCCCCCAGTAGTACCAGCACCAGGATATCGGCCTCGCTGGCCTGGGCCTTGGCCAGGGCGCTGCGGTACTGCGCGCGGCTGACCATGCCGCTGGGCAATACGCTACGGCCGTGGCGGGCGCGGTCGCTGCTGCCGGTGGCCTGGCGCAGGGCGTGTTCCATGCTGCGGCCCCAGGCATCGTCGATCAGGATGGAGTGGTAGTGCTGACGCGGCTGGTGCCAGGAGAGGTATTCGCCGAGCACCCGGGCGCTCATCCAGGCGCTGTTGGATTCGCGAAACAGGTAGCGGTGGCCGGCCTGGCCGGTGACTTCGTTGGCATAGCTGAGGGTGGCGAAGTACAGCAGGCCGCGTTCGCGGGCACGTTGGCCGGCGGCCATGGCCTCTTCGCTGGTGGCCCCGCCGAAGACCATGCGCGCGCCCTGGTCGGCGAACAGGTCGACATTGTCACGGGCCTGGGCGGCGCGCGAGGCAGTGTTCTCGCTAAGCAGTTGCAGCGGCCTACCGAGCACGCCACCGGCGCGGTTGATTTCCTCGACCGCGAGCAGGGCTCCACGGCGCAGTTCCAGGCCTTCGTCCTTGTAGTTGCCGGTGCGTGGGTAGTTGAGGCCGATTTTGATCGGCTCGGCAAGCAGCTGGTTGCCCAGGCAGTTGAGTAGCAGGCAGCACAGCACGATGACACGGCCCATGGGGGTTCTCCTTGGCGTTGGGGTGTGCCTTTCTAATGTCTGGGCGGGGCGGTGGAAATGCTCTTTTCCGGTGGCCGGGACGGCACTTAAGTCGGTCGCAGAAGCCGAGCGGCGCAGTTGGTCTGAGCCTACGCGCCATAAACCAAGGCTTGGGCGGTGGTGCGCGCAGGCCCATTGCGGGCGCTGTGTGGGGAGGCGAGCGGCAGAGTATTGCTACCAAGGAACTAGGGAAATCGGCACTGCGTTCAATTGCTGGGTAACCCCCATAGGCCAAGAATCTGTCACACACCGGGAAAACTTCCCGGTAATAACAATGAACCCACAGAGGTAGCCGCAATGAAACACTCTGGTCTACGCAAGCCTTTCGTTCTCAGCACGCTGTGTGCCGCCATGTTGATGTCCGGCGCGAGCGCATGGGCCGTTACCGACAAGGAAATTCTCGGTGACGTGAATACCACCCATGAAATCGTTACCAACGGTATGGGCCTGCAAGGCCAGCGTTACAGCCCGCTGGATACCATCAACGTCGACAATATCAAGGATCTGCGGCCGGTCTGGGCGCTGTCCTTCGGCGGTGAGAAGCAGCGCGGTCAGCAGGCCCAGCCGATGATCAAGGACGGCGTGATGTATGTCACCGCCTCCTACTCGCGGGTGTTTGCGGTCGATGCGCGCACCGGCAAGGAGCTGTGGCAGTACGATGCGCGCCTGCCGGAAGATATCCGTCCATGCTGCGACGTGATCAACCGCGGCGTCGCCCTGTACGGCGACCTGGTGATCTTCGGCACCCTGGACGCCAAGCTGGTAGCCCTGAACAAGGACACCGGCAAGGTGGTATGGCGCAAGAGCGTGGCCGACCACAAGGCCGGCTACTCGATCACCGCCGCACCGCTGGTGATTAACGGCAAGCTGATCACCGGGGTGTCCGGTGGCGAGTTTGGCGTGGTCGGCAAGATCGAAGCCTATGACCCGAAAAACGGCGAGCTGCTGTGGACCCGTCCTACCGTGGAAGGCCACATGGGCTATGTCTACAAGGACGGCAAGGCGGTCGAGAACGGCATCAGCGGCGGCGAAGCCGGCAAGACCTGGCCGGGCGACCTGTGGAAGACCGGCGGCGCGGCCCCTTGGCTGGGCGGCCTGTACGACCCGGAAACCAACCTGCTGCTGTTCGGCACCGGTAACCCGGCGCCGTGGAATTCGCACCTGCGTCCTGGCGACAACCTCTATTCGTCCTCGCGTCTGGCC
>JBFJZW010000338.1:0-4686 GCA_041621875.1 Pseudomonas sp. | reverse complement strand
GGTGCTGGTGGGCCAGCCGGCGATCACCCGGCAGGTGCTGATCGCCCTGATCACCGGCGGCCATGTGCTGATCGAAGGCGTGCCCGGTCTGGGCAAGACCCTGCTGGTACGCGCCCTGGCGCGCTGCTTCGGCGGCGAGTTCGCGCGCATCCAGTTCACCCCGGACCTGATGCCCAGCGATGTCACCGGCCACGCCGTGTACGACATGCAGAGCGAGCAGTTCAAGCTGCGCAAGGGCCCGGTGTTCACCAACCTGCTGCTGGCCGACGAAATCAACCGCGCCCCGGCCAAGACCCAAGCCGCCCTGCTGGAAGTGATGCAGGAGCGTCAGGTCACCCTGGAAGGCCGCGCCCTCGGCGTGCCGCTGCCCTTTATGGTGCTGGCCACGCAGAACCCGATCGAACAGGAAGGTACCTACCCGCTGCCGGAAGCAGAGCTGGACCGTTTTATGCTCAAGCTGCGCATGGACTATCCCGAGCAGGGCGAAGAGCTGAACATGGTGCGCCAGGTGGCCCGCTCGAGCAAAGCCGACATGCTCGAAGTCACCCCGCTGCGCACCCTGCTGCAGGCCCGCGACGTGCAGGCCCTACAGAAGATCGCCAGCGACCTGCCGATCGACGAGCAGGTACTCGACTACGCCGTGCGCATCGCCCGCGCCACCCGCAGCTGGCCGGGCCTGAGTATCGGAGCCGGGCCGCGCGCCTCGATCGCCCTGGTCCGTTGCGGCCGCGCCCGCGCCCTGCTGCGCGGCGGCGACTTCGTACTCCCCGACGATATCAAGGGCTGTGCCCTGGCCGTACTGCGCCATCGCGTACGGCTGTCGCCGGAGCTGGATATCGAAGGCCTGGCGGTGGATCAGGTGCTGCAACAACTGCTCGATCAGGTACCGGCACCGCGTCTATGAATCCGGCCGGGATAAAACCATCGCCGCTGCTGCTGGCCCTGCTGGCCGGCCTGCTCGTCCTGGGCATCGTGCTCGGGGTGTGCAGCGCCCTGGCCGTGACACTGCCGGCCAGCTTCGCCACGCTGAGCTGGGGCCTGCTGCTGGCGTTGCTCGGCCTGGCCCTGGTCGACGCCCTGCGCCTGCGCCTGTTGCCCTCGCCGCGCCTCGAACGCCAGCTGCCCGGCAACCTGCCCCTGGGCCGCTGGAGCGAAGTGCAGCTGTGCCTGCACCACGACTACGGCAACGCCCTGCAGGTGCAGCTGTTCGACCACCTGCCCGGGGAGATGGCCTTCGAGCACCTGCCACTCAGGATCGACCTGCATCCTGGGGAAATGACCCGCACCAGCTACCGGGTACGGCCGCTGCAACGCGGGCATTTCCACTTCCCCCAGTGTGAAGTCAGCCTGCCGAGCCCCATGGGCCTGTGGCGCGCCCGGCGTTACCTGCCGGTCAGCGGCGAAACCCGCGTCTACCCGGATTTCGCCCGCCTGTATGGCGCACAGCTGATGGCGGTGGACGACTGGATCAGCCAGCTCGGCGTACGCCAGCAACCGCGACGCGGCCTGGGCCTGGAGTTTCACCAGCTGCGCGAATTTCGCGACGGCGACACGCTACGGCAGATCGACTGGAAGGCCACCGCGCGCAAGCGCACACCGATTGCCCGTGAATACCAGGACGAGCGCGACCAGCAGATCATCTTCCTGCTCGACTGCGGGCGGCGCATGCGCAGCCAGGACGGCGAGCTGTCGCACTTCGACCACGCCCTCAATGCCTGCCTGCTGCTCAGCTACGTGGCCCTGCGCCAGGGCGATGCGGTGGGTCTAGCGACCTTTGCCGGCGAACACAACCGCTTCCTGGCTCCGGTCAAGGGCCAGGCCCAGCTCAATGTGCTGCTCAACGCCCTGTACGACCTGCACAGCACCCAGCAGCCGGCGGACTTCGCGACTGCCGTGGACAACCTGCTCAGCCGCCAGCGCCGCCGCGCCCTGGTGGTGCTGGTAACCAACCTGCGCGATGAGGACGACCAGGCGCTGCTCGGCGCGGTCAAGCGCCTCAGCCGCCAGCACCGGGTACTGGTCGCCAGCTTGCGCGAAGAAGTGCTCGACAGCCTACGGCAGCGGCCGGTAGAGGATTTTTCCGCGGCCCTGGACTACTGCGGCACCCTGGATTACCTCAACGCCCGCGCCGGCCTGCATGAACGCCTGAGCGCCCACAAGGTGCCCGTACTGGATGCCCGTCCCAGTGAGCTGGGCCCGCAGCTGGTGAGCAGCTATCTGGCCTGGAAAAAAGCCGGCGTACTGTAAGAACCGCCCGCAGTCCCGGGTAGGGTGCGCCGTGCGCACCGACGTTGGCCACGAGTTGTTGGTGCACATGGCGGCAGGCTAGTGCGCAGCATCTGCACGCAGCGCCTCTTCAGCCCCGCTATAGCCAGGTCACCTGCTGCTCCAGGGGGAAGCGCAGGCGCGGGTTATACACGCCCTTGTCACCCTGTTTGCCCACCGCCAGCAGCATGATCGGCAGGGCCTGGCGCGGAATGTTCAGGGTCTTGCGCAAGCGCACTTCATCGAAGCCTTCCATGGGGCAGGTGGCATAGCCATGGCTCTGGAACGCCAGCATCAGGTTCTGCGCCGCCAATGCCGTGGATTTGACCGCCCAGATACGCATCTGCGCACGGCTGTTGGGCGTGCGCATCAACGGCTTGCGTAACGCGGCCACCCGCAGCAACAGGCGCTTGCACAGGCCGAGCAAACCGAAGGGGCCCTGGTTGTACTGAAAGGGTGCGGTCTTGCGGTAGAAATGGCGGATACGCGCCGGCACCTCGGGCTCCGGCCAATTGTCGATGATGTTCTGACAGGCCTGTTTCCAGGTATCGGGACGGGCCAGCACGGCAATCAGCAGCGGAGCCTTGGCGGCGTTCTGGCTCATGCACACGGGGTGCAGTTTCGCCAGCAGGGCCGGATCGCGGATCACCTGAAAGCTCCAGGGCTGCAGATTGCAGGAGTTGGGCGCGAGCACCGCCAGTTCCAGGCAGTCACGCACCACCTGATCGGGTACCGCCTCGGCGCTAAAGCGGCGCACCGCACGGCGGCTCTCGATCAGCGCACGCAGGGCGACAGGAGTGGCGGGCGCAATTGCAGGGTCAGCGGGAAACAGGCTCATCGGGGGCATCCTCGGCAGGTCACCCGATTAAGCCGGCAGACCTGGCGGCGAACAAGCGGCAAGCACCGCTAGTGCGCAGCCTTGGCGCAAATGGCCTGTCAGCCCAGGGCTTTTTCGATCGCCAGGATCAGCGCCGGATCGTCAGGCGTGGTACGCGGGGAGAAACGCGCCAGCACGCGGCCGTCATGGCCGACCAGGAACTTCTCGAAATTCCAGGTGATATCGCCAGGAAACTCGGCCCCCTCGCCCGCCAGCAGGCGGTACAGCGGATGACGTTCGGGGCCGTTGACCTCCAGCTTGCTGCCCAGGGGGAAGCTCACGCCATAGTTGAGGCTGCAGAACTCGCGAATCGCGTCCTCGCTGTCCGGCTCCTGCCCGGCAAACTGGTTGCACGGCAGGCCCAGCACGCTGAACCCCTGGGCCTTGTACTGCTGATAGAGCTTTTCCAGGCCGGCATATTGCGGCGTCAGGCCGCACTTGGAGGCGACATTGACTACCAGTACCACCTGCCCCTTGAAGGGAGCCAGCGGCAGCTCCTGACCATCCAGCGCACGCAGATTGAGGTCGTGAAACGCACTCATGGCTAACTCCTCGATAACACTGAAATCGCGCGTAGCGGACAAAAAAGGCGCCTATCTGAAGGCGCCTTTCTGGTGTTTCAGCTTAGCAGTTGATTGCTCGGTAGGAACGACCGCAAGTCGTTTCATCAAACAGACAGCTCTGCTTTGGCCTCGCGAGTCAGAGCCCGGCCTTAACGCAGCCGGGCGACGTACAGCAGGCCAAGGTTGCTACTTAGTGGTGATGACCACCTTCGCCATGGATATGCCCATGGGCAACTTCTTCTTCGCTGGCATCGCGCACGCTGACGACCTTGACCTTGAAGTTCAAGCGCTGGCCAGCCAGGGGGTGGTTGCCATCGACAATCACGTCGTCGCCTTCCAGCTCACGGATGGTCACGATCTGCATGCCGCCGTCCGGGCCGGAGGCGTGGAACTGCATGCCGACTTCCAGCTCGTCGACGCCTTCGAACATCGAACGGTTGAGGGTGGCCACCAGTTCGGCGCTGTATTCGCCATAGGCGTCTTCCGGCTCGACGGATACGTCCAGCTCGTCGCCAACCTGCTTGCCCAGCAGGGCTTTTTCCAGGCCGCCGATGATATTGCCGGCACCGTGCAGATAAACCAGCGGCGCGCCGCCTGCGGAACTGTCGATCACCTCACCGGCATCGTTAGTCAGGGTATAGTCGATGGAGACGGCCTTATTGGCAGCGATCAGCATGGGGCGGGACCTTTTGCTTGGAAATAAAGAACGGACAAGTTTACCCAAGGGCACGCGCGAAAGCGAACCGCGTACAGACGGACGGGCCAACATGAGCCCAGTTCGCCTGCTTGATTACCGTCAGGATGAGGATGGCCAGAAGCCCCGGCCAGATCGTCTTTTTGCTCGGCAGACCCTGCATTGTCCGTCCTCCGTTGGTGTCTTTCGCGTTGCCTCGGGTCCGGTCGTGCCTGCCGACCGCCCGGCTACTTCTGGTGGGACAGCGCGGACCCGGCCGCGGGAACAGACTTTTCTTTCGCGGATAG
>JBFJZW010000337.1:0-4687 GCA_041621875.1 Pseudomonas sp. | reverse complement strand
GTCGAGAAACGCAGCATCGCGCAAAAACAGGCCCGGCCCTGCGGGTTGCGCGGAAAATCTCGCCATGCGGTGTTGGGGGACTGGGCAAGGGAATAACCATTACCGGCGTCCCCCGCCTAGCCTGGCGAGATTTTGCGCAGCAACGCGGCTTGTGCTGAAACATCAACAGCCCCTAGGATACAAGGCCTCCATTCTAGTGATTGCGCAGCTTTGCGCCTAGTTATCTATGCCTACTTCGAATTCTCCGTACGCCGCCTTCGCCGCCCTGCTCAGCAGCAGCGGTCATTCCGTTTCCCCGGCCGAGTTGCACGGCCTGTTGCTCGGGCGCAGCTGTGCCGGTGCCGGTTTTGATATCGAGCCCTGGCTGATCGATGCCGCTGAGCTGCTCGGTAGCGCCGCCGAGGACAGCGTGCGCCAGGCCTTGATCGGCTTGCAGGAAATGGTCAAGAACGAACTGTCGAGCAACGATGTCACCGTGGTGCTGCTGTTGCCCAGCGACGATGCGCCGCTTGGCGAGCGCGCCGTGGCGCTGGGACAATGGTGTCAGGGCTTTCTCGGCGGCTTCGGCCTGACCGTGCGCGACAAGGCTCTGAGCGCCGAGGCCATGGAGGTGCTGCAGGACCTGTCGGCCATTGCCCAGGTGCAGAACGCCCTGGAAGAGTCCGAGGACGGCGAGAGCGATTACATGGAAGTGATGGAATACCTGCGCGTTGCGCCCCTGCTGCTGTTCAGCGAGTGCGCCAAGCCCGAGGCTGCGGCGGTCAAACCCTCGCTGCATTGATTCGCCCGTCACTGATTTTCATGTAACTGGAAGTGGACCCTATCTGCCTATGATCAGCATCCCCAAGTCGGAATACGCCCGTCGGCGCAAGGCGCTGATGGCGCAGATGGAACCCAACAGCATCGCCATCCTGCCGGCCGCGCCGGTGTATATCCGCAACCGCGATGTCGAACACATCTACCGCCAGGACAGCGATTTCCAGTACCTCTCCGGCTTTCCCGAGCCTGAGGCGGTCATCGCGCTGATTCCCGGCCGCGAGCATGGCGAGTACGTGCTGTTCTGCCGCGAGCGCGACCCGCTGCGGGAAATGTGGGACGGCCTGCGCGCCGGCCAGGACGGCGCGATCAGCCAGTATGGCGCGGACGATGCCTTCCCCATCGGCGATATCGACGACATCCTGCCGGGGCTGATCGAGGGCCGTGACCGGGTCTATTCCTCCATGGGCACCCACCACGAGTTCGACCGCCAGCTGATGGAGTGGATCAACGTGATCCGCTCCAAGGCACGCCAGGGCGCTACGCCGCCCAACGAGTTCGTCACCCTCGAGCATCTGCTCCACGACCTGCGCCTGTACAAGTCGGCGGCGGAAATCAAGGTGATGAAAGAAGCTGCGGATATCTCGAGTCGCGCCCATGTGCGCGCCATGCAAGCCAGCCGTGCCGGGTTGTTCGAGTATCACCTGGAAGCCGAGCTGGATTACGAGTTCCGCAAGGGCGGGGCGAAGATGCCGGCCTATGGCAGCATCGTCGCCGCCGGCAAGAACGCCTGCATCCTGCATTACCGCGAGAACGACGCGCCGCTGAAGGACGGCGACCTGGTACTGATCGACGCCGGTTGCGAGATCGACTGCTACGCCAGCGATATCACCCGCTGCTTTCCGGTCAATGGCCGGTTTTCCCCGGAACAGAAGGCCATCTACGAGCTGGTGCTCAAGGCCAACGAGGAAGCCTTCAAGCATATCGCCCCGGGCAAGCACTGGAATGAAGCCCACGAAGCCACCGTGCGGGTGATTACCGCCGGGCTGGTGGAGCTGGGTCTGCTTGCGGGCGAGGTCGAAGAACTGATCGCCAGTGAGGCCTACAAGCCCTTCTATATGCACCGCGCCGGCCACTGGCTGGGCATGGATGTGCACGATGTCGGCGAGTACAAGGTCGGCGGCGAATGGCGCGTGCTGGAAGTCGGCATGGCCATGACCGTGGAGCCGGGCATCTATATCGCCGTGGACAACCAGGACGTTGCGAAGAAATGGCGCGGCATCGGTGTGCGCATCGAGGATGACGTGGTGGTGACCAAGACCGGCTGCGAGGTCCTCACCACCGGCGTGCCGAAAACCGTCGCCGAGATCGAAGCGCTGATGGCTGCGGCCCGCAGCGCGGCCGCCTAGACTATGCAACGGGTGGATATCGCGATTATCGGTGGTGGCCTGGTGGGGGCGAGTCTGGCCGTGGCCCTGCAGGCCGAAGCCAAGCAGCGCGGCTGGAGTATTTGCCTGATCGAGCCGTTCACCCCGGGCAATGGTTATCAGCCCAGCTACGACGCGCGTTCTACCGCGCTGTCGTTTGGCTCGCAACAGATCTATCAACGCCTCGGCCTGTGGCAGCAGATCAGCCAGCGCGCCGAGCCGATCAAGCAGATTCATGTTTCCGACCGTGGCCGCTTTGCCGCCGCGCGCCTGAGTGCCGAGGAAGAAGGCGTGCCGGCGCTGGGCTATGTGGTGGAAAACGCCTGGCTCGGCGAATGCCTGTGGCGGGCCCTGGACCCGCAGGTGGTGAGCTGGCGTAGCCCGGCCCAGGTCACACGCATGCAGGCCCTGGCCGATGGCTACCGCCTTACCCTGGATGACGGCAGCGCGCTTGAGTGCAGCCTGGCGATTCTCGCCGAGGGCGGCCGCTCCGGCTTGCGTGAGCAACTGGGCATCACCGTGAGCAACACGCCGTATGGGCAAAGCGCGCTGATCGCCAACGTCAGCCCGCAGGATGCGCACAACGGCCTGGCCTTCGAGCGCTTTACCGAAGAAGGGCCGATGGCCTTGCTGCCGCTGGCGGATAACCGCTGCGCCCTGGTCTGGACCCGCGCCACCCAGGAAGCCGAGCGCCTGTCGGCGCTGGACGATGCGGCGTTTCTCGGCGAGCTGCAGCAAGCCTTCGGCTATCGCCTGGGCAGCCTGCGCCAGGTCGGCGCGCGCCACCTCTACCCGCTGGCACTGACTGCAGCCAAGGAGCAGGTGCGTCAGCATCTGGTGGTGCTCGGCAATGCCGCGCACAGCCTGCATCCGATTGCCGGCCAGGGCTATAACCTGTCGCTGCGCGACACCCTGGTGCTGGCCGAAACCCTGCTGGCCAGCAGTGCGCCTCTGGGCGATCTGGCCACCCTGCAGCGCTATCTGAGCAGCCAACAGCTGGACCAGCAGCTGACCGTCGGCTTCTCCGATCAGGTCACCCGCCTGTTCAGCACCGGTCAGCCGCTGTTGACGGCCGGGCGCAATCTCGGTTTGCTCGGCCTTGATCTATTTCCTCCGGCCAAACGCTGGTTCGCCCGCCAGGCCATGGGCCTGGGCACCCGGCCGCAGTAAGGTCGCCGTCCCACTCTTAAGGATGCATGATGCACGCGGATCTGATTATCGTTGGCGCGGGTATGGTGGGCAGCGCCCTGGCGCTGGCCCTGCAGGAGCAGGGGCTGGAAATCCTGCTGATCGATGGCGGCCCGCTGAGCGTCAAACCCTTTGACCCGCAGGCCGCGTTCGAACCGCGGGTCAGCGCCCTGTCGGTGGCCAGCCAGCGCATTCTCGACCGCCTCGGTGTGTGGCCCGGCATCGCCGCGCGACGCGCCTGCCCCTATGCCGAGATGCAGGTGTGGGATGGCTCCGGCACCGGGCAGATCCATTTCAGTGCGGCCAGCGTGCATGCCGAGGCGCTCGGCCATATCGTCGAGAACCGGGTGGTGCAGGACGCCCTGCTCGAGCGCCTGCACGACAGTCCGATTGGCCTGCTGCCGGGTGCCCGCCTGGAGCAGCTGCGCCGCTCCGGCGATGGCTGGTTGCTCAGCCTGAATGACGGCCGCCAACTGCGTGCGCCGCTGCTGATCGCCGCCGACGGGGCCAACTCGGCGGTGCGTCGCCTGGCCGGTTGCGCCACCCGTGAATGGGATTACCTGCACCACGCCATCGTCACCAGCGTGCGCTGCAGCAAGTCGCACCAGGCTACCGCCTGGCAGCGCTTTACCGATGACGGTCCGCTGGCCTTTCTGCCGCTGGCAGGCCCCGAAGGCGAGCACTGGTGTTCGATCGTCTGGTCGGTGACCCCGAGCGAAGCCGAGCGCCTGATGGCCCTGGACGAGGCCGATTTCCGCCGCGCCCTGGGCTTTGCCTTCGAGCATCGCCTGGGCGAGGTGCTGCACGCTGACCCGCGCCTGTGCATCCCGCTGCGCCAACGCCACGCCAAGCGCTATGTGGAAGAAGGCTTGGTGCTGGTGGGCGATGCGGCCCACAGCATTCATCCGCTGGCCGGTCAGGGCGTCAACCTGGGCTTTCTCGATGTCGCGGTGCTGGCCGAGGTGCTGCAGCATGCCGCGCAGCGCGGCGAACGCCTGAGCGATGTGAAGGTGCTCAGCCGCTACGAACGCCGGCGCATGCCGCACAACCTGGCGATGATGGCGGCGATGGAAGGCTTCGAGCGGCTGTTCCAGGCCGACCCGCTGCCGGTGCGCTGGTTGCGCAATGCCGGGCTCAACTGGGTCGACGACCTGCCCGAAGCCAAGGCGCTGTTCGTGCGGCAGGCCCTGGGCCTGGCCGGCGACCTGCCGGAACTGGCGCGGGCCTGAGGCCGGCCAGCGCGGCCAGGCCTCTTGCCCTGGGCGGCACGCCCTGCAACATCACGATCCTCCCCGGCGGCACCGGCTCGGTGCCGC
>JBFJZW010000336.1:0-4698 GCA_041621875.1 Pseudomonas sp. | reverse complement strand
GGTCGATCGGTTAATAAAGAATAAAAGAATGAATTTTTATAAAGCCTTGTTTATATGTTTATTACTTAACAACGGCTTTTCTGTGGATAGATGGCTACAGGCCAATGGCATCAAGGCCTGCAGCGTTTGAAAAGTCTGTGCTGATCCTGCCATCTGCCTGTTCAGTTGCCGTACGCAAGCTGTGGATGGAATGCATGGTTATCCACAGGGGCAGTTATCCTCCGTTTTATCACCGGGTTATAGCCAGGGCTTAGGCCGGGTTTTCCACAGGGCTTAGGTGGATAAATAAGTGCTTGGACACCCATATTTCGCCCAGGCGAAGGCCTGCCTGGAGGGCATAAATGAGGTTTTGAGAGAGACGCTACGTAGGATGGGTTAGGCGCAGGGAGGGTATTGCAGATGCGGCGCATGATTCGATGCGCCGTAACCCATCAGAAATATCGTGCAGCTGATGGATTAGGCGATGCGTTGGCAGGTGAGACGGCGTGTGTCGCCCAGCCTATTTACCGATACAGAAGCTGGAAAAGATCCGCCCCAGCAGGTCGTCGGAGCTGAACGCACCGGTGATTTCGCCCAGGGCCTGCTGGGCCATGCGCAGGTCTTCTGCCAGCAGTTCGCCGGCCCCGGCCAGGGTCAGCTGGGCGTGGCCATGCTCAAGGTGAGTGGCGGCCTGGCGCAGCGCCTCCAGGTGGCGTCTACGGGCGCTGAAGCTGCTCTCGGCGGTCTGCTCGTAGCCCATGCAGGCCTTGAGGTGTTCGCGCAGCAGGTCCAGGCCTTCGGTCGACCTGGCCGACAGGCTGATGGTGATATGGCCGTCATTGCAGGCTTCCAGGGCAATGGCCTCGCCCGACAGATCGGCCTTGTTGCGGATCAGGGTGACCTTGGCCGGGTCCGGGCGCTGGTCGAGAAATTCGGGCCACAGGGCAAAGGGATCGTCCGCTTCGGGAGCCGTGGCATCCACCACCAGGAGGATACGGTCGGCCTCGCCAATGGCCTTGAGCGCTCGCTCGACGCCGATGCGCTCGACCTGATCCTCGGTCGCGCGCAGGCCGGCGGTATCCACCACATGCAGGGGCATACCATCGATATGGATATGTTCACGCAGCACGTCGCGGGTGGTGCCGGCGATCTCGGTGACGATGGCGGCTTCGCGACCGGCCAGGGCATTGAGCAGGCTGGACTTGCCGGCATTGGGCCGGCCGGCTATCACCACCGTCATACCGTCGCGCAGCAAGGCACCCTGGCCGGCCTCGCGCAGCACCCCGTCAAGATCCGTGCGTACGCCATCGAGCAGATTCAATACATGGCCATCGGCGAGAAAGTCGATTTCCTCCTCGGGAAAATCGATGGCCGCCTCGACATAGATGCGCAGGCTGATCAGGCGCTCGGTGAGGCCATGCACGCGTCGCGAGAACTCGCCCTGCAGCGAGCGCAGGGCATTGCGCGCGGCCTGCTCGGAGCTGGCTTCGATCAGGTCGGCAATCGCCTCGGCCTGGGCCAGGTCGAGTTTGTCATTGAGAAAGGCCCGTTCGCTGAACTCCCCCGGACGCGCCAGGCGTGCGCCGAGCTGGACGCAGCGGCGCAGCAGCAGATCGAGCACCACAGGGCCGCCATGGCCCTGCAATTCCAGCACATCCTCGCCGGTAAAGGAGTTGGGCCCGGGGAAATACAGGGCCAGGCCTTCATCCAGCACCTGCTGGGCATCGGCGAAGAACGGCCCGTAGTGGGCGTAGCGCGGTTGCAGCTGACGTTGGCAGATGGCCTGGGCCAGTTGTCCCGCCAGGGGACCGGAGACACGGACGATGCCGACCCCACCACGGCCTTGAGCGGTGGCAACGGCGGCTATGGTTTCGCGGGCTAGTTGCATGGGGTTCTCCAAACGGGGCATAGCAAAACGCCCCTGAAGAGGGGCGTTTTGTTCAAGCTTAGAAGCAACCTGACTTTAGGCTTCGGCAGCCTTCGTCGCTGCTTCGATCTTGCGGGTAATGTACCACTGCTGTGCGATCGACAGGATGTTGTTGACCACCCAGTACAGCACCAGACCGGCCGGGAACCAGAGGAAGAAGAAGGTGAAAATGATCGGCATCATCTTCAGTACCTTGGCCTGCATCGGGTCCGGCGGCGTCGGGTTGAGCTGCTGTTGGATAAACATGGTCGCGCCCATGATGATCGGCAGGATAAAGAACGGGTCCTTGATCGCCAGGTCGGTTATCCACAGCAGCCACGGGGCCTGGCGCATTTCCACGGATTCCAGCAATACCCAGTAGAGCGCGAGGAAGACCGGCATCTGCACCAGGATCGGCAGGCAGCCGCCGAGCGGGTTGATCTTCTCTTTCTTGTACAGCTCCATCATCGCCTGGGACATCTTCTGCCGGTCGTCGCCATGCTGCTCTTTCAACTGAGCCAGCTTGGGTGCAACGGCCCGCATGCGCGCCATGGATTTGTAACTGGCGGCCGACAGCGGGAAGAAGATCAGCTTGATGATCAGGGTCAGGAAGATGATCGACCAGCCCCAGTTACCCAGCAGGTTGTGGATAACTTCCAGCAGCCAGAAGATCGGCTGGGCCAGGAACCACAGGATGCCGTAATCGACGGTCAGCTCGAGGCCGGGTGACAGGGTCTTCAGATGACCTTGCAGCTTCGGGCCGGCATATAGAACGGCACTGGTTTCGCCCTGAGCGCCGGCAGCAACCTGAATGGCCGGGCCGGTAAAGCCGACAATGTAGTTGCCTTGGCTGTCTTTGCGGGTCTGTACCTGGTTGGTGCTGTCTTTGCCTGGGATCCAGGCAGTGACGAAGTAATGCTGTAGCCAGGCAACCCAGCCTCCTTGAACGGTTTCTTTGAAGGCTTGTTTGTCGATATCTTTCATCGACACTTTTTTGTACGGCTCTTCGGCTGTCCACAGCGCGCCACCGAGGTAGGTCGCAGTGCCGGTGGCAGTGGTGGAGGACGGATCGTCGCTGCCATCACGCTTGAGCTGGGCGAACATGTTGCCGCTCCAGGCCTGGCCACTCTGGTTGTCGATCAGGTAGCTGACGGTCAATTGATAGGCGGCCGGGTCGACGCAACCCGGTTTTTTCTGCTGCTGCTCTTTTTCCGAGCACTGTGGATTCAAGCCGCGGATAAAACTGAAGCGCTTGATGTAGTTGACGCCGTCTTCGCTGAGCTTGAGGTCGACCTGCAGCTGGTCCTGGCCTTCGGCCATTTCATAGCTCTGCTTGTCGCTGCTCCACAAGGCTCGACCACTGGATTTGTCCGGAGCATTGCTGCCAATCAAACCGCTCTGGGCCAGATAGACCCGCTCGCCACCGTTGTCGAACAGCTGGAAAGGCACGTCGGGACGGTCTTGACGGCGTGGGTATTGCGGCAAGCGCAGTTGCACCACATCGCCACCGCGAGGATCGATGGCCAGTTCCAGGACATCGGTTTTGACCCGAATCAGTTCATCACTGACGGCCGTCGGGGCAACGCTGATGGACCCTGGCTCGACTGCAGTCACTGCACTCGGAATATCGTCACTGCTGACAGCAGTGGAAGCAGTGCCGGTGGTATCCGGCAAGCCCGGAACACTGCTGCTGACTGCGGCAGTTTCAGTCGGCAGGGCAGCTTGACCGTAGTCCTGGTTCCACTGGAGAACCATCATATAGGACACGATTGCCAGGGCGACGATCAGGATCGAGCGTTGAATATCCATGATTATTCGGCCATCGAAGAGGAACGGGAGGTTTTCGCGGGGGGAACCGGGTCGTAGCCACCGGGATTCCACGGGTGACAGCGGCCAAGCCGACGCAGGGTCAGCCAGCCACCACGCGTGACGCCATGGTGTTCAATGGCCTCAAGCGCGTAGCAGGAACAGCTTGGGTAAAAACGACAGTGGCTGGCCATCAAGGGGCTGATGGCGTAGCGGTAGAACTGGATTGGAAGCAAGGCCAGTTTACGCATGGGTACTGTCGGTTACCCCGGTTTGAGCAGGTGCTTGCGGGCTGGGTTTGCTGCGTTCCAGGCGTTTCCAGAGCTTGCCGAACTGGCGGGCCAGTTCAACATTCTCCAGATCGCCGAGACCCTTACGCGCCACCACGACAATGTCCCAGCCAACCAGGTTGTCCTGGTTGAGGCGGAACGATTCACGTATCTGGCGTTTCAGGCGATTGCGCTCAACCGCGAGCTTGACGCTCTTCTTCCCGATCACCAGACCCAGACGGGGGTGATCGAGATCGTTGTTGCGCGCCAGCAGCAGGACATTTTTGCCCGGAGCTTTGCCGCTAGGGGAGTCGAAGACTGCCTTGAATTGCCGGGGGGTTAGCAGGCGCTTTTCCCGACTGAAGTCTCGACTCACCACAAGACCGAAATTTAGACGGCGAGACGCTTACGGCCCTTGGCGCGGCGACGCGACAGGACAGCACGGCCGTTCTTGGTGGCCATACGAGCACGGAAACCGTGGGTGCGAGCGCGTTTGATAGTGCTGGGTTGGAAAGTACGTTTCATGGTGCGGTACCTGGGTGGTCGACTACGGGCCGGAATGGCCCCCGTTTTAAGAGACCGGCAATTCTAGAGAAAGCGGAGGGTCAGGTCAATTTCCAACCAGTCTTTTCCTGCATAAAGAAATATAAAGAAGAGAATATTTAAAGATTCTTAGTAATGTTAGTAACTATTAGTCAGCCAAGTATCTGTGCATAAGTGCCTGCAGCCCTTTGCTGC
>JBFJZW010000335.1:0-4730 GCA_041621875.1 Pseudomonas sp. | reverse complement strand
ATGCTCGGTCTGCAGCGGCGCGATATCGGCGAGGAACACATCGCCCTTGACCTTGACCCGCAGGCCGTTGATCCGCGACTTGTTGGCACGCACCAGTTCCGGCAAGTCGAAGTCCTCGGCGTAGCGCGACAGCGGAATGCCCGGCACCTCGTCCACCCGCACCCCGAGCAGCTGCGCGGCGCTGCGGTTGGCCGCGACGATGCTGCCGCCCATATCGATCGACAGCACCGGGAAATCCAGCGCGCCGAGCAAGGCATTGAGTTCCAGGTGACGGCGCTCGCTGGGCATCAGACCGACGCGTTTGACCCCGAAAACCCCGGGAATCGCCTCGAACTTCGGCCGCAGAGACTGGAACTGCAGATTGATCAGGTTCGGGCAGTGCAGGTAGATGGCATTGCCCTGCTCGCCGCCGACTTCGCCGCGGGCGACGTTGATGCCGTAGTCGACCAGCAGATTGAGGATGTCGCGCAGAATGCCAATTCGGTTCTGGCAGTGGACTTTGATACGCATGGCAGGACTCTAAACAGGCTTTGTATGGGCCGCCTGGCGAAAAATTCGACAGGTGCGGCGGATTTTTCGTCAAGAATATGTGACAGATTAGCGCACCAGCAAGACGATACTTGGCCGCATTGCCGGACACGTAATCAATTCTTTACGAAATAACCACCCCGCTCACCCGCCCCCAGCCCAACCGAGGGCTGCATAACTGCAATTGCTGGCGTATCTCTAGCTCAAACACAACAACAAAGCCCCAGCAGGAGGCAGCGATGAAGAGCACGCAATACCTGGCTCGCGAACCGGATGACAGTGGCTTTATCCATTACCCGGAAGCCGAGCATCGGGTGTGGAATACCCTGATCACCCGCCAGCTCAAGGTGATCGAAGGGCGCGCCTGCCAGGAATATCTGGACGGTATCGACCAGCTCGCCCTGCCCCTCGATCGCATCCCGCAGCTCGGCGAAATCAACCGGGTGCTCGAAGCCAGCACCGGCTGGCGCGTGGCCCGGGTGCCGGCGCTGATCCCGTTTCAGACCTTCTTCGAGCTGCTGGCCAGCAAGCAGTTTCCGGTGGCCACCTTTATCCGCACCCCGGAGGAACTGGACTACCTGCAGGAGCCGGATATCTTCCATGAGATCTTTGGCCACTGCCCGCTGCTGACCAACCCCTGGTTCGCCGAATTTACCCATACCTACGGCAAACTCGGCCTGGCTGCCAGCAAGGAGGAACGCGTGTACCTGGCGCGTCTGTACTGGCTGACCATCGAGTTCGGCCTGGTCGACACCAGCCAGGGCCAACGCATCTACGGCGGCGGCATTCTCTCCTCGCCGAAGGAAACCCTCTATAGTCTGTCGGACGAACCCGAGCACCTGGCCTTCGACCCGATAGAGGCCATGCGCACGCCCTATCGCATCGACATCCTGCAGCCGCTGTATTACGTCCTGCCGGAACTCAAGCACCTGTTCGAACTGGCCCATGAAGACATCATGGCCATGGTCCAGCAGGCCATGCGCCTGGGTCTGCACGCCCCGAAATTTCCGCCGAAAGCCGCGTAGCTACCTTGTAGGATGGGTTGAGCATCGCGATACCCATCATTTCCCAGTTTGATGGGTATCGCTGCACTCAACCCATCCTACGGCTCACCTTTAGATCCCTGGAGAACCCAATGTCCCTTGCCCAAGCCCAATGCGAAGCCTGCCGCGCCGATGCGCCGAAAGTCAGCGATGAGGAGCTGGCCGAACTGATCCGCGAGATTCCGGACTGGAATATCGAGGTACGCGACGACCATATGGAACTGGAGCGGGTCTACCTGTTCAAGAATTTCCGCCACGCCCTGGCCTTTACCAACGCAGTCGGGGCCATCGCCGAGGAAGTCGGCCATCACCCGGCCCTGCTCACCGAATGGGGCAAGGTCACCGTGACCTGGTGGAGCCATGAAATGCGCGGCCTGCACCGCAACGACTTCATCATGGCCGCACGCACCGATGTGCTGGCTGCAGGTGCCGAGGGCCGCAAGTGAGCCACTTCCACAGCATAGTGCGAGTGCCGGGTGATCCGATTCTCGGCCTGATGGACGCCTACCGGCTTGATCGCAACCCGGCCAAGCTCGACCTCGGCGTCGGCGTGTACAAGGACGCCCAGGGCCTGACGCCGATTCCCCGCGCGGTGAAACTCGCCGAACAGCGGCTGGTGGAAAGCGAAACGACCAAGAGCTATATCGGCGGCCATGGCGACCCACTGTTTGGCAGCCTGCTCAGTCAGCTGGTACTGGGTGCCGACAGCCCGCTGCTGGCCGAACGCGCCGGCACCACCCAGACGCCTGGCGGTACCGGGGCATTGCGCCTGTGTGCGGACTTTATCGCCCACTGCCTGCCGGGCCGTGGCATCTGGCTGAGCGGCCCGACCTGGCCGATCCACGAGAGCATCTTTGCTGCCGCTGACCTGCGCGTCGGGCATTACCCCTATGTCGGCGCGGACAACCAGCTGAATGTCGAGGCGATGATCGCCGCCCTCACCCACGTGCCCAAGGGCGATGTGGTGCTGCTGCACGCCTGCTGCCACAACCCCACCGGCTTCGACCTCACCCCGCGCGACTGGAAACGCGTGCTGGAGGTGGTCAAGGCCCGCGAGCTGTTGCCCTTGATCGACTTCGCCTACCAGGGCTTTGGCGATGGCCTGGAGCAGGATGCCTTCGCCGTGCGCCTGTTCGCCGCCGAGCTGCCGGAGCTGCTGATCACCAGCTCCTGCTCGAAAAACTTCGGCCTGTACCGCGAGCGCACCGGCGCACTGATCGTCTGCGCCGAGACCGCGGAAAAACTGCAGGATGTGCGCAGCCAGCTGGCCTTTATCGCGCGCAATCTGTGGTCCACGCCGCCGGCCCACGGCGCAGCGGTGGTCGCCAGCATTCTCGATAATGCCGAACTGAAAGCCCTGTGGAGCGAAGAACTGGAGAGCATGCGCCAGCGCGTCGCCAGCCTGCGTGCCGGCCTGGTCAAAGCCCTGCAGCCTTACGGCCTGAGTGAACGCTTTGCGCATATCGCCGCGCAGCGCGGCATGTTCTCCTACACCGGCCTGAGCCCAACCCAGGTGCAACGCCTGCGCAATGAGTTCAGCGTGTATATGGTCGGCAGCGGCCGGGCCAATATGGCCGGGCTCGACGGCGAGCGCCTGGATCAGCTGGCCAGCGCCATTTCACGCGTCTGCTGCGACTGAAACGCGCCTGAGCCCTGCAGCAGCAGGGCTCAGGTAGCAGCATGGGCCAACAAGCTTGCTATAGTCGCCGCACGCCCATCGCACCGAGACGCCCGTGCCCCGCTTGTTGAACTTAGCCTTCCGCCTGTACCAGCGCATCTTGCAGAGCCTGGCCCTCTATCCGACGTTGATCGCATTGGGCTTCTTCGTTTTGTGCCTGCTGAGCATGAGCATCGAATACCAGCCCTGGATGATGTCGCTCAAAGGCGAGATTGATATCGGCCTGGTGCGCAATGCCGACAATGCCCGCCTGATTCTGGGCACACTGGTCGGCGGCATCCTGTCGCTGATGGTGTTCAGCTTCTCCATGGTCATGGTGGTGCTCAACAATGCCGCCGCCGCGCTGTCACCGCGCGTAGTGCCCGGCCTGATCAGCGATAAAAGCCATCAGAAGACCCTGGGGTTCTACCTCGGCACCATCCTCTTCTCGCTGCTGCTGATCACCACGATTGAACTGGACAACTCAACCCAGGTACCCAGCCTCGGTGTGCTGATGGCACTGGCGATGGGCCTCGCCTGCCTGGGCCTGTTTGTGCACTTTATCCACTCCATTTCCCGCTCGATTCAGGTGGAGTACATCCTCAACAATCTGTACCACACCACCCTGGCGAAACTCGCCGCGCGCGAAGCCAAGCTGGCCTCTATCGACAATCTGCCCAGTTGGCCAGAGGATCAAAACTGGCAGGAAATCTGCGCGCAACGCAGTGGTTATTTCAAAGAGATCAACGTCAACCCGATCAACACAATCTTGTGCGAGCACGACCTGCGCATGACCGTGATGATCCACCGCGGGTTCTTTGTGATGAGTGGCCGGCCGCTGTTCAAGCTCGACCGCGAGGTCGATCCTGCGATTAGCGATGCGCTGCTCGACTGCTTCGATTTCTTTCTCGAGGAATACGCCCACACCCACTACCTGTTTGGCTGCACGCAGATGTCGGAAATCGCCGTCAAGGCGCTCAGCCCGGGCATCAACGACCCCGGCACGGCGATTACCGCCATCGACCTGCTCAGCGTGCTGTTCAGCAAGCGCCTGTCCCTGCCGGACCTGGATGTCACCCTGGCGGACGACGGCCCACCGCGGCTCTGGCATTACGAACTCTCGCTGGATGAGTTGCTGCAACAGGTATTCGGCCCCATTCGCCACTACGGTTGCGCCGATGTGAGTGTGCTGCTCGGTTTGCTGCAAGCCTTCAAGAATCTGCTCTACCAGCCGCTGCGCACTACGCAGAAAACCGATCTGCTGCGGCATGTGCGCAGCGTGCAGGAAACTGCCGATCAGCACCTGAGCAACGGCCGAGATCGCCAAGCCATCAACCAGCTGCTCGAACGCATCAACCAGACCAGTTCAGCCCTGGAGCCTATTGCGCTGCTTGGCATACCCGGCACGACGAGCGCCGAACAACCTTCTAGCGCTGCGAAGACAGCCTTGTAGCGGCCGAGGCCGCGAACGGTATTGGTGCAGCACGGCGTTACAACGCCCT
>JBFJZW010000334.1:0-4741 GCA_041621875.1 Pseudomonas sp. | reverse complement strand
GCCAGTTGCTGGCTGAAATGCCACGAGCCGGCCATCTACGCCTGCGCGCTGATCAACAGTTGGCCGATGGGCTTCTACAGCCCCGACCAGGTGCTACAGGACGCGCGCCGTCACGACATCGAAGTGCGCCCGCTGGACGTGCGCCACAGCGAGTGGGATTGCTCCCTGGAGCCAGACAAGGAGGGGGCCTTGGCTATTCGTCTGGGCCTGCGCATGGTGCGTGGGTTCCGCGAGGAGGATGCTCGGCGTATCGAAGGCTCCCGGCGTGAGAGGCCCTTCGCAGATGTCGCCGACCTCTGCTGCCGCGCCGGACTCGATGCCCGTGCGCGTGAGCTGTTGGCCGATTGCGGTGCCTTGCGCGGTCTGGTCGGACATCGCCACAGCGCCCGCTGGGCGGTGGCCGGTGTCGAGGTGCCGCCGCCGTTGTTCGCCAACCTGCCGGCGCGGGAGGAGGCCCGGGTGGCGTTGCCATTGCCGACGGCGGGCGAGGACTTGCATACCGATTACGCCACCGTCGGTACCACCCTCGGCCCGCACCCACTGGCCATGCTGCGCTGCCAGCTCCGAGACCAGCGCTGCCGCAGCTCGCGCGATCTGCTCAGCGTCGAGCATGGGCGCAACGTCAGCGTGGCCGGCCTGGTGATCGGCCGGCAGCGGCCACAGACTGCCAGCGGGGTGATCTTCGTCACCCTGGAAGACGAGTACGGCATGGTCAATGTGGTGGTTTGGCACGACCTCGCCGAGCGCCAGCGGCGGGTATTGCTCGGCTCGCAATTGCTCCGGGTGGATGGCCATCTGGAGTCCAAGGGCGGCGTGCGTCATCTGATCGCGGGGCGTCTGAGCGACCTGACGCCATTGTTGGTTGGGCTGGATGTGCGGAGTCGGGATTTTCAGTGAGGCCGGGGTATCAGGTATGCGCCGTGCGCTCGAACACCTCGTCCGCCCATTGGTTCAAGCTCTTGTCGGCAGCCGTGGCTGGTTTCGATGACGATCAATGCTGGATAATTGGCTTATGAGGCGCTGGAGCGGCGAGATGAGTATCCAGTAAGCGGAGCAGATGGGTGAAGAGGATGCATGGAATGACACGAGACGAACTACTTTCGGCCGCCGAGTCCGACTACATGAACGAGGCTCAGTTGGCTTTTTTCAAGGCGCTGCTGCTCGCCCAGTTGGAGGAGTGCAACGACCGCGTCGAGGGCGGCAAGGCGCGTCTGGCCGAGTTGGAGCGACCGATCGATGTGGCAGATGTCGCCTCTATCGAAGAGGAGCGCATGACCCTGCTGCACCTGATCGATCGCGATCGCAGGATGCTTCCCGCATTCCAGCAAGCCCTGGCGCGGATCGACGATGGCAGTTATGGCTGGTGTGACGAGACTGGCGAACCGATCGGCTTGCCGCGGCTATTGCTGAGTCCCACCACGGCCTTGTCTGTCGAGGCCAAACAACGCCGAGAGTTGCTGGAGCGGCACATGAGTCACGCCTGAGTGGCCTGTGCACATGCAAAAAGGGCCTGAATTCAGGCCCTTTTGTCGTTCTGCGACGCGCTCAGTTCACCGCGTCTTTCAGCGTCTTGCCGGCTTTGAAACCGGGCAGCTTGGCCGCTGCAATCTTGATCGTGGTACCGGTTTGCGGGTTGCGGCCATCGCGTGCAGCGCGTGCCTTCACCGCGAAGGTACCGAATCCCACGAGGCTGACACTTTCGCCATTTTGCAGGGCAGAAGAGATGGCACCGGTGATGGCATCCAGGGCGCGGCCAGCAGTTGCCTTGGGCAGGTCAGCCGAGGTGGCGATGGCTTCAATCAGTTCAGCTTTGTTCACGGGTGGTTCCTTCTGGCGTCTGAAAGGAGCGGATTATAGCCAAGCTTTATTCGGTGGTCTGGTGAATATCCAGCACGGCCCAGACCTCTAGTCCTTGCTGCCGCACGGCTTTCTCTGCTTCAAGCCGAGCAGTGAGAGTGCTGATCGAGCGGGAACGGTATTCGAACCTGAAGGCCGGGCCTCCTGTTTTCTGTCTGACGCTCAACTCGACCAGGGTATAAACCGCGGTTTGCTTGGTCTTTTCTGGCGGGGGTGATTCTTTCGGTGATGAAGGGCTAAGGCCTAATGCCTCGCGCATTTCAGCTTCCGATATCTGCTTGGCGCTCAAGTGGATCGTTTCCTTCAGGGGGCAACGTGGCTAGCCGTTCGTGGATGTATGGGGTGGTCTGCGCTCGTTGTACCGTTTCGTATATGTGCGGTGAAAAAAGTTCAGTCTTATGGCACGACGCCTCGGGCTTTGTCGATGCGCTCTGTCATGCTGAAAGCCGTTTCCTGCTCTGAGCAATGGTGCGCCTGCATCAGTCTCCAGCGATCGGCTTTTCCCTCCGGCGCGGTCATGGCCAGAACGAGGTTGAGGCTGGGCGGTACGATGCGGAACCGCGTTTCGATGTTCCCCGACTGTACCCCCGTCGGTGTATTTCCCCGGCTCTTTGCTGACGGATAGTAATAGAGCTTTTTGGGCGGGGGTAAGTTTCTTGGGGCGGGCGATTTCTTCGATTTCGGCAAGTGGCATGTTCAGGCAGATCTATTATTCGATCATATTGAGTATGCTCTGCGCGACTTTCTGGGTGCCGATGGCGAGCCAGACCCGCAAACACCAGGCGTCCAGAGTGAGGGCGGTTATAGATTTTTTAGTTGAGCAGCTGGAGTACATCGCCTGGGTATCTGGCTACCCAGCTGAAACGAGTAGAGCCCGGCTACAAAGAAGAAATAACGTTCCTTGCAGCCTTCAGTCCGAAAACTCCGAATGACTTTCGGGTTTCTGGACTAACCCCATTCCGGGACAGACCCGCTACCCTACGAAAGCGAATGGTAGAGCCAGAGCAATCTGGCGGCCTAGCAGTCGCTGCTGGCTTTACAGCCTAAAATCAATGATTCGGGTACAACCCCTTTCTAGCGGAAGGCTAGGTCGCGCAGGAACAGAGTGATGGGCGGGAACATGATCAGCAACACCGACATAAGCAGCAGGATAGCGAAGAAAGGTAGGCTGCCGCGGATCACCTCGAAGTAGGGCCGGCGGAACACCGCGATCGCGGTGAAGATGTCGCACCCGAAAGGGGGCGTAGCTGAGCCGATGGCAGCTTGCAGGGTAATGATGGTCCCCACCAATACTGGGTCCAGACCCGACAGACGAACCGCCGGGGCGAAGATCGGTACCAGAATCAGCATCACCACGATCGGGTCGACGAACATACAACCGATAAAGAAGGCGATCGAGATAATGATCAGCAGTTCGGTCGGTGAAGCCTGCATCAGGCCGATGCCGCTGAGGATCTGCTGAGGTATCTGGGCAAAGGAAATCACCCAGGAAAACGCCGAGCCGGCCGCCACCAGGATAAACACCACAGCGGTGATCAGTCCGGTGGACAGCGCAATGCTCGACAGATCACTGAGCCTGACCCGGCGAAAAATCAGCACTTCCAGAATCAGCGCATAGAGCACCGAGACCGCGGCGGCCTCGGTGGGGCTGAATACCCCGGTGTAAATACCGCCGATGGTCATTACCGGCAGCAGCAGTGGCAGGATGGCGCGACGGCAGGTACGCAGGCGTTCATTCCAGCTGAACTTCTCGCTGCGGGGAATGCCCGCCATCCTCGCATAGATGTAGCAGTAACCCGCCAGCAACACCATTAAAAGCAGACCTGGGCCTATGCCGGCGATAAACAGCTCGGCCACCGAGGTGCCCGAGACCACGCCATAGATGATCATGCCGATGCTCGGCGGGATCAGCAGAGCGATATCCGAGGCGTTGATGATCAACGCCATGGCGAAGCTATCCTTATAGCCCTGCTGCAGCATCTTCGGTCGCATGATGCTGCCTACCCCGACCACGGTCGCCTGGGTCGAGCCGGACAAGGCACCGAACATCGCGCAGCTCAGTGCGGTGGTCACCGCCATTCCGCCGCGCACGTGGCCGACGAAGGCCATCGCGACATCCAACAGGCGATTGGCAGTGGCCCCCCGGGTGATGATGTCGGCGGCGAGGATAAACATCGGCACCGCTACCAGGGCAGACGGACGGATGCCGGCGATCATCTGCTGGATAAGGAACTCCGGTCCCATGTTGAAGAAGAACAGGAATCCGGCGGCGGCTGCGGCCAGCAGGGTGGTCATCATTGGGAAGCCTGCCAGCAGCAGAACCAGCATGATGAGCAGGAGTGCGGTAGTCATATCCATGCGGCGTGGACTCAGGCTTGTGGCGGAAGGGGAGCATCGACATGCCGCGGCGGTGCTTCACGGCAGCCGAGCAGTACCAACATCTGGACAAAGGCGTGGCGCAGGAACTGCAGGCCGCTCATGCCTAAGCCCAGGGGTATCAGCAGGTAGATGTAATGCAGCGGCACTTGTAGTGCAGAGGAGGCGCGACCGATGCGCGCGGCCGATTGCACATAACCGACGGAGGCCCAGGTCAGCCAGAACAGTAGGGCGGCCGTAAGCAGGTTAATCAGCAACAGGCTGGCGGCAGCTGGCTTGCCGGTCAGCTGCTCGATGAAGGCGCTCATACTGATATGGCGGTTCTGGCGTGCGGCATAGCTGCAGCCGATGAAGGTGACGAAGATGATAAGGAACTGATTGAGTTCCTCGGAGAAGTACAGGCTCTGGTTGAACAGGTAACGGCCAAATACATTGCCGACCGAGTTCAGCGCCATCAGCAGGATCGAGCCAGAGAGGATAAATGCCTCCAGCTTTTCCAGCAGCCAGT
>JBFJZW010000333.1:0-4772 GCA_041621875.1 Pseudomonas sp. | reverse complement strand
CCGATCTTGCATCACCGCCTGCGCTTGTTGATCATCCACGCTAAGTACTCTCCAACTTTTATTGCCTTGAACCCAACGCCCAGGGCGTTTGAGCCAAGTGCTTGTCGTTATTGGTGAAATTTATGCTGCGCAAGCCACCCAAGCAAGCGCTTGGCCGTACTTTGGTTGAGAAAGATTGAATCAAGGGCTTTTCAACCAAGCGCTTGCTTGGTAGCCTTCGAGTCACCTTATTCATGTGTTGCGGACCTATTCCAATGACTAAAACCGTACGCATCGGCTGCGCCTCCGCCTTCTGGGGCGATACCAGCACCGCCGCCGCCCAACTGGTAAAAGGCAGCGAACTGGATTACCTGGTATTCGACTACCTGGCCGAAGTCACCATGTCGATCATGGCCGGCGCGCGGATGAAGAAGCCGGACGCCGGCTACGCCACCGACTTCGTGGAAACCCTCACACCGCTGCTGGGCGATATCGCCAGCAAGCAGATCCGCGTGATCAGCAATGCTGGCGGGGTCAACCCCAGCGCTTGCGCCGCCGCCCTGGCAGCCGCCTGTGAGCAGGCCGGGGTCGACCTGAAGATTGCCGTGCTGCACGGCGACAACCTGCAACCCCAGCTCGCCGAACTGGCCAAGGCCGGCACCGTGGAGATGTTCAGCGGCGCGCCGTTGCCGCCCTTCTGCGTCTCGGTCAACGCCTACCTCGGCGCGCCGGGGATCGTCGAAGCCTTGCAGCTGGGTGCCGATATCGTCATCACCGGCCGCGTGGTGGACAGCGCGGTGGTCAGCGCCGCCCTGGTGCATGAATTTGCCTGGCGCTGGAACGACTACGACCAGTTGGCCCAGGCCGCGCTGGCCGGGCATATCATCGAATGCGGCGCGCAGTGCACCGGAGGCAACTTCACCGACTGGGAAAGCGTGCCAGATTTTGAGCATATCGGTTTCCCGGTGGTGGAAGTGGCAGCCGATGGCAGTTTTGTCGTGGCCAAGCCGGAGGGTTCCGGCGGCTTGGTCACGCCTTTTACCGTGGGCGAGCAGATGCTCTATGAAATTGGCGACCCACGGGCCTATTACCTGCCCGATGTGCTCTGCGATTTCACTCGGGTGCAACTCAGCCAGGTCGGCGCAAACCGCGTTGAACTGAAAGGCGCGCGCGGCCTGCCGCCAACCGCTCAGTACAAGGTCAGCGCCACCTACCCGGACGGTTTCCGCTGCACCGCCAGCTGCCTGATGGCTGGCATCGATGCGGTGAAGAAAGCCCAGCGCGTCAGCCAGGCGATCATCAGTAAGACCGAGGAAATCTTCGCCGAGCGCGGCTGGGGGCCTTACAAGGAAGTCAGCATCGAACTGCTGGGTTCGGAGGCCACCTACGGCCCTCGCGGCCAGCGTGCCGACAGCCGCGAAGTGGTGATCAAGATCGCCGTGCGCCATGCCAAGAAGGAAGCCCTGGTGCTGTTCTCCCGCGAGATCGCCCAGGCGGCCACCGGCATGGCACCGGGGCTGACCGGCATCGTCGGCGGCCGTCCAACGGTCTACCCGGTGATCCGCCTGTTCAGCTTTCTCGCCGACAAGTCTGCCTGTCAGCTGCAGGTAGAAATCGACGGTGAGCGCACGCCCGTTGCACTGCCGCAGATCGCCGTACTGGATAGCGCACAGATCGCTGCCGACAGCGCCGTCCCGCCGCCAAGCGGCCAGGCTGACGCCAGTGTGCCGTTGATCAAACTGGCCGTGGCGCGCTCCGGCGACAAGGGTAACCACAGCAATATCGGCGTGATGGCCAGAAAGCCCGAGTACTTGGCCTGGATCGCCGCTGCGCTGACCGAGGCTGCCGTGGCCGAATGGATGCGGCACACGCTCGACCCGCAAACCGGCAAGGTCAGCCGCTGGTATTTACCCGGCAGCCATAGCCTGAATTTCTTGCTGGAGAACGCCCTGGGCGGCGGCGGCGTCGCCTCCCTGCGCATCGACCCGCAGGGCAAGGCCTTCGCCCAACAGCTGCTGGAATTCCCGGTGCCGGTGCCCAGCGCTCTGGCGAAAACCTTGAATGGTGCGCATGGCGCACCCTACACCACCCCGTAGGGTGCGCCGCGCGCACCGGCATCAGTCAGGACAAGAATAAAATGACCTACGACTCAGTCTTTAACCCCGGCCTGTTTAGCGGCCAGACCATTCTGGTCACCGGCGGCGGCAGCGGTATCGGCCGTTGCACCGCCCATGAGCTGGCGCACCTGGGTGCCCATGTGGTGCTGGTCGGGCGCAAGCCGGAGAAGCTGGAGAAGACCGCCGGCGAGATCCGCGAAGACGGCGGCAGCGTCAGCTATCAGGTCTGCGATATCCGCGATGAGGACTCGGTCAAGGCCATGGTCGCGGCGGTGATTGCCGAGCGTGGCCCCATCCATCACCTGGTCAACAACGCCGGCGGCCAGTACCCCGCCCCGCTCGCCTCGATCAACCAGAAAGGCTTCGAAACCGTGGTGCGCACCAACCTGGTCGGCGGTTTTCTGGTGGCCCGCGAAGTGTTTAACCAGAGCATGAGCAAGACCGGCGGCAGCATCGTCAATATGCTCGCCGACATGTGGGGCGGCATGCCCGGCATGGGCCACTCGGGCGCTGCGCGCGCCGGTATGGAGAACTTCACCAAGACCGCCGCGGTCGAGTGGGGCTATGCCGGGGTGCGGGTCAATGCCGTGGCACCGGGCTGGATCGCCTCCAGCGGCATGGACACCTACGAAGGCGCATTCAAGGCGGTGATCCCCACCCTGCGCGAGCATGTGCCGCTCAAGCGCATCGGCACAGAATCGGAAGTCTCAGCGGCCATCGTCTTTCTGCTATCGCCGGGTGCCGCTTTTATCAGCGGCAACACGGTGCGCATCGACGGTGCCGCCAGCCAAGGCAGCCGCGCCTTCCCACTGTTCAAGGCCAAGGCAGGACAAAGCCAGTCTTACAACGGCTTCCATCGGGCCTATTTGCCCGATGTGCTGAAAGACCAGGGAGAGTGATGCGATGCCGGTAATCCATTCCGAGATCGACGTGCATGGCGAGGACTTCGCCAAGAACCGCGAAGCCATGCTTGCCGCCGTCGACAGCTTTCGCCAGATCGAACAGAACTGCCTGAACAAGGCTGCCGAGGCCAAAGCCAAGTTCGAAAAACGCGGCCAGCTGCTGCCGCGTGAACGCTTGAATCTGCTGCTCGACCCCGGCGCGCCCTTTCTCGAACTGGCGTCGCTGGCCGGCTACAAGCTGCACGATGACAAGGACGGCACCCAGGCCGGCGGCGGCATTATCTCCGGCATCGGTTATATCGCCGGGGTGCGCTGCCTGATCAGCGCCAGCAACAGCGCAATCAAGGGCGGCACCATCTCCCCCACCGGGCTGAAGAAGACCCTGCGCCTGCAGCAGATCGCCGTCGAGAACAAGCTGCCGGTGGTGGCGCTGACCGAAAGCGGCGGTGCCAACCTCAACTACGCCGCCGACATCTTCGTCGAAGGCGCGCGCGGCTTTGCCAACCAGGCGCGCATGTCCGCCATGGGCCTGCCGCAGATCACCGTGGTACACGGTTCCAGCACCGCCGGCGGGGCTTACCAGCCAGGGCTGTCCGATTACGTGGTGGTGGTGCGCGGCAAGGCCAAGATGTTTCTCGCAGGTCCCCCCTTGCTAAAAGCCGCCACCGGCGAAATCGCCACCGATGAGCAATTGGGCGGTGCCGAGATGCACGCCCAGGTCGCCGGCACCGCAGAATACCTGGCCGAGAACGATGCCGACGGCGTGCGTATCGCCCGTGAAATTCTCGCCATGCTGCCGTGGAATGCCCAACTGCCGGCGCGCCCGGCCAAGACTTACAGCGAGCCGCTGTATCCAATTGATGAGTTACTCGGTCTGGTCCCGGCAGACGCCAAGAAGCCCTACGACGTGCGCGAAATTATCGCGCGCATTGCTGACGGTTCGGCATTTCTCGATTTCAAGAACGAGTTCGACAACCAGACCGTCTGCGGCCACCTGCAGATCGAAGGCCAGCCCTGCGGCTTTATCGGCAACAACGGCCCGATCACCCCGCAAGGCGCGGCCAAGGCGGCGCAATTTATCCAGCTGTGCGAGCAGAGCAACACGCCGATCCTGTTCTTCCACAACACCACCGGCTTTATGGTCGGCACCGAGTCGGAACAGCTCGGGGTGATCAAGCACGGTTCGAAAATGATCCAGGCGGTGGCCAACGCCACGGTGCCAAAACTCACCATCGTCGTCGGCGGCTCGTATGGGGCCGGCAACTACGCCATGTGCGGCCGCGGCCTCGATCCGCGCTTTATCTTCGCCTGGCCCAACAGCAAGACCGCGGTGATGGGCGGTGCCCAGGCCGGCAAGGTGCTGCGCATCGTCACCGAGGAAAAACACCTGAAGGAAGGCAAAGAAGCCGACCCGAAAATGCTCGACATGCTGGAAAGCGTCACCGCGCAGAAGCTCGACAGCCAATCCACCGCGCTGTACGGCACCGCCAGCCTGTGGGACGACGGGCTGATCGACCCGCGCGATACGCGCAAGCTGCTCGGCTACCTGCTGGATATCTGTGCCGAGGCCAATCTGCACCCCCTAAAACCCAGCACCTTTGGTGTGGCCCGTTTCTAACCCGTAGGGTGCGCCGTGCGCACCAGCCAAGATCACGGTGCGCACGGCGCACCCTACAAGGAGAACAACAATGATCTTTACCCAAGAACACGAAGAGCTGCGCCGCACGGTCCGTAACTTTGTCGACCGGGAAATCAACCCGCACGTCGAGCAGTG
>JBFJZW010000332.1:0-4781 GCA_041621875.1 Pseudomonas sp. | reverse complement strand
ATCGCCAGGCTGTACTTGAAGGTGTGCAGCGACTGGGTCGAGTTCGGCACCTTGCTGCGGCCCTGGTTGATCCACTGCTTGTCCGGGGTCAACGACCAGGGGCCGTTGTCCAGGGCAACAGTCATCAGCGCTGGCGGCTTCAGCGGCTCCAGGCGTGCGTGGTCATCCAGGCGTTTGACCGTGACCGGAATCATCTTGCCGTGGCTGTCGTAGGCCCAGGCACCGCTGATTTTCTCGGCCTTGAAGGCATTGTCCTCGGCACCGTGGCCGTAGATGGTTTCGATATTGCCACGGCGTTGCTCGGTCCACAGGCCGTGGGCCTGGACCTGTCCGATAAACAGGGCGGCGGCGAGTAACGGAAAGACTTTTTTCATGGAAGATCCTTGAGTTGAGGGAAATCAGAGGTCGACAGTCAGGTTGAAGCTCAGGTTGCGCGGCTCGCCGGGCATGATCCAGAGGTTGCTGTAGGAGCGCTCGTAGTACTTCTCGTCGAACAGGTTGTTGAGGTGGGCCCCGACCTTTACCCGCGGGCTGAAGGCGTAATGGGCGAGCAGGTCGACGGTGTGATAGGCCGGCAAGTTGAAGTCGCTGCCGGTCTGGCCCGAGCGGTCGCCGACATAGCTGAAGGCCGCGCCCAGGTCCGAGCCGCGCAGCCAGCCGTCCTGAAACTCATAGACGCCCAGCAGGCTGCCGCTTTGCCGGGCGACACCGAGCAGGCGACTGCCGGCCGGCAGCGCCTCATCGCCCTTGGTGACCTCGGCGTCGATAAAGGCGAAGGCACCGATCACCCGCAGGGCATCGCTCAGCTGGCCGCTGAGCTGCAGATCGAAGCCCTGGCTGCGCGCCTCCCCGGCGGCGGCCTGAAAGCTGGCGTCGACCGGGTCGGCGGTCAGCACGTTTTCCTTGGTCAGGTGAAAGGCCGCCAGGGTGGAGCTGAGGCGGTTGTCCAATAGGTCCAGCTTCACGCCGGCCTCATAGCCGATGCCCTGTTCCGGGTCGAATGGCCGGTCGCTGCGGTCCAGGCCGTTATTCGGCTTGAACGAGGTGGAGGCATTGGCGAACAGGCCGACGCCCGGCGTCAGCTGATAGAGCAGGCCGGCGCGCTGGGTAAGCGCATCGTGGCGCTGATCGCTGCGTGCAGCATTGACCCGGTTGTCGATCGACTGGTCGAAGTGCTCGAAGCGCACGCCGATCAGGCCGCGCAGGCGCTCGGTAAAGACGACCTGGTCCTGCAGGTTGAGCGCATGGCTTTGCACCTGTTCGTGGTTGTCGCTGCCCGAGCGAGCGCCAGTGGGGCGTGGGCGGCCATAGATCGGGTCATAGATATCGATGGTGCTGCGCGGGCGCACTTCGGTGACCCGCTCGTTCTTGCGGTAGTTTTCGTACTCGCTGCCGATCAGCAGTTGGTGTTGCAGCCCGCCGAACTGCACGTCGCCGCGCAGTTCCAGCTGGGTGATGCTGTCGTGCCAGGTGGTTTCGCGCTCGCGAAAACGCCGGGTGAGGGTGCGTCCATCGTCCGCCAGGGCCTGGTTTTCCGAGGCATTACCGGCCAGTTCGCCTTCCTTGAAATGGCTGGCCAGGCGTAGTTGCCAGCTGTCGTTGAGGGCATGCTCAAGGCTGGCCTGGATAAGGTTGTTGTCGTTCTCGATGTCACCGTCGCTGGGCTCGCCGAGGAAGGTCGAGCGCGACACGCTGCCCAGCCGGTTGTTTGGCGCGACGATGCCGCGGTCGAATACCGAGCGATGGCGCACCACTTCGGCTTCCAGTAGCAAGCGGGTATCGGGGCTGAGCTGCCAGCTGAGCGAGGGCGCGGCGAACAGGCGCTCGCTGGTCACGTGATCGCGGAAGCTGTGGTTGTCCTCAACGGCCAGGTTGAGGCGCGCCAGTAGGTCGCCCTGGTCATCCAGCGGGCTGTTGAGGTCCAGGCTGGTGCGGTAGCGGTCCCAGCTGCCGGCGCTGGTTTGCAGGCGGGCGAAGCTGTCGGCCTGGGGCTTCTTGGTGACGATATTCACCGTGCCGCCGGGGTCGCCGCGGCCATAAAGGCTGGCGGCGGGGCCCTTGAGCACTTCGATGCGCTCGATATTGGCGGCGTCCGGGGTGCTCGGGTAGCCACGGTTGGCGCTGAAACCGTCCTGGTAGAACTCCGAGGTGGTGAAGCCGCGCACGCTGTATTCGTAGAGGGTCAGGCCGCCGAAGTCGTTCTGCTTGGCTACCCCACCGGCAAAGTCCAGGGCGCGCTCGACATCGCTGCTGCCCAAGTCTTCCAGCACGGCGGCTGGCACCACGCTGATGGCCTGGGGGATTTCACTGAGCGGCGTGTCGGTTTTGGTCGCACTGCTGGAACGGGTGGCGCGATAACCCTGTACCGGGCCATCGGCGACCTCGGTCGGAGCGGTGATGACGCTGTCGGTAAGCTGGACCGGGGTGTCGGCCAGCGCGCCGGGGGCAAGCAGGCTGGCAGCGAGTGCAAGGGCTGGGCGCAAGGCGGAAATCCTCTCGAATGATTTTAATGTAATAACATAACATTAAAATTGAGGGGCGTTATCGTTAAGGTGAATGCCTGAGGGATTAGTTGCTGTTGGCTGGCGGGCGCACGCCGATCTCGGCATTGAGCTCCAGCAGCTTGCCGTTACGCATGATTTCGATGCGAATCTTCTCGCCGGGCTTGGTTCGGGCCACCTGGTTCATCGAGCGGCGACCGTCGCCGGCCGCTTCGCCATCGATGCTGAGGATCAGGTCGCCCGGTTGCAGGCCGGATTTCTGCGCCGGGCCATCGCGGTAGATGCCGGCCACGACGATCCCGGGGCGGCCTTCCAGGCCGAAGGATTCCGCCAGCTCCGGGGTCAGCGGCTGCACCTCGATGCCCAGCCAGCCACGGATCACCTGGCCATGCTCGATGATTGCCTGCATCACATCCATCGCCAGCTTCACTGGAATGGCGAAACCGATACCTTGCGAGCCGCCGGACTTGGAGAAGATCGCGGTGTTGATCCCAACCAGGTTGCCATAGGCGTCCACCAGGGCTCCGCCGGAGTTGCCGGGGTTGATCGCCGCATCGGTCTGGATAAAGTCTTCGTAGGTATTGAGGCCCAGCTGGTTGCGCCCGGTGGCGCTGATAATGCCCATGGTCACGGTCTGACCGACGCCGAAGGGGTTGCCGATGGCCAGGGTGACATCGCCGATCTTGACGTTGTCCGAGCGCCCCAGAGCCATGGAGGGTAGCTGTGGCAGGTCGATCTTGAGCACCGCGAGATCGGTTTCCGGGTCGTTGCCGATGACTCGGGCCAGGGTTTCGCGGCCATCCTTGAGCGCCACCACGATCTGGTCGGCATCGGCCACCACATGGTTGTTGGTCAGCAGATAGCCTTCCGGACTCATGATCACCGCCGAACCCAGGCTGGATTCCATGCGTCGCTGCCGTGGCAGGTTGTCGCCGAAGAACTTGCGAAATTGTGGATCGTCGAACAGGGGCAGGGTCGGTTTGTTGGTGAACTTGGTGCTGTAAAGATTGGCCACTGCGGGCGAGGCAATGTCCACGGCGTCGGCATAGGACACCGGGCCTTCCTGCATGCGGCTGTAGATCGGGGCCTGGCGCACGTGCACATCCTGGTTCGGCAGGCCGACCCATTGCGGGTAGTACTGCATAATCAGCAGCGCCAGAAGCACGCCGGCCAGCAGGGGCCAGCCAAGAAAACGCAGGGCCTTGAACATCAATCGAATCCTGAGGGTTGCGAGGGCCGGACCGGCCCCTTAAGGTGCGCCATTATAGAGGGGTGGGCGGTAATAAAGCAGCGACCCCTAATCCGCGCAAGAAGGAATTCCTATGGCCATTGCTCTGGCAACCCTGGTGGCAGAAGCCGACCGTTATCTGAATGCGGCGCGTATCAGCGATTACTGCCCCAATGGCCTGCAGGTCGAGGGCCGGCCTCAGGTGCGCCGTATCGTCAGTGGCGTGACCGCCAGCCAGGCCCTGGTCGATGCCGCGGTGGCGGCCGAGGCCGATGTGCTGCTGGTCCACCATGGCTATTTCTGGAAGGGCGAAAACCCCTGCGTCACCGGCATGAAGCGTCGCCGTCTGCAGGCCCTGCTGGCTCACGATATCAGCCTGCTGGCCTACCACCTGCCCCTGGATCTGCATCCGGAGGTGGGCAACAACGTGCAGCTGGCCCACCGGCTCGGCATCACCGTCGAAGGCCCGCTGGAACCGGACAACCCGCGTACCGTTGGTCTGGTCGGTTCCCTCGATGAAGCCGTCAGTGCCGAGGATTTTGCAGGTCGTGTGCAGCAGGTGCTGGGGCGCGAGCCATTGCTGGTCGCAGGCGCAGGGCTGATCCGGCGGGTCGGCTGGTGTACCGGTGGCGGTCAGGGCTATATCGACCAGGCCATCGCCGCTGGCGTCGATCTGTACCTGACCGGCGAGGCTTCGGAGCAGACCTTTCACAGTGCCCGGGAGAACGGCATCAGCTTTATCGCCGCCGGCCACCACGCCACCGAGCGTTATGGCGTGCAGGCGCTGGGTGAATACCTGGCGCGTCACTTCGCTCTGGAGCACCGCTTTATCGACTGCGACAACCCCATCTGAGGCGCTGCTTCGGCCTGTTTTGCCGGTATAAAGCTAGACCTTTTCGATCTAACCGGGCTCCTGAATAGAAGGGAGCGCTGTGCTAGAGTGCGCCATCGTCCACGGCCCGCCGGCCCAATTACACTGCAAATCGTGAGTAACCATGCTCGATAAACTGACCCACCTGAAACAGCTGGAGGCGGAAAGTATCCACATCATT
>JBFJZW010000331.1:0-4791 GCA_041621875.1 Pseudomonas sp. | reverse complement strand
CAGGCCATGCAGGATCGACAGGCGCTGGGCCATCACAGTGCAGAGGTCTTCCAGTTCTTCCGCGCTGATGGCGTTCTGCCCGGCGTTGAGCAGCAGGGCGGTGGCCATATAGAAGCGCTGCAGGGTCTGTACGATGGCGCGGGCCAGCAGGGTTAGCAGGACGAATTCCCGCGAGCTGGGGGCTGGACGTACGTAAACCTCGCCTTCGAACTTGAGCAGGCCCTGTTCGACAAAGGCGGCCAGCCACTGATCGACCACGCCGTCCAGTTCGTCCAGATTCCAGCGGATAAACAGCTCCGATTGCAGGTAGGGATAGAGCGCGCGGGTAAAGCGCAGGATCTGCTCGCGGCTCATCCGCGCGCTGCTCTGGAAGAAGCTCGCCAGCAGCGCCGGCAGGGCGAAGATATGCAGCACGTTGTTGCGGTAGTAGGTCATCAGAACGGCGTTGTGCTCGTTCAGGTAGAGGATCTTGCCCAGGGCGTCGCTCTGTTCGGCGAGCAGGTCCATCTTCTGCACGTATGCGATCAGCGCCTGGCCATTGCCCTCCGGCAAGGTGGTGTGGGGCGAGTAGGGCACTTTGCGCAGCAGCGCCAGGTAGAGGTCGAGCACCCGCGCCAGGGCGCGGTCGTCCAGGGCCAGCTTGCTGGTGGAGAGCAGCGCCAGGGCCACCAGGTTGACCGGGTTGATCGCGGCCGCCTCGTTGAGGTGCTGGGCCACCTTGTCGCTCAGGTGATTGGTGGCGCTGTTCAGCCAGTCGGGGCGGAACTGGCTGCCGTAGTCCTGGCTGCGCCAGTCCGGCTGCTCGGCGTCGAGGAATTCGGCCAGCTTGATCGGCTCGCCGAAGTTGACCCAGACCTGGCCGAAACGCTGCTTGAGCGCGCCGATCACCTTGAAGATGTCGAAGATCGACTCCTTCTTCTTGCTCGCGCCGCGCAACTCGCCGAGGTAGGTGCGGCCTTCCAGCACCCGTTCGTAGCCGATATACACCGGCACGAACACCACCGGCAGACGGTTGCTGCGCAAAAAGCTGCGCAGGGTGATGGCCAGCATGCCGGTCTTCGGCTGGAGCATGCGTCCGGTGCGCGAACGGCCACCCTCGACGAAGTACTCCACCGGGAAGCCCTTGCTGAACAGGGTGTGCAGGTATTCGTTGAATACCGCGGTATAGAGCGGGTTGCCCTTGAAGGTGCGGCGCATGAAGAACGCGCCGCCACGCCGCAGCAGACCGCCGATGACCGGCATGTTGAGGTTGATTCCGGCGGCGATATGCGGTGGCGTCAGGCCGTTGCGGAACAGCAGGTAGGACAGCAGCAGGTAGTCGATATGGCTGCGGTGGCAGGGCACATAGATCACCTCATGGCCCTGGGCGACGTCCTGCACGCCTTCGATATGGTTGACCTTGATGCCGTCGTAGATCTTGTTCCAGAACCAGCTCAGTACCAGTTCGAGGAAGCGAATGGCGGTGTAGGTGTAGTCCGAGGCGATCTCGTTGCCGTAGCGCAGGGCCTGGCTTTCGGCCTTCTCCAGGCTGATGCCTTCGCGCTCGGCTTCGTCGAGGATCGCCTGGCGCACCTGCGGGCCGTGCACCAGGCCCTTGACCAGGTTGCGCCGGTGCGACACGTCCGGGCCGATGACCGCGGCCTTCTGGTTGCGAAAGTGCACCCGCAGGATGCGCTGGACCATGCGCAGGGTGCGTTCGTGGCCCTTATCCTGCTCCACAAGCTCGCGCATATGGATCGGCGTGGAGAATTGCACGCGGGTCTTGCGGCCCAGGATCAGGATGCTCACCAGCCGGCGCAGACGCCCGGTCACCGCCCAGCTATCGGCGAACAGCAGCTTCCACGGGCTGGTTTCGCGGTCCGGCGACTGGCCCCAGAACACGCTGACCGGAACGATCTGCGCATCGTCCACCGCATGCTGGCTCAGCGCGCTGACCAGGCGCTGCAGGGTCGGCGAGGTGCCGCGCTTGTCCTGGCGGCCGAGCCAGTCCGGCTCCGGGGTCAGGTAGAAGAAGGCTGCCGGCTCCTCCAGCGCCCCCACCGACACCGGCAGCACCGGGCGCGGCAGGCCGGCCTTGCGGCACTCGGTATCGACCACTGCCAGGTCGCTCAGCGACGGCAGCTGCAGCACGTAGAACACCGGCTTGCTGCGGTCGAGCTTGAGGGTAAAGGCCGACTGGTTGATGGTTTCCGAGCGCACCCAGAGGTACAGCACGCGGCGCAGGGTGCCAAAAACGAGGCGGCGGAATGGGGATCGGGTCATACGGAGTCTGCTGGCTTGGCAAAACGAGCATTTGCTCGGGGGGCGTAGTGTGCCGGATCGCCGGCCTAGCGGCAAAATCTTGTAACTGCTTGATTCGTTGAATCTAGCTTGGCTTACGCGGCGTCGGCAGACACGCCGCATGATGGGTTACGCCGCGCCTAGAATGCGCTCTGGCCACCTATCGCCGGGCGGCTAACCCATCTTACGGGGCTGCGCTAGCCGCTAGCCCGGCATGACCCCCAGGTTCCCGGCTTGCACTGGCCCTGGCCGACTCCTTATAGTCCGCCGGCATTTAAACGCCCGGCTTGCACCTGCACGGGTCGCGAGCAGGGCCTGTTACCGCAATGGTGAGAGGCCATGATCGAAATAAGAAACCTGACCAAGCGTTTTGCCCAGCATACCGTCGTGGACAATCTGTCCTTTAGCGTCCAACCCGGCGAAGTGCTGGGCTTTCTCGGCCCCAACGGTGCCGGCAAATCCACCACCATGAAGATGCTTACCGGCTTTCTTGCGCCGACGTCCGGCAGCGCCAGCATCCTCGGTTTCGATATCCAGAAGGACTGCCTCAAGGCCCAGCGCCTGATCGGCTATCTGCCCGAAGGCGCGCCCTGCTACGGCGATATGACGGTGCGCGGCTTCCTCGAATTTATCGCCGAGGTGCGCGGCTTCAAGGGGGCCGAGAAGCGTGAGCGGGTGGCCAAGGCGGTCGCCCAGGTGGAGCTGGAAGCGGTGCTGGAGCAGAGCATCGAAACCCTGTCGAAAGGCTTTAAGCGCCGTGTCGGCCTGGCCCAGGCGATTCTGCATGACCCCAAGGTGCTGATCCTCGACGAGCCCACCGATGGCCTCGACCCGAATCAGAAGCACCAGGTGCGCAAGCTGATCCAGAGCCTGGCCTACGACAAGATCGTGATCATCTCCACCCATATCCTCGAAGAGGTCTCGGCCGTCTGCACCCGCGCCGTGGTGATCGCTCACGGCAAGCTGCTGGCCGATGGCACCCCGCTGGAGCTGGAAAGCCGCTCGCGTTACCACCAGGCTGTCACCCTGGTGGCTGAGGAGCCGCTGGATCAGGCCGCGCTGGCGGCCTTGCCGGGCGTTGCCGGGGTGGAGGAAAACGCCCTGGAGCACAGCCTGAGCATCCTCGCCAAGCCGGGGGAGGTGATCTTCCCGCAGGTCAATGCATTGATCGCCGAGCGCGGCTGGCGGGTGCGTGAATTGAATGTCGAACGCGGTCGGCTGGACGAAGTGTTCCGCAGCCTGACCCGTGGGGAGAGCGTATGACCAAGCTACCGGTGATTTTCAAGCGCGAGCTGGCGAGCTACTTCGCCACGCCGCTGGCCTACGTGTTTATCCTGATCTTTCTGGTGCTGTCCGGGGTGTTCACCTTCTACCTCGGTGGCTTCTTCGAGAGCGGCCAGGCCAACCTGTCGGCGTTCTTCAACTTTCACCCCTGGCTCTATCTGTTCCTGGTGCCGGCGATTGCCATGCGCCTGTGGGCCGAGGAGCGCAAGAGCGGCACCATCGAGCTGCTGATGACCCTGCCGATCACCCGTTTCGATGCGGTTACCGGCAAGTTCCTCGCCGCCTGGGCCTTTGCCGGCCTGGCGCTGCTGCTGACCTTCCCGATGATCATCACCGTCAACTACCTGGGCGAGCCGGATAACGGTGCGATCCTGACTGGTTATATCGGCAGCTGGCTGCTGGCCGGGGCCTACCTGGCCATCGGTTCGTGCATGTCGGCGCTGGCGAAGAACCAGGTGATCGCCTTTATCCTGGCGGTCAGCGTGTGTTTCCTGTTTATCGTCAGCGGCTTTCCCATGGTGCTCGACGGCTTCAGTGGCTGGGCCCCGCAATGGCTGGTGGACGCCGTGGCTTCGCTGAGCTTCCTGACCCGTTTCGATGCGATCAGCAAGGGCGTGATCGATCTGCGCGACCTGCTGTATTTCCTCACCCTGATCGCCGCCTGGTTGGCCGCGACCGCGGTGGTTATCGATCTGAAAAAAGCTGACTGAGGCCGCCCATGAAAAAGCTGATGCTTTCCAGCGCCGGGCTCGTACTTATTGCCCTGGCGTTTCTCGCCTTCAACCTGTTCGCCGGCCTGGGCCTGAGCAATGCTCGCCTGGACCTGACCGAACAGAAGCTCTACACCTTGACCGATGGTAGCCGGCAGATCCTGCGGGAGCTGGACCAGCCGCTGGAACTGAGCTTCTTCTACTCCGACGCCGCGACCAAGGAACTGCCGGTGCTGCGCACCTACGCCAAGCGCGTCGAGGAGATGCTCAAGGCTTACCAGCGTGAGGCCGGTGACAAGCTCAAGCTGAATATCATCGACCCCGCACCGTTCTCCGAAGACGAGGACAAGGCCGCCGAACTCGGCCTGCAGGGCGTCCCCCTGCAGCAGGGCGGCGACTCCATCTACTTCGGCCTGGCTGGCAAGAATGCCGAAGGCCTGACCCAGGTGATCCCGTTCTTCGCCCTGGATCAGGAAGAGTTCCTCGAATACGAACTCAGCCGCCTGGTGCAGAGCCT
>JBFJZW010000330.1:0-4824 GCA_041621875.1 Pseudomonas sp. | reverse complement strand
CGATCCGGATGATGCCCGTCTGCTGTCCGAGGTGACCGGCGAACAGATCGATGAAGTATTCATCGGTTCCTGCATGACCAACATCGGTCACTTCCGTGCCGCCGGCAAGCTGCTCGACAAGTACAAGGGCCAGCTGCCGACCCGTCTGTGGCTGTCGCCGCCGACCAAGATGGACCAGCATCAGCTGACCGAAGAAGGCTACTACGGCATCTACGGCAAAGCCGGCGCGCGCATGGAAATGCCGGGCTGCTCGCTGTGCATGGGCAACCAGGCACGCGTTGAGGCGAACTCCACCGTGGTCTCGACCTCTACCCGTAACTTCCCCAACCGTCTGGGCGATGGTGCCAACGTCTACCTGGCTTCGGCCGAGCTGGCCGCTGTTGCCTCGATCCTTGGTCGTCTGCCGACCGTTGAGGAATACATGGTCTACGCGAAGGAAATCGACACCATGGCAGCGGACGTTTACCGCTACCTGAGTTTCGACCAGATCGCCGAGTTCCGTGAAGCTGCTGCGAACGCCCAGATCCCGGTCGTTCAAGCCTAATGAAGCAACGCATCTCGCTGCACCTGTAAAGAGAAGCCCCGCCTTGTGCGGGGCTTCTCTTTACGCGCCAATTGCACAGAGCAAAACCCAACGGCTACCTTCTGCGCCTTGGGGGTGCAATAACGCACCACATCACCATAAGGAGAAGTCCATGAAGCACGGAATCATTGTTGCACTGTGCCTGCTCAGCCTGGCCGGCTGCAGCAGCGAATACATCATCAGCACCACCGACGGCCAGCTTTTGACCAGCGATGGCAAACCAGAACTGGACAAAGATACCGGCATGATCGAATTCACCGATAACGAGGGTCGCAAGCAACAGATCCCGCAAAGCTCGGTCAAGCAGATGCTCGAACGCTGAAATCGCACCCGCAACACACTAATGCCGCTCACTTTCCCCAAGTGAGCGGCATTTTTTCTAGCACTGGCGTTTAGCGCTCGCCTACAGCGAGCCTGCCATACCGCAGCAGGTGCAACCTGGGGAGATCCTTGCGCCATCATCACGAACGTGGCGACCTCCAGCGAGCGCACCGCAACCCTGGCATATGCCTTGCTTTGCTATAGCCAGCTAAGTCTTTCCAACGGCGGAAACGACTTGATAGACAATGGTGTCGTCCCAATTGCTGACCTAGGTCAGCCGTTGGCACGGCACTTTTTCGCGTGAACCAAGGAAAAGCACCATGAGCGAGCACGATATCAGCCGCAGTGAAGTACCGGAAAAGCGCGTACTGAATATCGGTTTTATGGCCCTGACCGACGCGGCATCGGTGATCGTCGCCGCCACCCAGGGCTTTGCCGAGAAGCACGGCCTGACCCTCAACCTGCAGCGCCAGGCCTCCTGGGCCACCTTACGCGACAAGTTGCTGAGCGGTGAGCTGGATGCGGCGCACAGCCTCTACGGCATGATTTACGGCGTACAGCTGGGGCTCGGCGGCGCACCGGCCACCGACATGGCGATTTTGATGGGGCTGAACCACAATGGTCAGAGTATCAACCTGTCGCCGGCCCTGCAGGCGTCCGGCGTGTGCAGCGGCGACGCGCTGGCCTCACGCGCGCACCAGGGCGGTGCAAAACTGACCTTCGCCCAGACCTTCCCCACAGGTACCCATGCCATGTGGCTCTATTACTGGCTGGCGAGCCAAGGCATTCATCCGCTTCAGGATGTCGACAGCGTGGTGGTGCCGCCGCCGCAAATGCTCGCCCACCTGAAGGCGCAGCGCATTGACGGCTTCTGCGTCGGCGAACCCTGGAGCGCCCAGGCGGTGGACGAGCAACTTGGCTGCACCCTGGCCACCAGCCAGTCGATCTGGCCGGATCATCCGGAAAAGGTCCTGGGCTGCACCCGCAACTTTGTCGAACAGCACCCCAACACCGCCCGTGCCCTGGTCATGGCCGTCCTGGAGGCCAGCCGCTTTATCGACGAAAACGAGGAAAACAAGCGCAGCACCGCCCAGCTGCTCAGCGGCAGCGACTATGTCGATGCACCGCTGTCGGCGATCCAGCCGCGCTTTCTCGGCCAGTACCAGGACGGCCTCGGCCATGCCTGGCTCGACCCGCAGCCGCTGCGCTTCCATGCCGACGGACGGGTGAATATGCCCTACCTGTCGGATGGCATCTGGTTTATGACCCAGTTCCGCCGCTGGGGCCTGCTGCGCGACGACCCCGACTACCTTGCGCTGGCCCGCCAGGTGCAGCAACTTGAGCTGTACCGCCAGGCCGCCGCGGCCCTGAACATCCAGGTGCCGGATGAAATGCGCAGCAGCCGACTGCTCGATGGCAAGACCTGGGACGGCAGCGATCCGGCAGCTTATGCCCGCAGCTTTGCCCTCAATGCCCTGGCCGAAAACGCCGCGGCCGCCCTAGAAGAGAGCCTCTGAGATGCTGCGTATCCTGCTGATCAATGACACACCGAAAAAGGTCGGGCGGCTGAAAACCGCTCTGATCGAGGCCGGTTTCGAGGTCATCGACGAGTCCGGCCTGACCATCGATCTGCCGGAGCGGGTCGAGGCGGTGCGCCCCGACGTGATCCTGATCGACACCGAATCCCCCAGCCGCGACGTGATGGAACAGGTCGTACTGGTCAGCCGCGACCAGCCGCGCCCCATCGTCATGTTCACCGACGAGCACGACCCGGGCGTGATGCGCCAGGCCATCCAGTCCGGCGTCAGCGCCTATATAGTCGAGGGCATCCATGCCCAGCGCCTGCAACCCATCCTCGATGTGGCCATGGCCCGTTTCGAGAGCGACCAGGCCCTGCGCGCCCAGTTGCAGGCCCGCGACGCCCAGCTGGCCGAGCGCAAAAGAATCGAACTGGCCAAGGGCCTGCTGATGAAAATGAAATCCTGCAACGAAGAAGAGGCCTATACCCTGATGCGCCGTCAGGCCATGAGCCGCCAGCAGAAACTGGTGCAGGTCGCCGAGCAGATCATCGCCATGCACGACATGCTGGGCGGCTAAAGCCCGACCTGTAGGAGCCTGCTTGCTGGCGATTGGCGGCTATCACCAGCAAGCAGGCTCCTACAGAGCGCATTCAGCCTCTCGACAGACCCTACCCTTCCCGCTTATCTTCGCCACCTGGCCAGCGCACTGGCCAACGTCGCTCGGACGGTTCCGGGCGCTTACGTTTCCGAGGAAAGCATGGCTGACCAAGCTTCGCGCCGCTTTGCGCGCATCGATCGACTCCCCCCCTACGTTTTCAATATCACTGCCGAGCTGAAGATGGCTGCGCGCCGCCATGGCGAAGACATCATCGACTTCAGCATGGGCAATCCGGATGGCCCCACGCCACCGCATATCGTCGAGAAGCTGGTGCAGGTCGCCCAGCGCGAAGACACCCATGGCTACTCCACGTCCCGCGGCATCCCGCGCCTGCGCCGGGCCATTTCACGCTGGTACAAGGACCGCTACGAAGTCGAGATCGATCCAGAAAGCGAGGCCATCGTCACCATCGGTTCCAAGGAAGGTCTGGCGCATCTGATGCTGGCCACCCTCGACCATGGCGACACCGTGCTGGTACCCAACCCCAGCTACCCCATCCATATCTACGGCGCGGTGATCGCCGGGGCTCAGGTGCGCTCGGTGCCGCTGATCCCTGGAGTGGACTTCTTCGCCGAACTGGAACGGGCGATTCGCGAATCCATTCCCAAGCCGAAGATGATGATCCTCGGTTTTCCCTCCAATCCCACCGCGCAGTGTGTGGAACTGGACTTCTTCGAACGGGTGGTGGCCCTGGCCAAGCAGTACGACGTGCTGGTGATCCACGACCTGGCTTACGCTGACATTGTCTACGACGGCTGGAAGGCACCCTCGATCATGCAGGTGCCGGGGGCCAAGGACATTGCCGTGGAGTTCTTCACCCTGTCCAAGAGCTACAACATGGCCGGCTGGCGCATTGGCTTTATGGTCGGCAACAAGGAGCTGGTCAACGCCCTGGCGCGGATCAAGAGCTACCACGACTATGGCACCTTCACGCCGCTGCAGGTGGCGGCCATCGCCGCCCTGGAAGGCGATCAGCAGTGCGTGCGCGATATCGCCGAGCAGTACCGCCAGCGCCGCAACGTGCTGGTCAAGGGCCTGCACGAGATCGGCTGGATGGTGGAAAACCCCAAGGCCTCGATGTACGTGTGGGCGAAGATTCCCGAGCAGTATGCCCATCTCGGCTCCCTGGAGTTCGCCAAGAAGCTGCTGTTGGAGGCCAAGGTCTGCGTCTCGCCCGGCATCGGCTTCGGCGACTACGGCGACGACCATGTGCGCTTTGCCATGATCGAAAACCAGGACCGTACCCGCCAGGCCATTCGCGGCATCAAGGCGATGTTCCGCGCCGATGGCCTGATCCAGCCCCCGACCGCAGGCAAGCCGCGCAAGGCTGCCGATAGCTAGCGGCCTGCCAGGGCCTACCGGCCCTGGCGTCTGAAAAACTCCGCCCCTGCCCGCCCCCGTGTCGCGCCTGCAGGGCCGGCTCGATCAGCTCGAATAATCCAGAACCGTCCACACCCGGCTGAGGCCGTCGCCAATCACGCAACCGCTCTGACTGAGCTGGCTGCGATTGCTGTTGCTGTTGCTGTGCAGCGACATCAGCGTGGTGCTGCCATCGGCGGCATCCGAACGCTCGCTCAGCCACTGCACCCGGCCGCAATTGGCCGTTTCGATCACATAACTGGCGGCAACCCGGGCATCCCGGCTCGGCAGCCTGATCGTATCCACCACCCTGCCCTGTTCCTGCACCCGCTTGCCATCGGACACCAGCACGGCCCAGGCCTGGCCGTCCTCGATCACCAGAT
>JBFJZW010000329.1:0-4853 GCA_041621875.1 Pseudomonas sp. | reverse complement strand
GTAAGCCGGGTTCTGTCGAGGACAGTCATTCCTCTACGACGTACATCACTGCACGCCTTTAGCAACCTACCCGGTTCCAGCGCGGGCCACGCCAATGGAACCCTATTTGGTCTTGCTCCGAGTGGGGTTTGCCTAGCCACGAACTGTTACCAGTCGCGCGGTGCGCTCTTACCGCACCTTTTCACCCTTACCGGCACCGAAGCGCTTAGGCGGTTATTTTCTGTGGCACTTTCCGTAGGCTCACGCCCCCCAGGCGTTACCTGGCACTCCGCCCTATGGAGCCCGGACTTTCCTCCCCCGCATTACGCAGAACGCAACACGGCAGCGACTGTCCGATCGACTCTCCGCCGCCAAGGTTACCGGCACCGGCCCGATAGAACAAGGCTCAAGCGCCTTTCTGCCGCTCCAGCGCCAGCTGATAGAGCAAGTTCTTGCGCACTCCGGTGATCTCCGCCGCCAGCGCCGCGGCGCGCTTGAGCGGCATTTCTTCGAGCAGCAGGTCGAGCACGCGCATGGCCTCGACACTGACCGCAGCCTCGCCCTCGGGAGCCTGCCAGCCGGCGACCAGGACCACACATTCGCCGCGCTGCTGATTGCTATCAGCCGCCACCCAGGCCGCCAGCTCCGCCAGCGGCAACCCCTTGAGGGTCTCGAAGGTCTTGGTGATTTCCCGCGCCAGCAAGGCCGGGCGCTCATCACCAAACACCGCCTGCATATCCTGCAGACACTCGAGAATGCGATGCGGCGCTTCGTAGAAGATCAAGGTGCGCGGCTCTTCCTTTACCTGCTCCAGGCGCGCGCGCCGACCGGCGGTCTTGGCCGGCAGAAAACCCTCGAAGATAAAGCGGTCGGAAGGCAGACCGGCCGCCGACAGCGCCGCGATCAAGGCGCAGGCCCCTGGCACCGGCACCACCGCCACGCCCGCCGCACGCGCCTGGCGCACCAGGTGATAGCCCGGATCGGAAATCAGCGGCGTGCCGGCGTCGGAAATCAGCGCCACATCCTCCCCCGACTGCAGACGCGCGAGAAAGCGCCCCCCCTGATCGCGCTCATTGTGTTCATGACAGGCCGCCAGGGGCGTAGCGATACCGAAGTGCTGCATCAGCCGCGCCGAATGGCGGGTGTCCTCCGCCGCGATCAGGGCGACGCTGCGCAGGACAGCCAGTGCCCGCGCACTGATGTCGTCCAGGTTACCGATGGGTGTGGCCACCACATAAAGCGTGCCGCAGATGGGATTCGGAGCAGCGGATGCGGTCACAGCACAGGCCTCGTCAATCAGCAAAGCGCGCATTGTAGCCCGTTTCCAGCCTTCGACATCGCGCCACTGGCTAGGCTTGGGTACAATTCACCGCTCATTTGATCAAGTATCAGGAACGCCCTACATGCCCACCAGCCTGATCGCCCGCCTGCGTCCGCTCTCCGTCTTCTGCCTCGTCGCCCTCCTCGCCGCCTGCGCCAGCTCGCCCACCTCCAACCTGGGCGAGCTGCCACGCACCCCGCAAGCCAGCATCGAGCAACTGCTGCAACAGGCCGGCGACAGCAGCTCCGAACAGGCCGAGCTGTTGCGCCTGTCCGCCGCCGACCTGGCCTACCGGCAGAAAAACTTCGCCCGCGCGGCCAGCATCCTCGAGAAGGTCCAGCTGGAAAACCTGAAGCCGGCGCAACAGATCTATGCCAGCACCCTGCGCGCCGAACTGGAGATGGCCCGCGAACAGCCCAAGGCAGCCCTGCGCGCCCTGAGCCACCCCAGCCTGGAGCGCCTCGGCGAGCTGCCAATCGAGCAGCAAGTACGCAGCCAGCTGGTCCGCGCCAGCGCCCTGCAGGCCAGCGGACAGACTCTGGCGGCGGCACGCGAGCGCGCCTTTATCGCCCCCCTGCTCAGCGGCGAAGCCGCCGCACGCAACCACCAGGAAATCTGGACCCTGGTCTCCAGCCTGCCCCTGGAGCAGCTGCAGGCCAGCGCCGATGCCGACCTCAATGGCTGGCTGGGACTGGCCCGCGCCACCAAGAGCGCCGGCACCCTGGAACAGCAGCAGAACGCCATCGACAACTGGCTACTGCAGAACCCCGGTCACCCTGCCGCCCAGCAGCTGCCTGAACCCCTGGTCGAGCTGAAGAAACTTTCCAACCAGCCGCTGAGCGAAATCGCCCTGCTGCTGCCCCAGGATGGCCAGCTGGCCAACGTGGCACGGGCGCTACGCGACGGCTTCCTCGCCGCCCACTACCAGGCCCAGCAGGCCGGCCAGAATCCGCCCAACATTCAGATTTTCGACAGCTCGCGCATCGGCTCCCTGGATGAGTTCTACCGCCAGGCCCAGGCCTCCGGCGTGCAGCTGGTCGTGGGCCCACTGGAAAAGCCGCTGGTCACCCAGCTCAGCGCCCGCGAGCAGCTGCCCATCACCACCCTGGCCCTGAACTACAGCGAAACCGCCCAGGAAGGCCCTGCACAACTCTTCCAGTTCGGCCTGGCCGCGGAAGATGAAGCCCGCGAAGTGGCCCGCCGCGCTTGGGCCGACGGCCACCGCCGAGCAGTGGCCCTGGTCCCCCAAGGCGACTGGGGCGACCGCGTTCTCGACGCCTTTCGCCACAGCTGGCAAGCGCAAGGCGGCACCCTGATCGCCGCCGAGCATGTCGACCAGCCAGTTGAACTGGCCCGCCAGATCGCCGAACTGTTCCAGCTGCGCGAGAGCGAAGCCCGCGGCAAACGCCTGCAGAACGCCCTGGGCAGCAGCGTTGCCGCCGCACCGTCGCGCCGCCGCGATGTCGACTTTATCTTCCTCGCCGCCACCCCGCAGCAGGCCCAGCAGATCAAACCGACCCTGGCCTTCCAGTACGCTGGCGACGTGCCCGTGTACGCCACCTCACACCTGTTCACCGGCAACCACAGCCAGGCCCAGTACCTCGACATGAACGGCATCATGTTCTGCGAAACCCCCTGGCTGCTGGACATCAACGCCCCCCTGCGCCAGCAGGCCAGCAGCCAGTGGCCCCAGGCCGGCGGCAGCCTGGGCCGACTCTATGCCATGGGGGCCGATGCCTACCAACTGGCCCCGCGCCTGAACCAGCTCAAGGCCATGCCCGAGACCCGCCTGGACGGCCTGTCCGGCAGCCTCAGCCTGAACCCGGCACAACGTATCGAACGCCAGCTGCCCTGGGCTGAGTTCCGCGACGGCCAGGTCCAGCGCTTGCCCGACAGCGCCCTTTGAGCGAGCGCAGCAGCCCTCAGCAGAGCGGCCAGGCGGCCGAAGCCCTGGCGCGCCAGTTCCTCGAACAGCGCGGCCTGCGCCTGCTGGCACAGAACTGGCGCTGCCGCCTCGGCGAGCTCGATCTGGTCATGCTCGACAGCGATACAGTAGTATTCGTGGAAGTTCGCTATCGACGCTATAGCGCCTGGGGCGGCGCAGCTGAAAGCGTCGATGCACGCAAACGTGAGAAACTCAGCCGCGCCGCCCAGCACTTCCTGCAGCAGGAATCACGCTGGGCCCGGTACCCATGCCGCTTTGATGTGATTGCCATAACTGCCGACAGCCAAGCCCCCGCGCCACTGAACTGGATTCAAAACGCCTTTGATACCTGAGCAGACGCCCCACTGAAAACTCTATCGCCCATGGATATGCCAATGGATATGCAAGCCCGTATTCGCCACCTGTTCCAAGCCAGCATCGACACCAAGCAGCAGGCCATGGAAGTGCTCATCCCCCTTATCGAGCAAGGTAGCCTGGCCATGGTTCAGGCCCTACTCAGCGAGGGCAAGATCCTCACCTGCGGCAATGGCGGCTCCGCCGGTGATGCCCAGCACTTCTCCTCCGAGCTGCTCAACCGCTTCGAGCGCGAGCGTCCGAGCCTGCCAGCCATCGCCCTGACCACCGACAGCTCGACCATCACCTCGATCGCCAACGACTACAGCTACAACGAGATCTTCTCCAAGCAGATCCGCGCCCTCGGCCAACCGGGCGACGTACTGCTGGCGATCTCCACCAGCGGCAACTCGGCCAACGTGATCCAGGCCATCCAGGCCGCACATGATCGAGAAATGGTTGTCGTAGCCTTGACCGGCCGCGATGGCGGCGGCATGGCTTCACTGCTGCTGCCGGAAGACGTGGAAATCCGCGTGCCTTCGAAAGTCACCGCACGCATTCAGGAAGTCCACCTGCTGGCCATCCACTGCCTGTGCGACCTGATCGACAGCCAACTGTTTGGGAGTGAAGAATGACCCGCTCACCACTGATCCTCGCCACCCTCGCACTGACCCTGGCCCTGGCCGGCTGCGGCAACCGCAGCGTCGGCAACAAGATCGACGACCAGTTTATCGCCCCGGAAGTCAGTGCCAATGTGGCCCGCGCCCATGCCGACCTGACCAGCCCGACGTCGCGCATCGTGGTCACCAGCTACAACGGCGTGGTCCTGCTCGCCGGCCAGACCCCGCGCAGCGACCTCAAGGCCATGGCCGAACAGGCAGCGCGCAAGGTCAACAACGTCAGCAAGGTGCACAACGAGCTGCAGGTGCAGCAACCCACCTCGCTGCTGGTGCGCAGCAACGACTCGCTGCTGACCACCCGAATCAAGAGCCAGATGCTTGCCGACGCCACGGTGCCAGGCTCGCGCATCAAGGTGATTACCGAGAACGGCATCGTCTACCTGCTCGGACTGGTCACGCGCGCCGAGGCGGCGCAGGCCACCAACCTGGTACAGAGCGTGTCCGGGGTGCAGAAAATCGTGCGGCTGTTTCAGTACACCAACTGAGTTCGCCACACCCACAAAAAAGGCGACCCTCGGGTCGCCTTTTTTTGTAACGGCCGCCTTGCAGGCCAGCGCACAAGATCAGAAATGGCTCCCTGCCATTTCTCTTTACT
>JBFJZW010000328.1:0-4854 GCA_041621875.1 Pseudomonas sp. | reverse complement strand
AGCAGTACACCCGTAATATGGCGACCGGTGCCTCCACCTGCGACCTGGCGATCATCCTGATCGCCGCCCGTTATGGCGTGCAGACCCAGACCAAGCGCCACAGCTTTATCGCCTCGCTGCTGGGTATCAAGCATATAGTCGTGGCCATCAACAAGATGGACCTGAAGGGCTTCGATCAGGGCGTATTCGAGCAGATCAAGGCCGATTACCTGAAGTTCGCCGAAGGTATCGCGCTCAAGCCGAGCTCGCTGCACTTCGTGCCGATGTCGGCGCTCAAGGGCGACAACGTGGTCAACCGCAGCGAGCGCTCGCCCTGGTACGACGGCCAGTCGCTGATGGAAATCCTCGAAACCGTGGAAGTGGCCGGTGATCGCAACTTCACCGACCTGCGCTTCCCGGTGCAGTACGTCAACCGCCCCAACCTGAACTTCCGCGGCTTCGCCGGTACCCTGGCCAGCGGCATTGTGCGCAAGGGCGACGAAGTGATTGCCTTGCCGTCGGGCAAGGGCAGCAAGGTCAAGTCCATCGTCACCTATGAAGGCGAGCTGGAACATGCCGGCCCGGGCCAGGCGATCACCCTGACCCTGGAAGACGAGATCGACGTGTCCCGCGGCGACATGCTGGTGCACGCCGATAACCGTCCGCAGATCAGCGACAGCTTCGACGCCATGCTGGTGTGGATGGCCGAGGAGCCGATGCTGCCGGGCAAGAAATACGACATCAAGCGCGCTACCAGCTATGTGCCGGGCTCGATTGCCAGCATCACCCACCGGGTCGATGTGAACACCCTGGAGCATGGCCCGGCCAGCAGCCTGCAGCTCAACGAAATCGGCCAGGTCCGCGTCGCCCTGGATGCGCCGATTGCCCTCGACGGCTATGCGCACAACCGCACCACCGGTTCCTTTATCGTCGTCGACCGCCTGACCAACGGCACCGTCGGTGCCGGCATGATCATCGCCGAACCTGTGGGGGCGCAGAGTGGCGACGGTCATCACGGCAAGCTCGCTCACGTGTCCACCGAGGAACGTGCCGCACGCTTCGGTCAGCAGCCGGCCACCGTGTTGTTCAGCGGCCTGTCCGGGGCCGGCAAGAGCACCCTGGCCTACGCCGTGGAGCGCAAGCTGTTCGACATGGGCCGTGCGGTCTATGTGCTCGATGGGCAGAACCTGCGTCATGACCTGAACAAGGGCTTGGCGCAGGATCGCGCCGGGCGTACCGAGAACTGGCGTCGCGCCGCCCACGTCGCGCGGCAGTTCAACGAAGCCGGTCTGCTGACCCTGGCGGCCTTCGTCGCCCCGGATGCCGAGGGTCGTGAGCAGGCCAGGGCGCTGATCGGTGCCGAGCGTCTGCTCACGGTCTATGTCCAGGCATCGCCGCAGGTCTGCGCCGAGCGCGATCCGCAGGGCCTGTACGCTGCTGCCGGCGACAATATCCCGGGCGAGTCCTTCCCCTACGACGTGCCGCTGAATGCCGATCTGGTGATCGACACCCAGAGCCTGTCGGTGGAAGAGGGCGTCAAGCAGGTGTTGGCCATGCTGCGCGAGCGTGGCGCGATCTAGATCCGCTGCACACTAAAAAGCCCCGCCATGCTCGTCATGTGCGGGGCTTTTTATTGAGAGTAAATTATCGTTCGTAGGAGCGGGCCATGCCCGCGATAGCGGTTTCGCGCGCATGAGCTAGGTGCCCGGGGCTCCTACAATCGGCGGCTATCGTTAGCGCCTATACCCAACGAAAAGCCCCGCACGAGAGCGGGGCTTTTTGTTGGCTGCTCGGCTGAGCTGAGCGGTCGAGCGAGGCGCTGTTACTTGTTCTTCAACCCGTAGCTTTCATCCAGCATACCCGGCACATCGGCGCTTTTCGGCGCATAGTCCTTGGGCATTTCCTGATGGGTGGGGGGCTTCAGGCGCTCGCGGCGGTCGCCGCCTTCTTCTGCGTGCAGGGAGGCAAGCAGGCGTTGGCGGGTCAGTTCGTCGAGGGCGAGCTTGTTGGCACCTTCGGACAGGTGGGCCTGCACATCCTGATGGCTCTGGGTGAGTTTTTTCACCAGGTTGGCCGTGGTGTTGAAGTGGGTGACCACTTCGCTTTGGTAGGCATCGAAGCGTTCCTGGATTTCATCCAGTTGGCGCTGGGTACGGCCTGGAGCCGCGTTGGGCGCAAGGCGAGCAATCAGGAAGCCAATGGCGATCCCGGCTACCAGGGTAATGGCGGGTAGCAACCAGGCGGTGAGCGTCTGTTCCACGAGTCCTTCCTCTCTAAACGGCTTTGCTTTACGTTAACGGCTCGAACCTGCGCTGTATACCGCAATGCAATGCCGAGATGTGTGCGGCGCAGGCTGTCAGCTAGACGAGTCGACCCACTGCGAGGTCACGGAGTTCACTGTTGCTCACCCGCGAAACCCCTCTATTTATCGATGGCCCCTGCGGCCAACTGGAAGCCCTCTGGCTGGACACCCCCGACGCCCGTGGCGTGGCGCTGATCTGCCACCCCAATCCGGTACAGGGCGGAACCATGCTCAACAAGGTGGTCTCCACCGTGCAGCGCACGGCCCGCGATGCCGGGCTGGCCACCTTGCGCTTCAACTACCGCGGCGTCGGTGCCAGCGCCGGCAGCCATGATATGGCCAGCGGCGAGGTGGACGACGCCGAGGCGGCGGCCCACTGGCTGCGTGCGCAATACCCTGAGCTGCCGCTGACGTTGCTGGGGTTTTCCTTTGGCGGCTTCGTCGCCGCCGCACTGGGCGGGCGTCTGGAGGCCCAGGGTGAAACGCTCGACAAGCTGTTTATGCTGGCCCCGGCAGTACACCGTCTGACCGCCGAGAATCCCCCCGCGACCAGCTGCCCGCTGGTCCTGATTCAGCCCGAAGATGACGAAGTGATCGACCCGCAGGCGGTTTATGCCTGGTCTGATGACCTGGGGCGTGCCCATGAGCTGCTGAAAGTGGCAGAATGCGGACACTTTTTTCACGGCAAGCTCACTGATCTAAAAGATCTTTTACTGCCGCGTCTCTGATCCTGCAGGCCGTTTGAGCCTGAGTTGATAAGCGAACGTTATGACCACTCGTATCCTTACCGGCATCACCACCACCGGCACGCCGCACCTGGGCAACTACGCGGGCGCGATTCGCCCGGCCATCGTTGCCAGCCGCGCCGCCGATGCGGATTCGTTCTACTTCCTCGCCGATTACCACGCGCTGATCAAGTGCGACGAGCCCGCGCGCATCCAGCGCTCGCGCCTGGAGATCGCCGCCACCTGGCTGGCCTGCGGGCTGGATGTGGACAAGGCGACCTTCTACCGTCAGTCGGATATCCCCGAGATCCCCGAGCTGTGCTGGCTGCTCACCTGCGTCGCCGGCAAGGGCCTGCTTAACCGCGCCCACGCTTACAAGGCTTCGGTGGACAAGAACGTCGAGCAGGGCGAGGACCCGGACGCCGGCATCACCATGGGCCTGTTCAGCTACCCGGTGCTGATGGCCGCGGACATCCTGATGTTCAACGCACACAAGGTGCCGGTCGGCCGCGACCAGATCCAGCACGTGGAAATGGCCCGCGACATCGCCCAGCGCTTCAACCATCTGTTCGGCAACGGCAAGGAATTGTTTACCCTGCCGGAAGCGGTGATCGAAGAGGACGTGGCCACTCTGCCCGGCCTCGACGGACGCAAGATGAGCAAAAGCTACGACAACACCATCCCGTTGTTCGGCAGCGCCAAGCAGCTCAAGGACGCCATCGCCCGTATCGTCACCGACTCCAGGTTGCCCGGCGAGCCGAAGGATCCGGACAGCTCGCACCTGTTTACCCTCTATCAGGCCTTTGCCGCGCCGACTCAGCAGGCGGACTTCCGCGCAGCCCTGGAGGGTGGTCTGGCCTGGGGCGAGGCCAAGCAGGCGCTGTGCAACCTGCTTGAGGCCGAGCTGGGCGAGGCCCGTGAGCGTTACCACGCGCTGATCGAAAAACCGGCGGACCTGGAAGATATCCTGCTGGCCGGTGCCGCCAAGGCGCGCAAGATCGCCACGCCGTTTCTCGGCGAATTACGTGAGGCCGTGGGCCTGCGCTCGTTCCGCAGCCAGGCTGTCAGCACGGCGGGCGAGAAGAAGAAGGCCGGCAAGAGCGCGCGCTTTGTCAGCTTCCGTGACGACGACGGCAGCTTCCGCTTCCGTCTGCTGGATGCGGCCGGCGAGCAGTTGCTGCTGTCCAAATCCTTTGCCGATGGCAAGTCGGCCGGCATGGTCAACAAGCGTCTGCAGTCCGGCGAAGCGCTGGATGTGCGTGAGCAGGACGGCGGTTTCGGCGTCTGGCTGGATGACGAGTGCGTGGCGCAAAGCCCGGCATTTGCCGACAGCAGCGCCTGTCAGGCGGCGATCCAGCGCCTGCGTGAAGCGCTGGCACCGGCTGAATAAGCCATAGGCAGGCTTGGCGGGCGCGCATTAATCGGATTTCCGCCCGCCAGCCGCGCTGGCCGATTGCCAAGCCGCAGGGGCGTCGCTAAAGTGACGCCCCCGTTTTACTTGCCCGGCCAAGAGCCTGCTCAAGGCTCGCGAGCTAGAGGCATGCAAGGCAGAAACAGGCGAGGAAGCGGAATGTACTGGTGTACATGAGCATTCCGAGTCTGTTTCTAACGCAGCAGGCCCGACGCGCAGCAGACTTTGAACAGGCTCTTACGAATTATGACGCCCCTAGAACGTTACCAGGCTGACCTTAAACGCCCCGAATTCTTCCATGATGCCGCCCAGGAAACTGCCGTGCGCCATCTGCAGCGCCTGTATGACGATCTGGTCGCTGCGGACAAGGGTACGACCGGCGTGTTCGGCAAGCTGTTCGCCCGTAAACCCCAGGGTCCGGTCAAGGGCCTGTATTT
>JBFJZW010000327.1:0-4872 GCA_041621875.1 Pseudomonas sp. | reverse complement strand
TGAACGGCCGATCTTGAAAGGCGCCCAGCCATCTCCACAGATGATGGGTATCGCTACGCTCCACCGACCTCGCCACTCTCCAGCTTGCGCCAGAGCAGGCGCACCGCCGCCTTGCGCACCAGGGCGCAGCGGTACAGGCGGATTTCCAGGGGCGTCTGCCACTGCTCGTCGCCGCAGATCACCAGCTCGCCGCGACTCAGTTCGGCGGTCACGCTCAGCCGCGGCACCCAGGCCACGCCCATGCCCTGCAGGGCCATGCTCTTCAGGCTGTCGGCCATCGCGGTTTCGTACACCGTAGTGGAACGCAACCCGCGCTGGCGCAGCAGCAGGTTGACCGAGCGGCCGAGAAAGGCTCCGGCGCTGTAGGCCAACAGCGGCACACTCTGGCCGTTATTGAGGTCGAACAACGGCGCGCCGTCTTCGCCCACCGCGCACACCGGGAGCATTTCGGTGCGGCCCAGGTGCAGCGAAGGGAAGATCTCCGGGTCCATCTGCAGCGCGGCATCCGGGTCGTAATAGGCCAGGATCAGGTCGCAGCCGCCTTCGCGCAGCGAGTGCACCGCCTCGCCGACGTTGGTCGCCACCAGCCGGGTGGTCAGCGGCAGGCCTTCGCGGCGCAGGCGGGCGATCCATTCCGGGAAAAACCCCAGGGTCAGCGAGTGGGCGGCGGCGATCTGCATCACCTCGCCCTGCTGGCCCTCGACGTTGTGCAGATGGCGCACCACCTCGCCGAGTTGCTCGACCATGCTGCGCGCGGTGACCAGAAACAGCTGGCCCGACTCGGTCAGCTCCACCGGGGTGCAGGCGCGGTTGACCAGGGTCAGGCCGAGCATGTTTTCCAGGCTGCGAATCCGCCGACTGAACGCCGGCTGGGTGACGAAGCGCTTCTGCGCCGCCTGGGAAAAGCTGCGGGTGGCGGCCAGGGCGACGAAGTCTTCCAGCCATTTGGTTTCCAGGTTCATCGTCACTCCTGTTTTTGTAGGGTGGATGACGCTCTTTTCATCCACCGCCCAGCCAGCATTCGGTTGTGGTGGATGGGTAAAGCGTCATCCACCCTACGGCCTATATCCCACATGCGCTTGGGGCGCGGCGCGTAACCCACCAGACGGTCAACCCTGTTGCGCCGGTGGTGGCTTACGCCGCATCTCAAGTGGCGTGGTGTGTGGCAATGGCGGCAAGCGGCTAACCCACCCTACTACTCCCACAGATACGCTGTACGTCAGGACGGAGCCGGACGTCACACCAACGTTATGCCGATTGTGCATGACCCAGCGTTTAACAGCATTAGCCAGCATCGCGCCAGGAGCCCTAACCTACGGGGCATCGCGGCATCAGCCGCATTTCCCGAGATAGTACCCATCATGTCCGCTGCTGCATCCTTCCGCGTCGAAAAAGACCTGCTTGGCATCCTCGAAGTTCCGGCCAAAGCCTACTACGGCATCCAGACCCTGCGCGCCGTGAATAACTTTCGCCTGTCCGGCGTGCCCCTGGCGCACTACCCCAAGTTCGTCACCGCCCTGGCCATGGTCAAGCAGGCGGCAGCGGACGCCAACCGCGAACTGGGCCACCTGCCCGCGGCCAAGCATGCGGCCATCAGCGAAGCCTGCGCACGCATTATCCGCGGCGATTTCCATGAAGAATTCGTGGTCGACATGATCCAGGGTGGGGCCGGTACCTCGACCAATATGAACGCCAACGAGGTGATCGCCAATATCGCCCTGGAGGCCATGGGGCACGCCAAGGGCGAGTACCAGCATCTGCACCCGAACAACGACGTGAACATGGCGCAGTCGACCAACGACGCCTACCCCACCGCCATCCGCCTCGGCCTGCTGCTCGGCCACGACAGCCTGCTGGCCAGCCTCGACAGCCTGATCGGCGCGTTCGCGGCCAAGGGCGAAGAGTTCGCCCATGTACTGAAGATGGGCCGCACCCAGCTGCAGGACGCCGTCCCCATGACCCTCGGTCAGGAATTCCGCGCCTTCGCCACCACCCTCGGCGAAGACCTGGCGCGCCTGCGCAGCCTGGCCCCGGAACTGCTCACCGAGGTCAACCTGGGCGGCACCGCCATCGGCACCGGGATCAACGCCGATCCGGGCTACCAGCAACTGGCGGTCGACCGTCTCGCCGCCATCAGCGGCCAGCCCCTGGTACCGGCCGCCGACCTGATCGAAGCGACCTCGGACATGGGCGCGTTCGTGCTGTTCTCCGGCATGCTTAAGCGCACCGCGGTCAAGCTGTCGAAGATCTGCAACGACCTGCGCCTGCTCTCCAGCGGCCCGCGTACCGGTATCAATGAAATCAACCTGCCGGCGCGCCAGCCGGGCAGCTCGATCATGCCCGGCAAGGTCAACCCGGTGATCCCCGAGGCGGTCAACCAGGTGGCGTTCGAGATCATCGGCAACGACCTGGCTCTGACCATCGCCGCCGAGGGCGGGCAGTTGCAGCTCAACGTCATGGAGCCGCTGATCGCCTACAAGATCTTCGACTCGATCCGTCTGCTGCAGCGCGCCATGGACATGCTGCGCGAGCATTGCGTGGTCGGCATCACCGCCAACGAGGCGCATTGCCGGGCGCTGATGGAAAACTCCATCGGCCTGATCACCGCCCTCAACCCCTATATCGGCTACGAGAACGCCACCCGCATCGCCAAGCTGGCCCTGGACAGCGGCCGCGGCGTACTGGAGCTGGTCCGCGAAGAGAACCTGCTGGACGACGCCACCCTGGCCGACATCCTGCGGCCCGAGAACATGATTGCGCCGCGCCTGGTGCCCCTCAAGGCCTGATAACCGAGTCATACCCCGCGCCGCCGCTTTGTGCGGCGCGGTGCTTTCCACCCTCGCCTGACCGGCGACAGCACTCACGGCTGCGCAGACAGCTGTATCTACAACAACAATTCGGGTGAACCACATGAGTCAGAGCACGACCTTTCCCCTGGGCTTTCTGCGACGCATGCCGCTGTGGCAGCAGATCCTGATCGGCCTCGCCCTCGGCGTACTCACCGGCGTGCTGTTCAAGGCCGATGCCCTGGTGCTGGCCCCCATCGGCGCGCTGTTCCTCAATGCGATCAAGATGCTCATCGTGCCGCTGGTGTTCGTCTCCCTGGTGGCCGGCATCACGGCCATGAGCGACAGCGCCAAGCTCGGTCGGATCAGCGTCAAGACCATCGCCATCTACCTGGTCACCACCGCCTTCGCGGTGAGCATCGGCCTGCTGTTCGGTGCCCTGTTCACCCCGGGCGAAGGCATGCACATGGTCGCCAGCGGCGCGCAGGAGGCCAAGCAGGCCCCCTCCCTGGTGCAGATCCTGGTCGGCCTGGTGCCGACCAACCCGGTGGCCGCCTTCGCCGAAGGCAATATCCTGCAGATCATCGTGTTCGCCATCGCCCTGGGCGTGAGCATGAACCTGATCGGTGAAAAGGCCGCGCCGGCGGCCAAGCTGTTCGACAGCCTGGCCGAGGTGTTCTACAAGCTCACCGACCTGGTGATGCGCTGCGCGCCCATCGGCGTGTTCGCCCTGATCGCAGGCGTGGTGGCCTCCCACGGGATCGAGGTGCTGCTGCCGCTAGCCGGGGTGATCGGGGTGATCTACCTGGCCAGCCTGGCCCATGTGCTGCTGGTCTATGGCGGCCTGCTCGGCCTGTTCGCGCGGCTTAGCCCGCTGCGTTTCTTCAAGGGCGTGGCCCCGGCGCTGGCCGTGGCCTTCAGCACCTCGAGCAGCGCCGGCACCCTGCCGGTGTCGATCGAATGTGCGCGCAAGAACCTCGGCGTGTCCCAGGGCGTGGTCGGTTTCGTGCTGCCGGTGGGGGCCACCATCAATATGGACGGCACCGCCATCTACCAGGGCGTGCTGGCGCTGTTTATCGCTCAGGCCTTCGGCGTCGACCTGAATGCCGGCCAGTACCTGATGATCATCCTCACCGCCACCCTGGCCTCGATCGGTACCGCCGGCATCCCGGGTGCCGGGTTGATCATGCTCGGCCTGGTGCTGACCTCGGTCGGCCTGCCGCTGGAAGGCGTGGCGCTGATCGCCGGTATCGACCGCATCCTCGACATGGCGCGCACCACGGTGAACGTCGCCGGCGACCTGATGACCACCACCCTGGTGGGCAGCAGCGAGAAGGAGCTGGATCGCGACATCTACAACAGCGACAACGCGCAATAGCGCGGCGCTGCTCACGGGCAACACCCGCACAGGGACGTGCGGGGCTTCTGCGCCAACCCGGCGCAGCGGCACCGCCGGCAGGAGCCGGCAGCCAACGAGATGTCTATAGGCATCCAGGGCATACCTATAAAAGCAACCACACAGGGTGAACACATGAACGCATTCGACCCCGGTCGTCTCTCTCCGCCAGACAACGGGCCACCCCCGCTGCCCTAGTGCCTGACAGCCTGTTCAGTCGGCTCGGCGGCGGCCTCTCCTGCGGCGGCGTGTGGCATGCCACACGCCATTGCGGAGTTTCTGTGTCGGCGCACAACCCTCGCCACCGACCGACGGCTCAGGCTCCCGGCACACGGAGCACCCGTGCCGTCCGCCAGCGTCGCCCTACCCGGGCGGCGCTGCGGCGTCATCACCATTCATTTCCCCGACAAATACAAAAAAGGGAGAGACCCCATGCTCGATATTCTCAATGACCTGATCTGGAGCAAGTTGCTGATCGTGATGCTGATCGGCCTTGGTCTGTACTTCACCATCGCCTCGCGTTTCGTCCAGTTCCGTTACTTCGGCAGCATGTTCCGCATCTTCCGCGAGGCCTTCAAACACCAGCCCGGCCAGCTCAGCTCGTTCCAGGCGCTGATGCTCTCGGTGGCCGGTCGAGTCGGTGCCGGCAACATCGCCGGTGTCTCGGTGGCGATCATGCTCGGCGGCCCC
>JBFJZW010000326.1:0-4880 GCA_041621875.1 Pseudomonas sp. | reverse complement strand
GTTGATGCTTACTCATGCAAAGGCTCCCGGCTTATTGTTGTTGGCCCAGATCGGCGCCAGTAGGCGCAGCGAGATGCACACCGCCCTGCCCTACCAGAATCAGATTGCCGTTATCCATTGCTGCAATGCCTGCCAGCGAAAGCCGGTCGACACGATTGGTCACGCTGAAGCTACGGCCGTTATCGGTGCTTTTCAGCACGGTGCCGCCATGTCCGACCACCACAATAGAGCCATCGGCCAGACGGTTGCCGTCGGACAGGCCAAACTCCAGGGGACCATTGTTCGCCGTATCCAGGCGGATCTGCTCCCAGGTCGCACCGAAATCCGCCGAGCGGAACAGGTGTCCGCGCAGGCCGTAGACCAGTAGGGTCGCGGCCTCATCGGTACCCAGGGCACCGAACAGGGACCCCTCGTAAGGCCCTTCCAGGGTCTCCCAGGTCTGCCCCCAGTCAAGGGAACGGAACATCACGCCCTGCTCGCCGACGGCAAACAGACCGGAATTCTTGACCTCGGTGATGGCATTCAGGTGATAACCGTCTTCGTTGTCCATACGGTCGCTGACGTCTTCCCAGCTGGCACCGCCATCGGTGGTTTCCAGCAAGGCACCGTAGGCACCGACGGCATAACCGTTGTTGCGGTCCTTGAACCAGACATCCAGCAGCGGGGCTTCACGTTCCAGGTCCTCGAACTGCTTGACCCAGGTCGCACCGCCATCACTGCTGGCAAGGATCTGCGCATCGTGGCCGACCGCCCAGCCGTGCTGGTCGTCGATAAAGAACACGGCCGTGAGCAGCTGCTTGGTCGGCACCTTGGCCTGGGTCCAGCTAGCGCCATTGTCGTCGGAGAACAGGATGTGACCGCGATCACCCACGGTCACCAGACGCTTGCCGAGACTGGCCACATCCAGCAGCAGGCTGTGCTGCGACTGTGCCGACTCGATCGAATAGCTGCTGGGCGCATCGCTGGCGCTTTGCGCCTGCACGGGCGCAGCGGCAAACATCAGCACGGACAGCACACTGCACAGCGAGAGCGCTTTAGCCAGCGGCGAATGGACGCGCAACGCCGACGTGCGGGGTAGCCCCACAACATGACCGGCCTGGGTGCGCCGCATGACGGGCTCACTCATATACCTTCCCCCTTATTCTTATAGGTAGCACTACCGTTATAGCAGAGCCGTCTATCCTACTGAGCTTTGAAAAGGCCTGACAATCGGCGCGACGTTATGTTTTGTTAAACCCGCCAGCACCTTGCGACCCCGTTCGACCGACAACCCATAGAAAAGGCCGCTACTACAGTAGCGGCCTTTTGCCCACTCTACACGGGATTAACGTGTACCGCGGCGACGCAGGGCCGCCGGCTTGAAATAACCATCGTCCGGAATCGCCTGGCTGAAGTCGATGGTGCTCGACTCCTCGTTGTCCAGGTTCTGCACGTGATAACGCCGCGCCTGCAGATCGTGGAAGCTGTCCAGGGCCGACCAGGTGGTCGGCAGGTCGTAGTAGTTCTTCAGGTAGGCGATGGATACGCGCCACAGCTCGCCGCGACCGTCGTACTGATCGACCACGGCGGCCTGCCAGCTGTCCTCGTCGAGGTACAGGGTACGCTTGGAGTAGATGTGCCGGGCACTGGACTTCAAGGTACCCTCGACGACCCAGACACGGTGCAGCTCGTTGCGGGTGAAGGCCGGATTGAGGTGACCGACCTGCAGCAGGTCCTCGTATTTGACCTCAGGGCTGGTGACCTTGTAGCTGTTGTAGGGAATGTAGATCTCCTTCTTGCCCAGCAGCTTCCAGTCATAACGATCCGGCGAGCCGTTGATCATGTCGGTGTCGTCTGCAGTACGCAGGCCGTCTGCCGCGGCGATCGGGGTGTCATAGGCCAGGTTCGGCGCGCGACGTACGCGACGCTGGCCGGCGTTGTAGCCCCAGGCCTGACGCGGTTCCTTGACCTGATCCAGGGTCTCGTGCACCAGCACCGCACCGCCGGCCAGGCGCGCCGGGCTCTTGGTGAAGGACAGGTAGTAGAACATGATGTTGTTCAGGTCCGCGGCCGTGCCTTTCGGGTTGTAGAACTTGAACATGGCTTCCTGCTGCGAGGTCACCAGGGAGTAGCTGCCGTTACGCTGCACCGCCACTTCCGAAGCGCGGCGCACGATATAGGTGCCGCGATAGCGGGCGATGTGGTTCCACAGCGCTTCCACGCCATTTTGCGGAATCGGGAACGGGATGCCGCCGTAGGCATCGGTAAAGCCGTTGCCGCCATCGATCAACTTGGCCGTGCTGGCGTTCTTGATGCTGTTGTCATACACCCACTGCGGCGCAGAGCCAGAACGACGAGTCTGATACACCGGCATCTGGTAGCTGCTGGGGTAGGTCTCGAACATGGCAATCTGACCTGGGGTCAGGTTGGCCTTGTACTGCTCCAGATTGGCCTTGGTGATGGTAAACAGCGGCTTGTCGTCAGCGAACGGGTCCGGATGGTGCTGGCCTGGGGTCTTGTAGGCTGCCGGCGGCTGAGTGATACCACCAACCCACTCGGGAATGGTGCCGGCCGCGTTGCCGGCCTTCTCGGCGCCGAAGGGGGTCAGACTGGCACCCAATTTGGCCGCCTCCGCAGGGGCAACGGCAGCCAGTGCGCTACCGGCAGACAGCGCCAGGGCAATGGCGGCAGCGACCAGGGTATGCTTTTTCAGCATGGTATTTCTCCGTGATAAATCATTGAGCGGGCAGCCACAGCCGCCCGCTACTGCTCGTTTGGGTTAGAAGGAGTACTTGACGTTGATGCCGATATTGTCGCGGTCGGTGCCCGAGTTGTTCTGGCCCGCGCCGTAGAACTCGGTGTACTGCACTTCTGCTTCCAGGCTGTTCAGGTAGTTGGCGCGCATGCCCAGGGTGTAGGCCTGACGGCCTTCGATAAAGTTACCGGTCTGGTGCGAGTTGCCTTCGAAGTCGTGCTTGTACACGGCGAATGGCGAGAGGTTCACCCCGGCGTACACGTCGTTCCAGGTGCCGGACAACACCAGGGTGTAGCCGTAGGCATTCTTGTTGATCTGCGCGTCGCGCTCATAACCCGAGACATAGGAGCCGTTCGGCCGGCCCGCGTAATAGCGGTTGCTGCCGTCATGGGCCAGGTACTGCAGGCTATCGCCACGAATATGCTCGGAGGCCAGTTCGGCCACGCCGAACAGCGAGTCGAAGCTCAGGGTCGGGCCAAAGTTATAGATGGTGCCCAGCGAAGTATTGAAGGCCTCCACCCGGGTACCGTTATGGATCTGATCGGTGATCGTCACCTCCTGGCCGCCGATGTTCACCGGACGGCCGGCGGCCAGCAACGCGGCCTGACCCAGCAGATCGCCGAGCAGGTCGTTGGTGGTGGCAATGCCGATTGGCAGATTCGGCCGATAGGACAGCTCACCGAACACCGAGGCTTCGGCCACCGTAGTGTTGAAGCTCAGCCCATACATGCGGATGTCTTCGGCATATTCGCGCCGACCATTGACCTGGTTCGCCACATCCACCGCCGCCGCACCATCGACCAGCCCCAGCACCTGTTCGGCCAGCGGGTTGCCCGCGGTCTCGGCAGCGACCAGTTCGTCATAGCTGGCAAAACCGCCCAAGCCAGCCAGCTGATCGATATTCAGGCCGGCGTAGCTGCGGTTCAGGTCGGCGTAGATGGTCGGTTCCTTGGCGTGGTAATTGACGAAGAAGAACCCGAATTCGGTGGAGTTGAGCTCTTCGGCGATATAACGGAAGGCCACACCGAACTGCCCGTCGTTCTTCGCATTGATATCCGAACCTATATTGGCGACCTTGAACACGCCATTGGCATCGAGGTACTGGGTGCCCTGCAGGCCGGCGAAATTACCGGCGGCCAGGCTCGGGTAGAGCGACTGGAAGACGGGGCTGCTCAGCGCTTCGACCGTGGTGTAGGCAGTTTCGCCGCCGGCGGCGAACAGATCGGTTTCCGAGAAGAAGGTGCCCACCGGATCGATGGCCGTCTCTTTCCAGTTCCACTGGTAGAAGGCCTCCATGGAGAGGTTGTCGCTCAGGCCGATATTGAAGTTCAGCGCCTCGACCGGCACCAGCACCTCTTTCAGCTCGGCACCCGGCAGGCGGAACTTGCCGGCATCCACCGGGTTGGTGGTGTTGATCCCGCCGCGATAGAACAGGCCTTCGCCCCAGTTGAACACCTGCCGCCCCACGCGCGCCGTGAGCGGCATATCGGCCACATCCCAGTTGCCATAGATATAGGCGTCGAGAATTTCCGCACCACGCCCGGCACTGTGGCGGGTTTCATAGGTGAAGCTGCTCGGACGACCGGGATTCTGGTTGGGCTGCGCAGGGTCGTTGTTGTTCAGGTAGTCGTTGCGCTTGTCCATGATCTGCGTGTCATAGAACGCAGAACCCCGGACGAACAGACCGTAGTTCTGATAAGTCGCTTCCAGATCGGTGGTGAACTTATAGACCTCGGAAACCAGGCCGGTATCGAAGTTACGGTTACCGTCGTTGGTATTGATATCGTTCTTGGTCTTGTCGATACCCTGCACACGCCACAACTGGCCATAGGACACGGTAGTATCGATGGACCCGCTGATTTCATTATCGGCAAAGCTGAATTCCACGGCCTGAACCTGAGTGGACAACAGCAGTGGCAGAATGCCGGCAAAGGCAAAACCAGCAGCAGCCGGCGCAAAACCCAGTACAGGTTTACGGAACTTAATTAGCATCGAGACTTACTCCGCGAACAGATCATTCTTTTATGTGCGCCTGGTTTTACCGGGCACGGGATGGCCGTACTAGCGACAGCCTTAGATGGTGATTGGAAGCCATATCCTCCAATGCGCTACACGCGCCCCACTGTCTGGCACGGGCCAGACGAGG
>JBFJZW010000325.1:0-4921 GCA_041621875.1 Pseudomonas sp. | reverse complement strand
GAGATTTCCTCACCGCTTTTAGCGTGTTTTTTCAACAGCGAGAAAATCACGTCCTGCTTGCGCGAACGGGCCATGTTTTCCAGGCCCATCTGTTCGGCGAGTTCCAGCAGTTCGGTGATCGGCTTTTGCTTGAGTTCGGTCAGATTCATAGGGAATGACGTAATCATGAAGGAGGGGAAATAAGCTATTCAGCTTGGGAGGCCGCGCCGCTAAAAGGCGATTGGATCGCCAGCGTGCTTCGAAGGTATTCGCGTAGGAATGCGTCGGCGGCGGCTTGCAGGGGGCTGCATAGGAAATGCAGCGAGGCCGAATGTAACACCGGCTTTAGCGGCACGTCCAGCACTCAGACATAAAAAAGCCCCGCTATTTACGGGGCTTATTCCACAGCACAGTCGCTTAGATATTGCTGTCGAGAAAGGCCGCCAGCTGCGACTTGGACAGCGCACCGACCTTGGTCGCTTCGACGTTGCCGTTCTTGAACAGCATCAGGGTCGGAATGCCACGCACGCCGTACTTGGGTGGGGTGTCCTGGTTTTCGTCGATGTTCAGCTTGCAGACTTTCAGCTTGCCCTGATAGGTCTGGGCGATCTCATCGAGTACGGGTGCGATCATCTTGCATGGGCCGCACCACTCAGCCCAGTAGTCGACCAGCACCGGACCCTCGGCCTGGATGACATCCTGGTCGAAACTGGCGTCACTGACATTGGTGATGAATTCGCTCATGGAAAGTCTCCGTGTTCGGAAGCAAAAGATGGTCGACATCATAGCCCGGCTTTCCCGACACAGGAAGGCGGACACCATTGAGCCTATCTATGGGCCCACAAAGAATTTACCCGAACGCTAGTCGCCGAGAGTGACAAAAGCGATGCCGGTGCGCAAGGCCGCCGCGCGGATATGCTGCTGCATGGCCTTCTGCGCCGGGCCCGAGGCGTGCCGGCCCAAGGCTTTGAGGATCTTGCGGTGCTCCTGCCAGGTCTCCATCGCCCGCTCCGGGCGGATAAACGGCAGCTTCTGGCTTTCCAGAAAAATATCCGCACTGGAGGTGACGATGCCACACATGGCCTGATTGCCGCTGGCCAGCAGGATGCGCCGGTGAAAATCGAAATCCAGGCGTGAGGCGCTGTCGAAATCACCTGCGCGCAGGGCCAAACGCATCTGCTCGACATTGTCCTGCAGCGCATCCAGTTCCTCGGCGGTCAGGGTCGCCGCCGCCAGGCCGCAGGCGAATCCCTCCAGAGCGAAGCGCAGCTGGAAGGTGTCGCTCGCCGACACCTGTTCGGCGAACGGCCAGGCGAAGCCCGTCGGGGCCGCGGCCTGGGCGGATGTGGCCTGGACGAACACGCCCTTGCCCGGCTGCACGCTGATCATGCCCAGGGCACTCAGGGATGACAGCGCCTCGCGCAGGGAGGTGCGGCTGACCCCCAGGCGCTCGGCCAGGTCACGCTGCGACGGCAGGGCATCACCTGGGCGATAGTCCTCATCGGCGATCAGCTTGCGGATCGCCTGCAGGGCGTACTCGGGGACGGCGCGGGGAGCGGAAGCATGCATGACTGTTCAGGCCGGTCGGTCCAGTAAAGGTGCTCTTTGTACGGTCAGAGCGGCCGCCAGGCAAGCGCTGCGCCGTTTTGAAGCCCGGCTCGCGGCCCCGCACCCAAATGGCGCAGCACACTGGTTGACTGACCAGTCAGCTTTATAACTGTTCATACCAGTAAGACCTTGTTTTACAAAAGCAATAAAGCTAAGTGCATGAATCCAATGAAATTGGCATGAGCGATGCAATCAGCTAGACAGCGAAATCAATCGAATTTCACTCGTCCATCGGGAGCATGCCATGCACAAGATTCAGCGCCACCTACTCAACCTGCTCGTCGCCGGCCTGGCCCTGAGCCTGCCCAGCGCCTTCGCCGACAGCCTCAGCGACATCGCCGAGCGCGGCGTGCTGAAAGTCGCCGTCCCCCAGGACTTCCCGCCCTTTGGCTCGGTCGGCCCGGACCTGCAGCCGCGCGGCCTGGACATCGACACCGCGCAGCTACTGGCCGACCAGATGGCGGTGAAGCTCGAGCTGACCCCGGTCAACAGCAGCAACCGCATCCCCTTTCTCACCACCGGCAAGGTCGACCTGGTGATCTCCAGCCTGGGCAAGAACCCCGAGCGCGAAGCCGTGATCGACTTCTCCAGCGCCTACGCGCCCTTCTACCTCGGCGTATTCGGCCCGGCAGACGCGGCCGTGAGCAGCCTCGACGACCTGGCCGGCAAGACCATCAGCGTCACCCGCGGCGCGGTGGAGGATATCGAGCTGAGCAAGGTGGCACCCAAGGGCGCGACCCTCAAGCGCTTCGAGGACAACAACTCGACCATCGCCGCCTACCTCTCCGGCCAGGTCGACCTGATCGCCAGCGGCAACCTGGTGATGTCGACCATCGCCGAGCGCAATCCCCAGCGCGTGCCCTTGATGAAGCTCAACCTCAAGGACTCGCCTGCCTATATCGGCCTGAACAAGAACGAGGCGGCGCTGCTGGCCAGGGTCAACGCGATCATCGCCGGTGCCAAGGCCGACGGCAGCCTCAATGCAATCAGCCAGAAGTGGCTGAAGCAGCCGCTGCCGGCCGGCCTGTAAGGGCACAGAGACAGGAGGCGCGCGATGGCGTACCAGTTCGATTTTCTTCCGGTGTTGGCCAACGCCGACCTGCTGCTGCAAGGCGCATTCTTCACCCTGAGCCTGACCGCCGCCGGCACCCTGCTCGGGGTCGGCCTGGGCATCATCGGTGCGGTGCTGCGCGCCTGGCGGATCAAACCCTTCAACCAGCTGTTCGGCCTGTATGTCGAACTGATCCGCAACACGCCCTTTATCGTTCAGCTGTTCTTTATCTTCTTCGGCCTGCCGGCCCTGGGCGTACGGATGAGCGAGTGGGAGGCGGCGGTGCTGGCGATGGTGATCAACCTGGGGGCCTACTCCACCGAGATCATCCGCGCCGGCATCCAGGCCATCCCCGGCGGCCAACTGGAAGCGGCCGCAGCCCTGGCCATGAACCGCTTCGAGAGCTTCCGTTACGTGGTCCTGCGCCCGGCCCTGGCCAAGGTCTGGCCGGCGCTGTCGAGCCAGATCATCATCGTCATGCTCGGCTCGGCGGTGTGCTCGCAGATCTCCACCGAGGAGCTGTCGTTTGCCGCCAACTTTATCCAGTCGCGCAACTTCCGCGCCTTTGAAACCTACCTGGTGACCACCCTGCTGTACCTGGCCATGGCGATCCTGATCCGCCAGCTGCTGGCCTGGGTCGGCCGCCGCTTCGTCGTCGGAGGCCGCTGATGGACTTCACCTTCTGGGACATTCTGCGCAACCTGCTGGTCGGCCTGCAGTGGACCCTGCTGCTGTCGCTGGTGGCCTTCGCCTGCGGCGGCGTGGCCGGCCTGCTGCTTCTGCTGGCGCGGATTTCACCGCTGCAACCCCTACGGATGCTGGCGCGCGGCTATATCGAGCTGTTCCAGGGCACGCCGCTGTTGATGCAGCTGTTTATGGTGTTCTTCGGCATCGCCCTGCTCGGCGTCGATGTGTCGCCCTGGCTGGCCGCCGCCTGCGCCCTGACCCTGTTCACCAGCGCCTTTCTCGCCGAAATCTGGCGCGGCTGCGTCGAGTCGATCGGCCGCGGCCAGTGGGAAGCGGCCGAAAGCCTGGCCATGAGCCGTCTCGAAGTGCTGCGCCACGTGGTCCTACCGCAGGCACTGCGCATCGCCATCGCGCCCACCGTGGGCTTCTCGGTGCAGGTGGTAAAAGGCACCGCGGTGACCTCGATCATCGGCTTCACCGAGCTGACCAAGACCGGCGGCATGCTGGCCAACGCCACCTTCGAGCCCTTCATGGTCTACGGCCTGGTGGCGCTCGGTTACTTCCTGCTCTGCTACCCCCTGTCGCTTGCCGCATACCGCCTGGAAAGGAGGCTGAATGTCACTGCTTAACGTCACCGCCCTGCACAAGTACTACGGCGACAATCACGTGCTCAAGGGCATCGATCTGACAGTCGAGGAAGGCGAAGTGGTCGCCATCATCGGCCGCAGCGGCTCGGGCAAGAGCACCTTGCTGCGCACCCTCAACGGCCTGGAGTCGATCAACGACGGCGTCATCGAGGTCGACGGCGACTATATCGACGCCGCCCGCGCCGACCTGCGCAGCCTGCGGCAGAAGGTCGGCATGGTGTTCCAGCAGTTCAACCTGTTCCCCCACCTCAGTGTCGGCGAGAACATCATGCTGGCACCCCAGGTGGTAAAGAAGCTGGCGCGCGACGAGGCCGCGCAACTGGCGCAGCAGATGCTCGAACGGGTCGGCCTGGGCGAGAAGTTCGACGCCTATCCTGAGCGCCTGTCCGGCGGTCAGCAGCAGCGCGTGGCGATCGCCCGCGCCCTGGCCATGTCGCCCCGGGTGCTGCTGTGCGACGAGATCACCTCGGCGCTCGACCCGGAACTGGTCAACGAGGTGCTGGCGGTGGTCAAGCAGCTGGCCAGCGAGGGCATGACCCTGATCATGGTCACCCACGAGATGCGCTTCGCCCGCGAGGTCGGCGACAAGCTGGTGTTTATGCACCAGGGCAAGGTGCACGAGGTCGGCGCGCCGAAGGCGCTGTTCGCCGAACCGCAGACGGCAGAGCTGCGTCAGTTTATCGGCTCGGTCAACCTGTAAACCCGTTCTTTTAGGCTATGTAGCAAATATGTGTTGCGCAGCTGTTCAGCTGCCCAGATTCCCCTCTTGCCCCAATCGCCCTTTATGAGGGTGAGGGGAACGAGTCGCGCCATCTGTAGGAGCGGGCCATGCCCGCGATCCGCGTGCGGCCAGCCACTTTCGCGGCCATGGGCCGCTCCTACAAGGAATTGCCGCATGCAACAGGTAACTGGGGCATAGCCTTCTTCTACCCGCCGGAGGGGGGGGGGG
>JBFJZW010000324.1:0-4967 GCA_041621875.1 Pseudomonas sp. | reverse complement strand
TTGATGCTGTTGTGCAGCTGGATATAGGGGTGCTGCTGCGGCAGCAGGTCGGCGAAGTCGGTATAGACCTTGAGCGCCGGGATCTGCAGGGCGAAGAACAGGGTCAGCGCGCCGATCAGCGCCAGCACCCGGCGCGGGTTATGGAACAGCCAGAGTTTGGCCAGGTAGAAGAAGTGGGTGAAGCGGTGCATGGACATGGTCATAGCCTCACTGAGCCTTGGCGGCCAGGGCCGGGCGGGTATCGAGGTTGAGCAGCAGGCCGCGGCCACCGGCCACGGTCAGGCGATGGTCGTCGCCGCTGCTGACGGCACGCAGGTAGGTCGGCGCATTCGGCGTGGGCACTGCCTGCCAGCGCTCGCCGCTCAGACGCAGCACGCTACTGTGGTCGCCGATGGCGAACAGGCCGTCGCGATTGGCGCTGAAGTTGAAGATCGGGGCGGCGGACGGGGTGGCCTGGCGTTGCCAGCTCTGGCCGCCGTCGAGGGTGTGGTAGATGAAGCCATTGAGGCCGCCGACCCAGCCTTCATTCAGGCTGACGAAGCGACTGGCGTGCGGGTAGAACTCCTCCGGTAAACGGCCGCTGGCCTGCCAGCTGTGGCCGCCATCGGTGCTGCTGAAGACCAGGCCGAACTCGCCGGTGACCACCGCCTGCTGTGTGTCGAGAAACTGCAGGGTGGTGAGCATGGCGTCTTCGTCCAGGCTGGTTTCCTCCCAGTTGGCACCCTGGTCCCGGCTAGCGAGCAGGGTGGTGAAACCGCCTGCCGCCCACCAGGCGCCGTTGGGCGCGCAGGTCGCGGTGAGCATCTGCTCCTGGGTCGGCAGCTCATGGGCACTCCAGTTCAGTCCCTGATCGGCGCTGTGCCACAGCTGGTTGTCGAAACCGAGGGCGATGAAACTGCCGTCCGGACAGGCATCCACATCGATCAGGCCGGGTTGTCCCGGCAGTTGCTGGCGCTGCCAGGTCAGGCCCTGATCCTGGCTGAGCAGGACCGCGCCGTCGTTGCCGACCAGCACGCTGACTGCCGGTGTGCTGGCCAGTGCCTGGTAATGGTCGGTTCGCAGGCTGGCGTGACTGGTTGCCTCGCCGACCGCCGCCAGGTTCAGTTCGGCCTCGCAGCCGGCCAGCAGAGCGGGCAGCAGCATCAGGGCGAGGGTGGCGCGCACCAGACGCGGGGTGTCAATAGCGTAGGGCAGGCCGTTACACGGCTTGGGAGTGAAGCTCATTACGGATCACCACTTGGATTGTTGTTGTCTTGCAGCGGTTGGTGACCCTAGAGCAACGCCTGTGCCAGTCTCCTTTGTTGATTTTCAAGTTACTGAAAAATATAGGATTTCATGTTCTGTGAGGATTTTTGAGCGAGGAATTGCAGTGCTGCGGGACGCCTTGCCTTTGAGCAAATAATCAAATCGCCCGGGGCTTTATTCATTTGGTAAAACAGCCTCGAGAGGCCCGCCGGTCTGCCATTGGTCGAGCCGGAGGATGCCCCCTCGATGGGCGTTTCTTGAGCATTTCCGCGGTGGCGCCTCGGCATTGGGCATGCTGTCTCGCTGGTAACCCACCTAGCCCGGTGATATGCCGCTGCTGGCGCGGTTGATGCATCGAACCTGGCAACGCAGCTGAAGCCCTTGGTCAGCCAAGGGCTTCGCAGGTTGGAGCCGGCCATGAACACTACCCACCCGTTTTTCCAGGCAAGCGCAACGCGCGGGACACGCCAGGTGCTCTGGGATATCGATGCGAACGTCGAGCCGCCACTGGGCGCACACCTGGTCACGCCGCGCCATGGCTATAGCCATCACGGCATCTATGTCGGCAACGGGCGAGTGGTGCACTACGCCGGGTTGTGCGAATCGCTGCAGGCCGGGCCAGTGGAAGAGGTGTCGCTCGAGCGGTTCGCGGCGAGCCGGTTGGTGTGGATCGAGTACCGTCCCCTGCCCGGCTTCGCGGCCGGGCAGGTGGTGGTCAGGGCCCGCTCGCGGCTTGGCGAGAGTCGCTATCGGCTGCTGACCAACAACTGCGAGCACTTCTGCACCTGGTGTCGCTATGGCTGCCCGCGTAGCGACCAAGTACGCGGTCTGCTGGCTCGTCCCCTGGCGGTGCTAGGCCTGGTCTGGCGCCTGCTGCCCAGGCTGCTGGTGCGGGCCAGTCCGCAGTTGCAGCGGCTCTGTCAGGCCTCGATGCCGATCTTCTTCAGCCGGTAGGCCAGGGCCGGGCGGGTCAGGCCGAGGAGGCGGGCGGCGCCGGAGACGTTGTTGCCTGCGCGCTGCATGGCTTCGCGCATCAACTGTTCCTCGATGGCGTCCAGGCTCAAGCCCGTGCCCAGGATCTGCTCGATCCAGTTCTGCTCGGCGGCCGGTTGCAGCAGGGTGCCTTCGCTGGACAGCCGGCTCTCCAGCAGCTCTTCCAGCTGCAACTGCGGGAACAGCGCCTCGAGGCTGATGCTCTCGTTGCTTTCGGTGAGGATGATGCCGCGCTCGATGACGTTCTCCAGTTCGCGGATGTTGCCCGGCCAGGGGTAGCGCATGCAGGCCTCCATGGCCAAGTCGGAAAGGCCCAGGGTCTTCTTGTTGTACTCGCTGTGGAAGCGCTTGAGGAAATGCTCCACCAGCAGCGGGATATCCTCCAGGCGTTCGCGCAGGGGCGGGATGCTCACCGGGAACACGTTGAGCCGGTAGAACAGGTCGGCGCGGAACTTGCCAGTCTTGACCGCCTCGCTGAGGCTTTCGTTGGTGGCGGCGATCACCCGCACGTCGACCTTGCGCGTGCGGTTGTCGCCGACCCGCTCCAGCTCGCTTTCCTGCAATACCCGTAGCAGGGTGGCCTGAGCGCGCGGGCTCAGTTCGATCACTTCGTCGAGGAAGATGGTGCCCTGGTTGGCCCGCTCGAACCGACCCATGCGCGACTGCAGCGCGCCAGTGAAGGCGCCTTTTTCCACGCCGAACAGCTCGGCCTCGATCAGATCCGGTGGGATGGCGGCGCAGTTGACCGCGACGAACGGCTGTTCGGCGCGGGCGCTGCGCAGGTGCACGCTGCGCGCGATCACCTCCTTGCCCACGCCGCTTTCGCCGAGTAACAGCACCGAGACCTTGCCTTGGGCGGCCTTGTCGATCATCTGGCAGACCTTGGTGTAGGCCAGGGACTGGCCGATGCCGTAGTACTGGCCTTCCTGGCGCTGCAGGCTGGTTCGCAGCGAGGCCAGTTGCGACTGCAGCTCGTACAGTTCCTCGATGATCGGGTCGCTCTTGAAATACTCCTTGAACGCCTCGGCGTCGTCCCAGTCTTCGGCCAGCTTGCCGACGATCCGGCATTTGTCGTGTCCACAACCACGGCAGGTGATCTCCTTGAAGATTACCTCGCGCCCCATGAACGAGGACGAGTAGCTGCAGGCATAGCCGAGCAGGGTCCAGCACACCGGACCGTCCATAGTCCCCAGTTCGTTCTGGCAGATTTCCACCTCGAAGGAGTCGACCCACTCCACCTCGACGTGGAAGCGTCCGGCCTCGATATCGACATCCACCTCGGTGGGGACTGCCTTGACCATGCCCTTGAGTGAATGCAACTGCGGGCCAGCGAGGAAGATATCCAGCTCGCTGCAATGCGGTCGCAGCTTGCGCGCCAGCTCGGCATCGCGCAGGCCAGACTGGTAACCCAGGCGCAGGAAGAAACCCTTGGCCCGCTCGATGCCGAGGATGCTCACCAGCTCGCGGCGAAAACCGGCCATGGCCGAGACTTGCAGCAGCAACATGCGCTGCTCGCCGAGCCAGATCTTGCCTTCCATGCTTTGAAATCGAATCTGCTTGCTCAGGTCCTGAAAGTCCGAGTGTTGCAGTTGTGGCTTGTACCTGATTGCCATGCAATAGGGCCCCTGGTTGTTCTTGTAAGGGGGAACCACCTCAGGCCGGTTTCCATCAGCTCCTGACGATGGTTGAAGTTACCCGCTAGTTGCCTGCATATCCCTGCATTTTACGTCCGTTCACGGGCTTGGGTGGTTGGCGGTCGAGCGCTGGGACAATGCCGCGCAACTCAACTCGGCACTCACCATATCCAGATCCATGCGCGGGCGGAAGTCAACCATTTGATGAAATTGGCGCCGCCAGTCCCGCCTCCGCAGAGGCTCTTGCAGGTGGCTGAGCATTTGCTCAAGCCGGCCTGCGGCATTTGATCAAATCATTAAAAAAGCCCGTATCAGCTTGGTCGCCGTGCGCCCTGCGCGGCGCCTTTTGCCGTCTTTGAATTTATATAAATATTTATAAATCAATAGTTTACAAGTTTTATTCGGGCATTGGCACAACCGTTGCGTTAGGCCTGTCAGCCGCCACCAAGGGAGTTGGCCCGAACATGAACACGCTTGAACCCCGTTTTGAAGAGCTGCCGCGTTACATCCGGGTACGCAGCGAGCCAGGTGCCCGCTTCGTCGAGTTCGATTTCGCCATCGGCTACCCGGACCTGTTCGTCGAGCTGGTGCTGCCGCAAGCCGCGTTCACCCAGTTCTGCCAGCACAACCGCGTGGTGGTGATGGATCAGGCGATGGCCCAGGCAGTCGACGACGACATGGTCAAGTGGCGCTTCGGTGAAGCCGGCAGCCGCATGCCGGGTAAACACGACTAAGGGGTTGCCCACGGCAGCCACACACAACAACAACAGGTACGGTCGAGATGAGCATAGAAATCAAGACGAACACGGTGGCGCCGATCCGCCAGACCTTCAGCCATATCCGCAGACGTTTCGGCGACAAACCGGCCAGTCGTTATCAGGAGGCCAGCTACGACGTCGCGGCCACAATCAACTTCCATTATCGCCCGCAGTGGCAGCCGGACAAGCAGCTCAACGATGTCACCCGCACCTGTCTGGTGATGCGCGACTGGTATGCGGTCAGCGATCCGCGCCAGTACTACTACGGCACCTACGTGCAGACCCGGGCGCGCATGCAGGAAACCACCGAGCATGAGTATGCCTTCTGCGAAAAGCG
>JBFJZW010000323.1:0-4973 GCA_041621875.1 Pseudomonas sp. | reverse complement strand
GGGTTCTCTTGCTGGAAGCTGGCCAGACGCGGGATCAGCCACTGCATGGCGAAGGTGGTGTAGGCGCGTACCTTGATTTGCCGACGCTTCGTCGGCCGTTTCAGCTTGCGCGTGGCGCTGCGCAGCTCCTCGATGATCCGGGCCACGGCATTGAAGTACTGCTTGCCGGCCGGGGTGAGGGTGATCTGCCGGTGGCCGCGGATGAACAGCGGCTGCTCCATGAACTCTTCCAGGCTGCGGATCTGCCGCGACACGGCACCTGGCGTGACATTCAGTTCATCAGCGGCAACGGTGATGCTCAGATGACGAGCGACGGCTTCGAAAGCCCGTACGGCGTTGAGCGGCGGCAGTCGGTCCATCAATGGGATCTTCTTGGAGTGGGAGAGGGGCGCACCTAGTACAATCTTAGCTAGGCTTGATAAAAACTCAATCGAATGGCTAGTGCGAGTAAGGCGCCGCACAGGCTCGCGGATTGCAGAAGGCTACGGCGCGCTGCCACGGAACGGAGCGGGACGGGGAGGATACCGGGCACTCTCGGACTAGGCTGGCTCGGTCTTCGGCTTGCAACCGCAGCAGGTCGGCGCAGTGGTATGGAGGGCAGAAACATCCAGACGCATCCGGTGGCTTGGCTGGCCGCTGGGGGATGGCGATGACCCGACGCAGCGGCTTGTGTGACACCGCTACGTCGGCAGACACGGCTCAGAGGCGGATGATCACCGACTTGAGCTGAGTGTAGTGGGCGAGGGCGTCGATGCCCTGCTCGCGGCCGTAGCCGCTCTGCTTGAAGCCGCCGCAAGGGGTCTGGACGAAGCCGCCGCTGTACTCGTTGACCACGATGCGCCCGGCATCCAGAGCCGCCGCGACGCGGTGCACGCGACCGATGTCGCGGCTCCAGATGCCGGCGCCCAGGCCGAACTCGCTGTCGTTGGCGATACGCAGGGCGTCGGCTTCGTCCTTGAACGGGATGACGCAGACGATGGGACCGAAGATCTCCTCCCTGGCCAGGGTCATGTCGTTGCTCACCCCGGTGTACACCGTGGGCTCGATGTACCAGCCGCCGCCGAGCTGCTCGCCGCTGGCCACCTTGCCGCCGATGGCCGGCTTCAGGCCTTCGCACTCGGCGATCTCGAAGTAGCTCTGGATCTTCTCGAACTGGGCGCGGGTGGTGATGGGGCCGGAACTGGCGTCGAACTGGGGGCCGATGCACAGCGCCGCGACTTCGGCGATCAGCTTCTCGACGAAGCGCTCGTGGATGTTCTCCTGCACCAGCAGGCGGGTGCCGGCGGCGCACCATTGCCCGCTGTTCCAGGTAAAGGCGCGGGTGGCGCCCTTGGCCGCGGCGTCCAGGTCGGCGTCGTCGAACACGATGTTGGCGGACTTGCCGCCCAGCTCCAGGGTCAGCGGCAGGATGCGCTCGGCGGCGATGCGCCCCAGCTCCTGGCCGGCGGTGAGGCCGCCGGTGAAGGAGATCTTGCGCATCAGCGGGTGGCGCGCCATGACCGGGCCGATGACGCTGCCCTTGCCGACCACCACGTTGAACACGCCGGCAGGCAGGCCGGCTTCTTCCACTGCGATGCGCGCCAGGGCCACCAGCGAGGCGGAGGTGTGCTCGGAGGGCTTGGCCACCACCGTGTTGCCGGTCGCCAGGGCCGGGGCGATGGCCCGTGCAGCCTGATGCAACGGGGCGTTCCAGGGCAGGATGGCGCCAATCACGCCGAACGGATCGCGGCGGGTGTAGACGTGGTAGTCGGGCCCCTGGTTGATGACTTCGCCGTCCATCACGTTGACCAGGCCGGCGTAGAACTCGAAGTACTGCGCGGTCAGGTCCATCAGGGCGGCCATCTCACGGCCGGGCTTGCCGGTCTCCGCGCTTTCCAGGCTGCCCAGGCGATCCTCGCTACGGCGCACGATGCGTGCCAGCTCGATGAGCAACCGCCCGCGCTCGGAGGGCCGCATGTCGCGCCAGGCGGGCAGTGCCTGGTTGGCGTTGTCGATGGCGAACTCCACGTCCTGCGGGGTGCTGTTGGCCACCGCGGCCATCTTCTCGCCCGTGCGCGGGTCGAGTTTGTCGACATACTGCCCGCTGCCAGGCGGTACTGAGCGACCGCCAATGTAACTGTCCACTTTCAACATCTTCGAGTCTCCTCGGTTCATGTGCCAGGCCCTTTGGCGGTGTGCCTCTTGCTGCTCGCAGCTGGGGTAATTGACAGCAGATTCAGCCCTGGAGCAGGCGGCTTCAAGGGAGATTTCGTCTGCCGTCGATTGAGAAAATGTCACTCTCAGCAGCAGTACATTCCCTGTCGCGGGTAGCCGCCATACCGGCGCCATGGGGGCGTTGAGTTGATTTATGGTCAATCGAGAGGGGCGCAAAACTCGCTTCACCGGTATGGGCTCTGGTGCCATCGTTCCCGTCAACGACAACAAGAACATGTGCTCACGGGAGCAATGCCATGAACAATGACAATAGTGCGGTATACGATCTCATGCCTGAATCCAGTGCGCCTGTTGGCCTGGAGGCCCAGGGCCGCAAGTTGAACAGGACGGAGAAGAAGGCCATCGTCGCCGCAACGCTGGGCACCATAGTCGAGTACACCGACTGGGTGATCTACGCGACTTTCTCCTCGATCCTGGCCAAGCAGTTTTTCCCCGCGGGCAACAGCCTGACCGCGTTGCTGTCAGTGCTCGCGGTGTTCGCGGTGGGTTTTCTCATGCGCCCGATCGGTGGCGCGGTGCTCGGTGTGTTCGCCGACCGCTACGGCCGCAAGAAGGGGCTGACCCTGTCGATCCTGCTGATGTCACTGGCCTCGTTGGTGATCGGCATCTGCCCCAACTACGAGAGCATCGGCATCGCCGCGCCGATCATCTTGGTGCTGGCGCGACTGACCCAGGGCTTCTCCGCCGGCGGCGAGTTCGGTTCGGCATCGGCCTTCCTGATCGAATCGGCGCCGTCCAATCGCCGCGCCTTCGCGGGTTCCTGGCAGTGGTTCGCTATCAACGCCGGCACCCTGGTGTCCTTCCTGCTCGGCTTTGTGTTGGCCTCGGTCGGCAGCGATACCGCGCTGGAGGACTGGGGCTGGCGGGTGGCCTTCATCATCGCCGCACTGATGGGCGTGTTGACCCTGTGGATTCGCCTGTCGGTGCGCGAGACCGAGGTGTTCAAGTCGCGCGTGGCCAAGAAGGCAGTGGAAAAGCGCCCGATCCACGAGATCTTCACCAAGCACCGTAAGGACGTGCTGCGCGTCATCGGCGTGGCGATGGCCGGCAACTTGCTCAATTACGTGTGGATGGTGAGCTATCCGTCGCAGGTGCATCTGGTCACCGGAATGTCGATTCGGGAAACCTTGCTGGCCGGGGCCATTGCCGTCAGCGTCTCGCTGCTGCTGATGCCCCTCGCCGGGATGCTGGCTGACCGCATCGGCCGCCGCCCAGTGTTGATCGCCTTCGCCGCCTGCGCGGCGCTCTGGGCCTGGCCGAGCTTTGCCCTGCTCCACGAGGGCATCGGCCTGATCGAGGTGGCGCTGTTGCAGACCGTGTCCATGATCATTCTCACCGGTTTTGGAGCGGCCTCGGCAGTGACCATGGCCGAGCAGTTCCCGGCCGAGGTGCGGGTGACCGGTATCGCCCTGCCATACGCGCTGTCTGTGACCCTGTTCGGCGGCACCTCGCCCTACATCATGACCGCCATGTCGGGCGGGGGGTACGGCCAGCTGTTCTGGATCTACCTGATGGCGGTGAGCCTGGTCAGCCTGGTCGTCTATATCCGTATGCCGGAGATGAAGGACCGGCCGCTGCGCTGACCCTATCCAGGGAAACACCCAGGCCGCCCTATTCGGGCGGCCTGAGTGTTTTTGCGGGTGGGGCTGTCAGGCCAGGCTGCGCAGCTTGGCCAGATCCTTCAACGGCGAGGCGCCGAACAGGCGGCTGTACTCGCGGCTGAACTGCGACGGGCTTTCGTAGCCGACCCGGAAGGCCGCGGCCGACACTTCCAGGCTCTCCGCCAGCAGCAGGCGCCGGGCTTCCTGCAGGCGCAACTGCTTCTGGTACTGCAGTGGGCTCATGGCGGTGATTGACTTGAAGCGGTGGTGCAGGGTCGAGACGCCAAGGTTGACCCGCTGCGCCAGTTCCTCGATGCGCAGCGGCTCGATGTAGTGTTGGTTGATCCACTCGATGGCCCGGGTCACTCGGTGCGCCTGGCTGTCGACCACGGCGAGCTCGTACAGGCGCTGGCCCTGCAGCCCGCGCAGCAGGCGATAGAAGATCTCGCGCAGCGCCATCGGCGCCAGCATGGGAATGTCCTGCGGGGTGTCCAGCAGTCGCACCAGGCGCAGCAGGGCATCGAGCAGCGAGTTATCGACCCGGTCGAGGAACAGGCCGCGCCCCGGAGGCGGTGCGGGCACGCCGATGGGGCTGCTGTCGGCGATCAATTGGGTGATCTGGGCCGGGTCGATGTCGATTCGCGCGCATAGGTAGGGCTGTTCCGGTGAAGCTTCGACCACTTGGCCGGCGAGCGGCAGGGTGACCGAGACCACCAGGTAGTTGAGCGGGTCGTAGAAGTAGCTCTCGCCATGCAGGCGCACCTCCTTGCGGCCCTGGGCCAGCACGCATAGGGCCGGCTTGTGCACCATATGCAGAGTATCGCTCGGGGCGTCGCTGCGGATGAAATGCAGCGGGCCGATGGCGGTGGGTTGCACGCCGAGGTCCGGGGTGAAGCGGCGGATGATGGCGGCGAGTTCGGCCTGGCGGTCGGCTATGTCATCGACTGCGGGCTGAAGGCTGGGCTGGGGCATGGCGGCTGACCTCGCATCCTGAACAAGGGCAGCTTAGCGCAATGGCAGGAGGGCAAGCCGGGGAAGGGGGGTACGTGCAACCGAATGCTAAACGGCAAAAGGCCCGACTGCTGCCGGGCCTTGAGGTTGGGTGGCATATCAGGCGATGCGTTGCATGCCCGGGGTTCGGTCGGCACCGTCTTCGGC
>JBFJZW010000322.1:0-5029 GCA_041621875.1 Pseudomonas sp. | reverse complement strand
CCCCTGAACTAAAAAATAAGAAAAGAGGTTGTCTCCATGAATCTGCTGATCGTCACCGCCTGCCCCAATGGCATGGTTACCAGCGTGCTCTGTTCGCGCCTGCTGCAAGCCGCGGCCCAGCGCCTGGGCTGGTCGAGCCAGGTCGAAGTGCATGACCCCAAGGCCATCGGCTCGCCACTGAGCGATAGCGATATCGCCGCCGCCGAGCTGGTGGTGGTGGTCAAGACCGGCGAGCTGCCCCTGCAGCGTTTTGTCGGCAAACGCCTGGTGCAATCCACCCCGGCCGAGGCCCTGGCCGACCCCGAGGGCTTTCTCCGTGCGGCGGCGGCCAATGCCGTGCCGCTGCAGGCGTCCGACTCGGCAGGCGAGTCCAGCAGCGCACGGCCACGGCTGGTGGCGATCACCGCCTGCCCGACCGGGGTGGCCCACACCTTTATGGCCGCCGAGGCCCTGCAGCAGGCCGCCGCGCAGCTAGGCTACGAGCTGCAGGTGGAGACCCGCGGCTCGGTGGGCGCGCGCAATGTGCTGGATGAGGCCGCCATCGCCGCCGCCGACGTGGTGCTGCTGGCCACCGATATCGAGGTGGAAACCGCCCGCTTCGCCGGCAAGAAAGTCTTCCGCTGCGGCACCGGGGTGGCCCTCAAGCAACCGGCCCAGACCCTGCAACGCGCCCTGGCCGAGGCGCAGCCCCTTGCAGGCGGTAGCCAGGGCGAGACCGCCGCGCCGGCCCAGGCCGGGCCCTATAAGCACCTGCTCACCGGCGTGTCCTATATGCTGCCGATGGTGGTGGCCGGCGGCCTGCTGATCGCCCTGTCGTTCGTTTTCGGTATCAAGGCATATGAGGAAGAGGGCAGCCTGGCCGCCGCGCTGATGCAGATCGGCGGCGAGACCGCGTTCAAGCTGATGGTGCCGCTGCTGGCCGGTTATATCGCCTACTCCATCGCCGACCGTCCCGGCCTGGCCCCGGGGATGATCGGTGGCCTGCTCGCCAGCAGCCTGGGCGCGGGCTTTATCGGCGGCATCATCGCCGGCTTCCTCGCCGGTTATGCGGCCAAGGCCATCGCCCGCTGGGTGCAGTTGCCGGCCAGCGTCGAGGCGCTCAAGCCGATCCTGATCATCCCGCTACTGGCCAGCCTGTTCACCGGCCTGGTGATGATCTACGTGGTCGGCCAGCCGGTGGCGGGTATGCTCGCCGGGCTGACCAACTTTCTCGACAGCATGGGCAGCACCAACGCGATCCTGCTCGGTCTGCTGCTCGGCGGCATGATGTGCGTCGACCTCGGCGGGCCGATCAACAAGGCCGCCTACGCCTTCTCGGTCGGCCTGCTGGCGTCGCAGAGCTACGCGCCCATGGCCGCGGTGATGGCCGCCGGCATGGTGCCGCCGATCGGCATGGCCATCGCCACCCTGATCGCCCGCCACAAGTTCGCCCAGAGCGAACGCGAAGCCGGCAAGGCCGCCGGGGTGCTGGGGCTGTGCTTTATCTCCGAAGGGGCGATCCCCTTCGCCGCCAAGGACCCGCTGCGGGTGATTCCGGCCAGCATCGCCGGCGGTGCCCTGACCGGCGCACTGTCGATGTACTTCGGCTGCAAACTGATGGCCCCCCATGGTGGCCTGTTCGTACTGCTGATCCCCAACGCGATCAACCACGCGCTGCTCTACCTGCTGGCGATAGTCGCCGGCAGCCTGCTGACCGGGGTGGTCTATGCGCTGATCAAAAAAGGCGAGGCGGTGGAACTGGTGGTGGCGGGGGAGAAGGCGTAGCGGCCCTCCGCTGTTGGTTTGACGAAAAGGTGGGGGTGTACGGCTTCGCGAGTACGGCCTGGGCGCTGATCGGCAGCTACCCGCAGGAGGGCATATGGCCGGGCGTATCGCTTCAGGGCTGCTATCTTCAGTTGATCGCCGCTTCAACGCCCTCTCCCTTTCAGGGAGAGGGTGGGGCCGGTTAGGGCTGAGGGGCGGCTTTCACCGGCAATCACCGGTCAATGATGCGCCCGCGTCGCGCGGAATGTTACAGCCGCTCAGCGCTCTTCCATCCGGCTCAGGTTGAACCGTAACGGGCGCGCCGAGTCGTGTTGAATGGCTTTATGCAAAGACTGTGCGTCGCTGGTGTTCGGGATAGGTCCTAGAGCCGTGGTGCTCTGGCAGCAGTCTGCCGGCTGCTCCGGATCCATTAAACAGGTGTCCGTCGTCGGCGGGCCGGTAACACACGGAGTGAAGCATGACGGACGGATACGCGGTACAACCGGTGCGCGTGGTACTGACTGCCTGGGCGGCAGTTTTGATGGGGGGGCTGCTGGCCCTGGGCGGGGGCTACCTGGCGTGGCTGGGGGGCTCCTGGTACTACCTGCTGGCGGGCGCGGGGCTGCTGCTGGTGGGCGTGCTGATCCTTCGACGTCAGCGTGCGGGACTCTGGTTGTACGCCGTGCTGTTGCTGGCGAGCCTGGCCTGGACGGTGTTCGAGGTGCGCTTCGACTGGTGGCAACTGGCTCCGCGCATCGACCTCTGGTGCCTGCTCGGCCTGTGGCTGTTTCTGCCGTTTATCAACCGGCATATCGGCCCGCTGCCCTACTGGCGCGACGGGGCCACGGGCCTGCTCGGGCTCGGTCTGCTGCTCGGTGCGGCGATGGCCGGCTATTCGCTGACCCAGAATTACCACCGCCTGGACGGCACCTTCGACAGCGCCCGCCTGGCCGCTGGCAACCCGGCGGCGCAGGCCGGCCGCTCGGCCAGTGAGTGGACCGCCTATGGCGGCTCGGACCGTGGTGACCGCTATGCCACGGCCGACCTGATCAGCCCGGACAACGTCGGCCAGCTGAAAAAGGCCTGGGAATTTCACACCGGCGATCTGCCGGGCGAAGGCGACCCAGGCGAGCTGACCAACCAGGTCACGCCGCTGAAGGTCGGCGACAACCTGTTTATCTGCACCCCGCACAGCATCGCCATCGCCGTGGATGCCGACAGCGGCGAGGAGCGCTGGCGCTTCGATCCGGCCATCAACCGTGAGGCCGAGTACTACCAGCACATGACCTGCCGCGGCCTGGCCTATCACGATGCGGCGGCCTACGCCGAGCCAGCGGTAGCGGTCATGACGGCGCAGGTGCGCGAGCCGAGCAGCGTGCCGGGCGACGCCCTGCAACACCCCCCGCTGGCACCCGCTCAACCGGCCGAGCGCTGCACGCAACGGCTGTTTCTGCCGACCAACGACGCGACCCTGTACGCCCTCGACCTGCACGATGGCCAGCCCTGCGAGGCGTTCGGCGATGACGGCCGGGTCGACCTCAAGGTCGGCCTGGGCGATGACGCCTTGGGTGTCTACCTGCCGACCTCACCGCCGGTGGTGACCGAGAAGCTGGTGATCGTCGGCGGCTCGGTGACCGACAATGGCTCGGTGGACTCCCCCGGCGGGGTGATCCGCGCCTACGACGTGCGCAGCGGTGCGCTGGTGTGGAACTTCGACCCCGGCCGGCCGGAGGCTACCGAGCCGCTGCCCGCCGGCGAGACCTACGTGCGCAGCACGCCCAATTCCTGGACCATCGCCACGGCGGACGAAACCCTTGGGCTGGTGTATATCCCCACCGGCAACCAGACCCCCGACCAATGGGCCGTGCAGCGCAGCCCCGAGGCCGAGCGCTTTACCGCTGCTTTAGTCGCCCTCGATCTGGCCACCGGCCAGGTGCGCTGGGCGTTCCGCACCGTGCACCACGACCTCTGGGATCGCGACCTGCCGTCCCAGCCCACTCTGGTCGATATCGACAGCCCTCAGGGACCGCTGCCGGCGATCATCCAGCCGACCAAGCGCGGCGATCTCTACGTGCTTGATCGGCGTACCGGCGAACCCATAGTTCCGGTCAGCGAACACCCGGTACCCCAGGGTACGGTGGCGGGCGATTTCACCGCGCCGACCCAGCCGGCCTCGGCGCTCAGTTATGCACCCGAGCAGGCGCTGCGCGAACGCGACATGTGGGGCGGTACGCCGTTCGACCAACTGATGTGCCGCATCCAGTTCCACCAGCTGCGTTACGAAGGGGATTTCACCCCACCGTCGGAGCAGGGCTCGCTGATCTATCCGGGCAATGTCGGGGTGTTCAACTGGCCGTCGGTGGCGGTCGACCCGGTGCGGCAGATACTGTTCGGCGCGCCGAACTACCTGGCGTTCATCTCGCGCCTGGTCAAGCGTGAAGATGTCCCCGAAGACGCCCGCATGGGCGGTGGCGAACAGGGCCTGCAACCCAACCTGGGTGCGCCCTATATGGTCAGCCTGGAGCCCTTTCTGTCGCCGCTGGGCCTGCCGTGCCAGTCGCCGCCCTGGGGTTACGTGACCGCCGTGGACCTGCGCAGCATGGAGAAGGTCTGGCAGCGCAAGAACGGCACCAGCCGCGACAGTGCGCCGCTGGGCATTCCCTTCAGCGTCGGTGTGCCGGCCCTGGGTGGGCCGCTGATCACCGCCGGTGGCCTGGGCTTTCTCAGCGGCACCCTGGATTACTACCTGCGGGCCTACGACCTGCGCACCGGCGAGGAGCTGTGGAAAGACCGCCTGCCGGCGGGCGGGCAGGCTACGCCGATCAGCTACGTGTCAGAGAAGACCGGCAAGCAGTATGTGGTGGTGATGGCCGGCGGACACGGCTCGTTCGGCACGCGCATGGGCGACTCGCTGGTGGCCTGGACCCTCGACGAAGACGCTGCGCAGTAACTGCTGAGAGGCCCGCGTGCGGGCCTCTCAGGCTGTGCCGGGCGCGGCTTAGTGATGCTCGCGCGTCGCCCGGAACTTCACGTCCGGCCAGCGTTCTTCCATCAGGCTCAGGTTGACCCGGGTCGGGGCCAGGTAGGTGAGGTGGCCGCCGCCGTCGACGGCGAGGTTTTCCACCGCCTTGTTGGAAAACTCCTCGAGCTTCTTCTTGTCGGCGCACTCGATCCAGCGCGCCGACCAGACGGTGATCGGCTCGTAGGCGCATTCCACCTTGTATTCCTCCTTGAGGCGGCTGGCGACCACGTCGAACTGCAGCACGCCGACCGCGCCGAGGATGAT
>JBFJZW010000321.1:0-5045 GCA_041621875.1 Pseudomonas sp. | reverse complement strand
GATGCCCATTCGTTCGGCCGACCACATTTTCCACGGCATAGCGGATCAATCCCAAGAGTTGTCTTGAACCGAATGATGGCGGGTGTATAACCCCTATAGAATTGGCGTTTTCGCAACCTTGCGTTCGGATTTAACCAACCCTATGAGCTACGACCTGACCGACCTGCGCCTCTTCGTCGCGATTGCCGAGGCGAAGAACCTGACCCGTGGTGCCGAGCGCGTGCATTTGGCCCCGTCTTCGGCCAGCCATCGCATGCGCTCGCTGGAAGAGTCGATCGGCACCGCGCTGTTGCTGCGCGAGCCGCGCGGCGTCAGCCTGACCCGCGCCGGCGAGGCTCTGCTGCGCCACGCGCGCCAGGTGTTCGCCCAGCTCGAACAGATGCACGCCGACCTCACGCCCTACGCCAAAGGCGTGCGCGGGCATGTCAGCCTGTGGGCCAACACCCATGCCACCCATACCTTTCTGCCGGACAGCCTCGCGACTTTTTTGCAGCGCCATCCGCAAGTCACCATCAGCCTGGAGGAGCACACCAGCCCCGAAGTGGTGATGGCCGTGGCCCGCGGCGAGGTCGATGTCGGCGTGGTGGCGGATCTGGTCGAAGGTGCCGAAGTCGAACTCATTCCCTACCGCACCGACCGCCTGGTGCTGATCGCCCCTGCCGACCATCCGCTGGCGCAGCAAGCCAGCACGCGCTTTGCCGAGGTGCTCGATTACCCCTTCGTGATGCTGCATGCGGGATCGGCCATCCACACCTTCACGATGAACACCGCGGCGGCGCTGGGCCGGCATCTCGAAGTGCGCATCCAGGTGCGCAGCTTCGAGGCCGTGTGCAGAATGGTCAGCGCCGGCGTCGGCTTGGGCATGGTGCCCCTTAGCGCGGTATCGACAGGTGCCGCACAGGCCCCGCTGGCCGTGGTCGAACTCGAAGAACCCTGGGCGCGGCGCGACCTGAAAGTCTGCGTGCGCAAACGCGAGTCCCTGTCCCACTTCGCCGCCGATCTGGTCGCCTTTCTGAGCGCGGGCGAGGCGGGGCCAGCCTAGGCATCCCCTAGGTTTGGAAGAAACGCCCGGGACGGCATGGGGCCAGGGCCGAAGCTGCCTTGTCGTCGATTATCTCCTCGCTGGCAAGACGGCCCACTACCGCCGCCAGGGTGACTCCAGGATGCATCGCGCAAACGTACAGGCCGCCGATATTGGGTAGATAGCCGATGATCGGGATGCCATCGATGGGCATGGGCCTGAGTCCGACACAAGCCAGTTCCGGGTCAATGGACATAACCCCGTAGAGTTCGTTCTGGATGGCCCCGGCGGTTCGTAGCGCTATCGCGACTGGCTGGTTTTGCTCGGCGTCGTCCAGATAATCTTCCGCCGCTAGCAACGTCCCGTCCGTGCCTTGCCTCACTTCCATTTCAGGGCTGGAGATGATGCCGTGCACGAGGTTGGGTTGCGCTGCGTAGCGGATGAAGATTGCAGGAGAGGCCTCTATCGGAAGGGGCGCTTTTAGCCGCTCTGTCAGCTGAGTGATGCCTGTCCCGGCTGCCAGGACGACAATGTCAGCATCGATGATGCCCGTTGCGGTTTCGACTCCCGTCACCTTTGCGTGCCGGGTGGTAAAGCCGAGAACCCGCGTCTGTGTGAGCACCTTCGCCCCATGAGCCTGGGCACCTGCGAGCAATGCATGGGTTGCTTCCACCGCATCCAGCGCGCCTTCTTCGGCTTTGTACAAGGCATGCCGAGGGGGATTCCGGAGATTTGGCTCGAGGTCGAGAATCCGGGAGCGGGGCACCCGGGTTGCCGAAGGCGGGTTGCCTGAGGCTGGCAGCACTGCACCTGGGCTCGCGCCGTAGGACAGGGAGCCCGTCCAGCGTACCTTCAGGCCAGGCAGCGCCTTTTCGAGTCGGCGGTACTCCTGGATGGCGGCACCGCGCAATTGCGCGATTGGATCGAACCCACTGTGTGAGGCGTTGAGCCATGCGAATGAACGCCCAGTCACTCCGGACGCTATGTCTTGCGCCTCGACCACGGTGACATTCGCGCCTTTGCTGGCCAGGTGATACGCCAGGGACGCGCCCACTATGCCTGCGCCAACGACCACGACGCGCTTGTCTACGGCATTGCCCATATCAGCCTCCGTTCTGTCGATCTGGCGATGGTACGACAGGCGGATGATCGAACGAGGTGAGAACTTCGTCGTGCATGACTTCTTCGAGCGTCCACTATTGCAGCAATCCAGACCGGACCCATGCAAAACGGCAAGCGCCTATAGACCGCGACTGTTTTCACCGCATGTAAAAACCGGATCGCCACGAGGTGCAGCGAGCAAGCGGGTTTCTCCAGGGCCAGGCGCACCCGGTCATGGCTGCGAGCCGACGCGGTGCGGGCCGTGGCCCAGGGGCAGCGGTGTGCCGGGCTGGCGGATCAGGGCGGCCTGCCACTGCCCGGCGGTGAAGGTATCGGCCGGTTGCAGCAGCTGGATCTTGCCCGCGACCAGGCTCGCCACCGGCACACCGTCGCGGTACAGCAGGCGGTTGCCGGCCAGCGCCGGTACCTTGTTGCCGGGCAGCAGGGTGCCCAGCAGGTTCAGCGGATCGCAGGCCGAGAGGCCGACCAGGCTGTCATCGCCCGGGCGCTTGCGCACCTCGCGCAGCAGGCCGACCGCCTCCGGCAGGGCGAACTGTTCACCAGAGATGCCGGCGATAAAGCGCCCGCCGCGGATCTCGCCGCGCGCCTCGAGGCGATGATAGACCCGCAGCAGTTCGCGCCAGGACGGTAGCCAGTCGGCCTCGCGCGCCAGCAGTTGCCAGCAGACCACCCCATAGCGGCGCAGCAGGCTGCGCGCCACATGTTCCAGGGCCTCGCTCGCCTGTCTGCCGTCGCTCGCCTGCTTGCCGCCGCGCAGCAGGGCCCAGCGGCCGGCGTCTTGCATATTGGCCAGGGCGCGGTGGGCGCGGCGTTGCTGCTGGCTGCGCTTGGCCGCCGGCAGCAGCAGCGAGCGCAGGCCGGCGAAGCTGTCGGCATGGGCCAGGCCGAGGCTGACCAGCTCGCCGAGGGCATCCTCCAGCTCGCTGCGCAGCAGGTGCGCCTCGTCCTGCAGTTCGTCGAAGAACAGCGCGCCCTGGCTGGCCAGCACCTGGCGCAGGCGCTCGGCGCGCGGCGAAGGCTCGGCGGCTGGGCTGTCCGGCAGGCAGGCGCGCCACAGGCCCAGGTGTTTGCGCGGCAGCAGGACGATCGGCGTGCTGCGCAATGGGCCGCCGGCGCTGCGGCTACGCCCGGCCAGGCGGCACCAGAGCAGGTACCCGGAGCGGCACAGGTCGTCCAGCCAGTTGATCCCGTAGTCGGCCACCCGGCTCGGCAGGATCTCGCTTTCCCAGGCACCGGCCGCCGCCTGGAAACCCTCCAGCTGGCCGAGCACCCCGGCCAGGGCTTCGGCACCGCGCACCCGGCTGGCCGCTGCCACGCGCTGCCAGTCGAACAGAAAACGCATAAAGTCGGCACGCTCCACCGGCTCGATCTCGCGCCGCAGACGTCCCACCGTATAGCGGTGGATGCGCGCCAGCAGGTGGCGTTCGCACCATTCCTCCTCCCGGCCACCTGGGGAGAAACGCCCGCGCAGCACATAGCCTTCGCGCTCCAGGGCCAGCAGGGCGAGGTTGATCGCGGGTTCTTCCTGCTGCAGATCGGCGGCGATCCGTGGCAAGGGCAGGGGGCCGAAGCCGCCGAGGCGGGCGCGGACCAGTTCGACCAGGGCCGCCTCCGCCGTCCAGGCTTCGTCGAAGCCGGCTGGGGCCTGGATGGCCGGCTTGAATAGGGCATCGGCATGCAGCGCCTGCCACTGGCCGAGGCGCTCGGCCGCCAGCCACAGTGCCGGCATGCCCGCCAGGTGCAGGCAGGTGGCGCGTCGAGCCTTGGCCAGCTGCGCCAGCCAGTCCGACCAGCCGGGATTGTCCTGCGCCTCGGCCTGGGTGATGGCGGCGAGGCTCAGCAGCGCTTCGTGCATCTCGTCGGCGTCGCGCACCTCGGGCCAGGCCTCCTGGCGCACCGCCGCTATGGCCTCGGCATCCAATGCGCCGAGGTCGTCACTCGACTCGGGAGCGGACCAGCGCCGGTTCTGTACCGCCTGGGTGCGGCGCTCCTCCAGCGGTGCGTCGTCGAGGAAGGCATAGGGCCGGGCGTTGAGAATTTCCGCCGCCAGTGGCGAGGGGGCCGGCAGATCGCGGGCCAGCAGCTCGATCTCGCCGGCCTCCATGCGCCGCAGCAGGGCCAGCCAGGCCTCGCAGTCCATGGCCTGGTGCAGGCAGTCATCGAGGGTCTGGGCCACCAGCGGATGGTCGGGGATCTCGCGCTCGCCGACGATATTTTCCAGGCACGCCACCTGGTCGGGGAACACCGTGGCCAGCAGGTCTTCGCTGCGCATGCGCTGCAGCTGCGGTGCCACCTTGCGCCCCCCGGCGAAGCGCGGCAGGGCCAGGGCGACGCCGGCGTTCCAGCGCCAGCGCACGGCGAACAGCGGTGCGTCCAGCACGGCCTGGATCAGCAGCCGTTCGGCGCTGTTGGCGTGCAGATAGCGCCACACCTCGGCGAGCGGGAAGCTGTGGCTGGTGGACAGCGAAAGGATCAGCGCGTCCTCGGTGGCGGCGGCCTGCAGCTCGAAGTTGAAGCTGCGGCAGAAGCGCTTGCGCAGGGCCAGGCCCCAGGCGCGGTTGAGGCGGCTGCCGAAGGGCGAGTGGATGATCAGCTGCATGCCGCCGGATTCGTCGAAGAAGCGCTCCATCACCAGCCGCCGCTGGGTCGGCAGGCCGCCGAGGGCGGCGCGTGCCCGGGCCAGGTAGTCGACGATCTGCTGCGCCGCGGATTCGCTGAGGCCGATGGTGCGTGTCAGCCAGGTGGTGGCGTTCTCGATTTTTACGCTGGAGGCCGCGATGGGCTCGACGCCGGCCTGGTCGCCAATCCATTTATCTCCGTCCACCAGCAGTCGCTCGATCTGTCCGCGCAGGCGCGCCACCGCGGCCGACAGTTCGTCGCTGCGCCCCGGTGCCTCGCCGAG
>JBFJZW010000320.1:0-5047 GCA_041621875.1 Pseudomonas sp. | reverse complement strand
TGCTGCTGTTCGAGCATGTACACGGCGAGTCGCGCGATCGTGGCCAGGCCATGGTCGACATGATGGCGCAGTACGAAGAGGCCGGTTTCGCCATCGGCGTCAAGGAGCTGCCCGACTATATCCCGCTGTATCTGGAGTTCCTCTCCACCCGTGAGGATCTGGAGGCCCGCGAGGGCCTGGCTGATGTCGGGCATCTGCTGGCGCTGTTGGCAACCCGTCTGGACGAGCGTGAGAGCGCCTATGCCAGCTGCTTCCGCGCGCTGTTGCAGATTGCCGGGGTGGAACCGCAGCAGGCCATGGCCGAGATCCGCGAACAGGTCGCCGCCGAGGTGCGCGACGACTCCCTCGAAGCCCTCGACAAGATCTGGGAAGAGGAGGCCGTGGACTTCCTCCAGGCCGAGCAGCAGGACCGCTGCCCGAGCCAGACAACCCTACCGGGCAAGGCCCGCGAAGAAGTGCCGGTGCCGCTGCACTGGGTGGATTTCAAGCAAGCAGGGCCGGCCGCCGAGCCGGTTCAGGAGGTGGGTAATGTCTAACATCAATCTGCTGGCGTTCGGGGTCTATCCCTATATCGCCCTGGCCATCTGCATCATCGGCAGCTGGGCGCGCTTCGACCTGTCGCAGTACAGCTGGAAGGCCGGTTCGAGCCAGATCTTCGCCCGCTCGGCGGCCGAGCAGCGCTATATGCGCATCGCCAGCAACCTGTTCCACGTCGGTGTGCTGTTTATCCTCGCCGGCCACTTCGTCGGCCTGCTGACCCCCGAGGCGGTTTACCACTCGGTGATCAGCACCGCCAACAAGCAACTGGTGGCTATGGTTTCCGGCGGCTTCTTCGGCGTGCTGTGCCTGATCGGCCTGCTGATGCTGCTCAAGCGTCGCCTCAGCGACCCGCGGGTACGCGCCAGCTCCAGCACCTCGGACATGCTGGTGCTGGTGGTGCTGTTGGCGCAGCTGGTCCTGGGCCTGCTGACCATCGTCGCCTCGACCGACCATATGGATGGTTCGGTAATGGTGATGCTGGGCAACTGGGCGCAATACACCGTAACCCTGCAACCGGTGGCCGCCGCCGCCTCCATCGCACCGGTGGCGCTGGTCTACAAGCTGCACGTGTTCCTCGGCCTGACCCTGTTCGTGCTGTTCCCCTTTACCCGTTTGGTGCACATCGTCAGCGCGCCGGTGTGGTACCTGGGCCGGCGCTACCAGATCGTTCGGCAGAAGGGCACGCGCCCGGTTGCACAGCGGCCTGCGCAGCCACGCCAGTTCGAAGAGCCGGTTCGCCAGGCTCCGGGGCAAGCGGCACCCGCTTACGCCTTGAAGGCCAAGGATGCCTGAGTCGCTGCCCCGGCTGGCGCAGACGCGCCGGTCAGGGCACGTCGGGTATTTGATCAACTAATCGATGAGGTAAGGATCATGGGATGTGGATGCGGTGGTGGTAATGCGGGGCAGGGCGGTTGTGGTGGGCAAAAGCAGCCCGTCGAACATTCGGCAGATGCACCCGTGGTGCAGCAACAAGCGCCCGAATCGCGGCCTTCGGCCGACGAGCCGGAAGCCGAACTGGACAGCGTAGAAACCGAGCAAGCGAAATAGTCGCAACGCAATAGTCGTAATAAATAGATGCACACGAGTGGCTGCCGCAACGCGGTAGCCGCTCCCCGAATCGAGGAACAGGTCATGGCATGTGGATGTGGTGGTAGCAATGCGGGGCAGGGCGGTTGTGGCGATGTCAAAACGCCGCCCGCAGCAGTGCTCGAAACTGAACTGGCCCATGAACTGGCAGCCCCGGCCGTCAGCGCGGTGGTCGAACAGCCAGCGGCGGCGGACGCCGAACCGCTGCTGATCGCCAGCAGCGAGCAGGAATGGCCGCGCATCCGGGTCAACGGCGTAACCATCGCCCCCGAGGCCATGGCCCAGGAGCTGCAATACCACCCGGCACCAAGCCGCGAGGAGGCGCTGTTTCTCGCGAGCCAGGCGCTGGTGATCCGCGAGCTGTTGCAGCAACGCATCGGCGAACTGGGCTTGCTCGTGGTGCCCCAGCCTGGGCAGAGCGAAGAGGAAGCCGCCACCGCGCTGCTGATCGAGCGCGAAGTGCTGCTGCCCGAGTGTGACGAGGCAAGCTGCCAGCGTTATTACCAGAGCAACAGCGAGCGCTATGCCACCGCGCCCTTGCTGGCTGCGCGGCATATCCTCCTCGAATGTGCCCCGGAGGACGCCGAGGCCCGCAGCCTGGCGAAAGAAAAAGCCGATGGCCTGCTGGCCTTGCTGCAGGAAGATGGCGGGCGTTTTGCCGAACTGGCGCACGCCCATTCGGCCTGCCCATCCAAGGCCCAGGCCGGCTCCCTGGGGCAGATCAGCAAAGGCCAGACCGTGCCCGAATTCGAACGCCAGCTGTTCAAGTTGCCGGCCGGGCTGGCCAGCCAACCTATCGAAAGCCGCTATGGCTGGCATGTGGTCAGCATCGACCAGCGCCTGGAAGGCAAACTGTTGCCCTACGAAATAGTCGCCGACTCCATCCGCGCGCTGTTGCAGCAGGGCGTTTGGCAGAAGGCCGTGGCCCAGTACCTGCAAACCCTGATCGGCGCGGCGGATATCGTCGGCATTCGCCTGCAGGGGGCCGACTCGCCGCTGGTGCAATAGCAACAGTCGCGAATGGGTAGGGTGGACACACCTTTTTCATCCACCATCGCCAGGGGTGGATCGCAGTTCCGTAGCCCGGATGCAATCCGGGGCGATCTGGTCGGCGCACAATTTCCCGGATTACATCCGGGCTACGGCAGTGGGTAGGGTGGATGACGCTGTTTTCATCCACCAGCGCAATGGCTGGATACCCTGCTAAATCGCAGACCTAACGCAGGATGCGAACAGCAACAAGCAACAAGCAGCAGGCATTGGAGGAAGCATGGACACACAACTGCAGGATGGCTTCGGCCGCACTATCGATTACCTGCGCATGTCGGTCACCGACCGTTGTGATTTTCGCTGTGTCTATTGCATGGCCGAAGACATGACCTTCCTGCCGCGCCAGCAGGTGCTGGGACTGGAAGAGCTCTATCGCCTGGCCGCGCTGTTCGTCGGCCTGGGCACAAAGAAGATCCGCCTGACCGGCGGCGAACCCCTGGTACGCAGCGGCATCGTCGAGCTGTGCCAGCGCATCGCCGCCTTGCCCGGCCTGCGCGAACTGGTGATGACCAGCAACGGCTCGCAACTGGTGAAACTGGCCAAGCCGCTGGCCGACGCCGGGGTCAAGCGCCTGAATATCAGCCTCGATAGCCTCGACCCGGGAAAATTCCGCGGCATCACCCGTACCGGCAGCCTGCGTCAAGTGCTGGACGGCATCGAAGCGGCGCGCGACGCCGGCTTCGAGCGAATCAAACTCAACGCCGTGATCATGAAAGGGCGCAATTTCGACGAAGTGCTGCGTCTGGTCGACTACGCCATCGCCCGGCAGCTGGATATCAGCTTTATCGAAGAAATGCCTCTGGGCGACGTCGGACGTTCGCGCGGCGAGTCCTATTGCTCCAGCGAGGAAGTTCGCAACCTGATCGCCAGCCAGCATGAACTGATCGACAGCGCCGAACACAGCGGCGGCCCGGCCCGTTATATCCGCCTGAAAGAACATGCCGGCACACGCATCGGTTTTATCTCGCCGAATTCGCACAACTTCTGCAGCACCTGCAACCGCGTGCGCCTGACCGTCGAAGGCCGCCTGCTGTTATGCCTCGGTCACGAGAACTCCATCGACCTGCGCGCCCTGGTGCGCCGCTACCCGCTGGACGATCAGCCGATCATCGATGCGGTGCAGCAGGCCCTGCAACGCAAACCGCTACGCCATGAATTCAGCGCCGCTGGCGAGGTGAAGATCCTGCGATTTATGAACGCCAGCGGCGGTTAAAACATGCCGATGCCGGGCACCGCTAAATGGCGGGTTGCCACATCCCCTTTTACCCTCCCTTTTACCCTCCCTTTTGGCCGCACTGAGCGGCCTTTTTTTTGTCCGGCACCGCTACGGCGATTGCTACCAGCGCAGGAGTAGGCAGGTTTCGACATGGACGCAGAGCCTTCCGCGGATCTTGATCGAGGTCAAGCTCGGCTCGATGTTTCTCGGGTAACTTTCACTGCATATTGTGGTTTTAGATAAGTAAACACCTACATGTAGTGTCAGGAGGCGACATGCTCAGCTCGGTTAAAGCCTTTCATCCTCAGCAGTTGTGCAAGCGCGATGGCAGTATCGCAGCATTCGATCTCGGCAAGATCCGTCAGGCGATCAGCGCGGCGGGCGCGGCCAGTGGCGAGTTCGACCAGGCACTGGCGGGGGAGTTGGCCCAAGCGGTACTGGTGCGCCTGCTGGACTTGCCCAGTATCGATGTCGAGCAGGTGCAGGACCGCGTCGAACGGGTGCTGATGGAAGCCGGTTTCTACCAGACCGCACGCGCCTATATCGTCTACCGCGAGCGTCATGGCCGCTTGCGCCGTGATCGCAAGGCGCTGGTGGATGTGGCGGCTTCGATGAACGAATACCTGTCGCGCGAGGACTGGCGAGTGCGTGCCAACGCCAACCAGGGCTATTCCCTCGGCGGCCTGATTCTCAATGTCTCGGGCAAGGTCACCGCCAACTACTGGCTGGACGAGGTGTACAGCGAAGCCATCGGCCAGGCGCACCGCGAGGCCGATCTGCATGTCCACGATCTGGACATGCTCGCCGGTTACTGCGCCGGCTGGTCACTGCGCAGCCTGCTCAACGAAGGTTTCAACGGCATTCCCGGGCGGGTCGAGGCGGGGCCGCCCAAGCATCTGTCCAGCGCCCTGGGGCAGATGGTCAACTTCCTCGGCACCTTGCAAAACGAGTGGGCCGGCGCTCAGGCCTTCAGCTCCTTCGATACCTACCTGGCACCCTATGTGCGCAAGGACAACCTGGGTTTTGCCGAGGTGCGTCAGGCCGTGCAGGAGTTCATCTACAACCTCAATGTGCCATCGCGCTGGGGCACCCAGACGCCGTTCACCAACCTGACCTTCGACTGGGTCTGCCCGGAAGACCTGCGCGAGCAGATCC
>JBFJZW010000319.1:0-5101 GCA_041621875.1 Pseudomonas sp. | reverse complement strand
GTGCGCACCCGCCATCCAAGGGTGCGCACGGCGCACCCTACGCCCGGCTCGGTCAAAACGCCGCCTCGAACTCATTGCCGTTGTTATCGCGCAGCCACAGAGTGGTTTCGCCCTCGCCCTTCACTTCCAGGCTGATGGTGGGGTTTTCGCTGACGGCGGCGAACAGCTCCAGGGTCGCCAGGCTGTTGCCGGCGCTGTCGCGCAGTTCGGCCTGGTTAAGGAAGAATTCGGGGATGCCGCCGACCAGGCCGTTGTCCATCGGGTGGGCGACCTGCAGGCGCAGGCGGCTGGAGTCGGCCAGGGGGTAACGCTTCCCGAGCACCTGGCCCAGGCGTTCCTCCCAGCCCGCTTCGGCGCGTACCACGCTGGGTGCGGTGCAGCCGCCGCCGGCGGCATCGACCTGGGCCGAGCCGATATGCCAGAGGCCATCGCGGGTCAGCACCGCGGCGCGGATCGGCGTGGCCTGCTCGACGCGAATGCGGATGGCCAGGCGCGCCACCACCTGCTCGCCGGGGCGAAAGTCGAAGATCTGCGCAATCGGATTGAGCTCGGCCCAGGCCAGGATGCGCACCACCTCGCCGTCGTAGGCGCTGGCGTCGACCTGGATCGGCACCTGGCGGGCATCCTCGGCAAAGGGCGGCACCTGCACCACGATGCGCTCGTCGAAGACATAGGGCGCGCCGTCGAGCAGACGCGCGTGGTGGTACTCCCACATCACCGAGCTGACCGGGTCATCCTGCGCCGCCCAGCTTTCCCAGGGCACGGCCAGCAGGGCCAGTAACAGATAGCTACGCCAGTCCAGATCCATCCGCCACCTCCGCTGCAATCACTGCAACCGCTAGTCGATATCCTGATACAGGCCCGGCAGCTCGTAACGCAGACCGTAGCGGCTGTAGAGGGTTTTCAGCTCGCCGGCGAGGATCAGCTCCTCGAGCTTTTCTTCCAGCGCATAGGCCAGCTGACGGTTGCTTTCATGCACCGCCATGCCGATGTCCCAGACCTGCTTGCCCATATCCGGGTAGGCGTTTTCCGCCAGGGCCAGGTTGTCGTCGGCGGCCTGCTGCAGCTGCCAGTCGATCTCGCCGCGCATGGCCATCACCGCATCCACTTCGCCGTTGCGCATCCCGGCAAAAGCCGCCTGGGGCGTGGCGAAATGGTGGGTCTTGGCGCTGAGCATGCCGTCGAACACCGAGGACAGGTAGAACGAAGGCACGCTGTCGACCTCGACGCCAATCGGGTGCCGCTGGAACACCGCGATGCTCGGCACCGCCTCGAGCCGGCGCTGGTCGTAGGCCACCTGCCAGCGCTCGCGCTGATAGGCCCCGAACATCACCACCAGTTCGTTGACCAGCTCACCGAATTCGTTGCTCTTGTAGGCAAATTCGCGGTCGTAGGGCACGCGCAGCATTACGTCGGCGAGCACCTCGGGGCGCAGGTAGTGACCGCGCCAGATATAGTCGCGCAGGTCGGCGTCGAGGTTTTCCCCGGGCGGTGCCCAGATCAGCTCCAGCCGCAGCCCAAGCCCCTTGGCCAGGGCCTCGGCGACCTCGTAATCGACGCCCCGAGGCTTGCCGTCCTGCCGGAAGCTGTAGGGGGCGAAATCATCGTAGAGGGCGACCTTGAGCACCCCGGACTCGATGATCGAGTCGAAACTGCGCACCGGCGCGCGGCCGACGTTCTGCGCCTGTGCCTGGCCCGCCAGCAGGGCCAGACACAGGGCCAGGTACAGAGCGCACTGGCGCACCAGGGCGACCAGGCTCGGCGCATTCTGGCCCATGGCCGTTACTCCTCGATGGCCACGCTTTCCAGGTAGCTGCGCACGGCCCACAGCGCTTCCTGGCTGAGGTAGTCGGCCATTTTCGGCATATACACCCGACCGTCGCGCACCGCGCCGTTGATCACCCGCTCCTTGAACCACTCATCGCCCATGGCACCGGCTTCGAGCAGGCGCAGGTCCGGGGCGATACCGCCGGATTTGGCTTCCAGGCCATGGCAGGCCGCGCAGTTCTGGTTGTAGGCCGAGGCACCGATTTCGATGGCCTTGGGGTTGTCGCGGTAGGGGTTCTCTTCCAGCCACTCTTCGCCCAGCGGCTCCAGGCCATCGGTCTCGACCGCTTGTGGCACCACATCGCCATGGGCCCACAGGTTGGCGGAGAAGGCCAACAGCAGGAGCGCACCGGCACAGTTGTTTTTAATAGCCATGATCAAGACCTCTTTTTCTTGTGAATGCACACAGAGCACATCAATAAATCGCTCGTCATCTCCATCTTAGAAAGGCCCCGGTCAACAACGAATGCTGCTTTGGTGGCTCACCTCTAGTCCCTTGGTAGTAGGGCCGATGGCGAGCGCCGGCAGGGCTTAAGACCCAAGGCCAAGTCATGACGGCCATGGGCAATTTTCCCGGCAAACCCGGGAGTTTTTCCGTTTCTGCCCGCAGGCCGTGGTTCCACTATCGGCTCGCCAGTTCACCCTCCAGGGCGCACTGGCGGCCTTCTTCATCACGATGGGAACCACAACCATGACAACAAGATCGTTACCCAGCTCGCCACGCCCCGTGGCACTCGCCCTGCACAGCCTGCTGCTGGCCGGCGGCCTAGCCCTGGCGGGCAGCGCGCTGGCCAAGCCCGTGACCTGGGACGATATCGCCAGCGACCACCTGAGCACCGACAACGTGCTGCAGTACGGCATGGGCACCAACGCCCAGCGCTGGAGCCCGCTGGCCCAGGTCAACGACCAGAACGTGTTCAAGCTGACCCCGGCCTGGAGCTACTCCTTCGGCGACGAGAAGCAGCGCGGCCAGGAATCCCAGGCGGTGGTGCATGACGGTGTGGTCTATGTCACCGGCTCCTACTCGCGGGTCTTCGCCCTCGACGCCAAGACCGGCCAGCGCCTGTGGAGCTACAGCCACCGCCTGCCGGACAACATTCGGCCGTGCTGCGACGTGGTCAACCGCGGCGTGGCCATCTACGGCGACAAGGTCTACTTCGGCACCCTCGACGCCCGCGTCGTGGCGCTGAACAAGGACACCGGCAAGGTGGTGTGGAACAAGAAGTTCGGCGACCACGCGGTCGGCTACACCATGACCGGCGCACCGACCATCGTGAAGGACAAGGTCAGCGGCAAGAGCCTGCTGATCCACGGCAGCTCCGGCGACGAATTCGGCGTGGTCGGCAAGCTGTTCGCCCGCGACCCGGAAACCGGCGAAGAGGTCTGGATGCGGCCCTTCGTCGAAGGCCATATGGGCCGCCTGAACGGCAAGGACAGCACCCCGACCGGCGACGTCAAGGCACCCTCCTGGCCGGATGACCCCAACCACCCCACCGGCAAGAAGGCAGCCTGGAGCCAGGGCGGCGGCGCGCCGTGGCAGAGCGCCAGCTTCGATCCCGAAACCAACACCATCATCGTCGGTGCCGGCAACCCCGCGCCCTGGAACGGCTGGGCGCGTACCGCAGATGGCGGCGATCCCAAGGACTATGACAGCCTCTACACCTCCGGCCAGGTCGGCGTCGACCCCAGCACCGGCGAAGTGAAATGGTTCTACCAGCACACCCCCAACGATGCCTGGGACTTCTCCGGCAACAACGAGCTGGTGCTGTTCGACTACCAGGGCAAGGACGGCAAGACCGTCAAGGCCACCGCCCACGCCGACCGCAACGGCTTCTTCTATGTGGTCGACCGCGCCAACGGCAAGCTGCAGAACGCCTTCCCCTTCGTCGACAAGATCACCTGGGCCAGCCATATCGACCTGGAGACCGGCCGCCCGGTGGAAAACCAAGGCCAGCGTCCGCCCAAGCCGAAGCCCGGTGAGTCCAAGGGCGAGTCGGTGGAAGTCTCGCCGCCCTTCCTCGGCGGCAAAAACTGGAACCCCATGGCCTACAGCCAGGACACCGGCCTGTTCTACGTGCCGGCCAACCACTGGAAGGAGGACTACTGGGCCGAAGAAGCCAACTACAAGGCCGGCTCCGCCTACCTGGGCATGGGCTTCCGGATCAAGCGCCTGTTCGACGACCACGTCGGCATCCTGCGCGCCATGAACCCCACCACCGGCAAGGTGGAATGGGAGCACAAGGAAAAACTGCCGCTGTGGGCCGGGGTACTGGCCACCAAGGGCAACCTGGTGTTCACCGGCACCGGCGACGGCTTCTTCAAGGCCTTCGACGCCAAGAACGGCAAGGAGCTTTGGAAGTTCCAGGTCGGCACCGGAATCATCTCCCCGCCCATCACCTGGGAACAGGATGGCGAACAGTACATCGGCGTGACCTCCGGCTACGGCGGCGCGGTGCCGCTGTGGGGCGGCGACATGGCCGAGCTGACCAAGCCGATCGCCCAGGGCGGCTCGTTCTGGGTGTTCAAGCTGCCGAGCTGGGACAAGACCACCGCCAAGCGCTGAGTACCGGTCCAATGCGCAGAGCGCGTCCTACCTCGTAGGGTGCGCCGTGCGCACCGGCCCTCCTCGTTCGAGTGCTCTGCGGGGCACCTGGCTTCACCTCTCTCGGTGCGCATGGCCTGAATGGTCCCGCACCCTACCCGAGGAATCACCATGAACTACCTGACCCTGTTTCTGCCGCTGATCCTGCTGGTGATCGGCTGCCAGGTACTGGCCGACGACCAGGTGCTGACGATCAACGGCTGCCGCATCGAAGCCGACAGCCAGTGCCCCAACGCCGACCTGCGTAATGCCGACCTGAGCCATCAGGACATGCGCCGCATGAACCTGGCCGGTGCCGACCTCTCCAGGGCCGACCTGCGCCACGCCAACCTCAACCTGGCCAACCTGGAAAAGGCCCGGCTGATAAAGGCCAACCTGACCCGCGCCAGCCTGCAGCAAAGCAACCTGCGCCTGGCCGACTTCACCGACAGCAGCCTGGTGGCCATCCGTGGTTGGGGCCTGTTTGCCCAGGCCGCGCAATTTCACAATGCTGATATGCGCGCCGCCGACCTGGAATTCGCGCGCATGTCCGCCGCCCGCATGCACAACGTCCAGCTGCACGCCGCCAACCTGGAAATGACCTGGCTAAGCAAGGCCGACCTCAAGGGCGCATCCCTGACCGATGCCAACCTGCAGGAAGTCAAACTGTCGGGCTCCAACCTGGCCAACGCC
>JBFJZW010000318.1:0-5129 GCA_041621875.1 Pseudomonas sp. | reverse complement strand
TGCTGGGCAATGCGCTGATAAAGCAACAGATTGGTCATGACCGCGTTCCTGCTTGACTGAACCGAAACAGTAAACCGGGCTTTTAGAATTGCACCGGTACAGTTCAGTGAATTGTGGGCGATACAGTGCCAACCCGCCAGGACTGTAACGGTTCAATCTGCAGTTGTTCGGATTGTACGGCGCTGCCTGGCGACGAGCCGCAGGCTGACCAGCAGAGATGGCGGGCATAAAAAACCCCGGAAAACCGGGGCTTATCAACGATGCAGCGCTTTAACGCGACGAGCCTAAACGGCCCTGTTCATCGGAGAACACGATCTCCACCCGACGATTCTGCGCCCGTCCCTTGGCCGAAGCGTTTTCGGTGACCGGGAAGCTTGCGCCATGGCCTTGCACCTCGATGCGCTGGGCATCGATGCCCAGGTCGACCAGCACATCGGCCACCGCCTGGGCCCGGGCCTGGGACAGCTCGAGGTTTTCCTGGGCGTCGCCACGGCTGTCGGTGTAGCCCTCGATACGCACGATGCGCCGTGGGTTGAGCTGAAGGAACTGCACCAGCCTGAGCACCGTGCGATTGGCCGAGGCCTTGAGATCGGCGTGCCCGGCATCGAACAGCACATCGCCCAGGGTCATCACCAGGCCACGCTCATCCTCGCTGGTCGTCAGGCTGACCATCTGCTCTTCGAGCCAGTCACTCTGCTCCTGCACGCTGAGCAACTTGACCTCGCGCAGGGCCAGCTGCAACCGCTGACGCTCCAGCTCCAGCTTGGCGGCGCGTTCCTGGTTCAGGTTGAGCGCGCTCTTCTGCCCGGCAATCGCGCTGTATTGCTGGCTCAGGTAGGCATAGTGCGTCACATCGTCGGCGCTGCCCCAGTAGCTCGACAGGCGATCGGCGCGCGCCAGGGACTCGCCGGCACGGATCAGATCCTTGGCCGCGCTGCGCAGCACATCGGGATCCTCCTTGACCGCCTGAAATCCCGCATGCGCGGCTTGCAGTGCCTGCTCGCTGGCGGAATGCGAAGACGCGCAACCGCTGAGCACAGTTGCCGCCAGAAGCACGCTACCCAGTGCTGGCAAAGTCTTCATTACAAGCCCCCCAGCTGTCTGCGCAAACGGCCGATGCGGTTGTTCAGCTCGACCAACTGCTGCGCGCTTTTCTCGGTCAGGTACTGGGCCTCGGCCAGGCGGGCATCCAGTTCGGCCTGTTCGGCCTGGATACGCGCCTGCTTGTAGTCTTCGTCCTGCATGGCGGCCTGGGCCAAGGCGAACTTCTCCTCGGCCTGCCCCAACGCCGCGGACTGCTCTGCCGAAAGGCCCAAAGCCTGAGCCTGGGCAAGCGCCTGCTCGGTCAGGCGCAACTGCTCGACGGGGGCGGGGTCGGTGGCACAGGCACTGAGCAGCAGCGGCACAAGCGCTGCGCAAAAACGTCGATAGATCACAAGACTTTTCCTACTGAATAACGTCGCTGGCGGGGATGAGCTGTTGCTCTTTCCAGAGTTGCAGATTGCGCTGCAGCAAAACCTCGGGTAACCCCGCGGCCACCGCCTCGAGCATCTTCTTCGCCAGCCCGCCCCTTAGCCAGGGTTCGTTGCAGGCGGAGTTGTGCGACAGCGCGAGATACAGACCTTCGCTGGAAACCGCTGGTTCCAGGGCCAGCAGGTCATCCTGCATTTCCAGGGTATCGGCCAGCGCCTGGCCGGGATAACGCTCATGGAGCACATAGTCGGTGCGCCCGAGCAGCAATTTCTGCAAGGCCTGGGTCAGGCTGGTAACCCGCTCCAGGGTCAGCTGGCTCTTGGCATAGGCATCGAACTGCGGACCAAAACTGTTGCTGGCCAGGGTCTCGCCCGTATGCTCACGCAAGTCTTCCCAGCCGGCATAGGGGAACGCCGCGTCACGCCGCACCCAGACCACACTGGGCGTGACATAGGCGACGGGATGCACATAGTCCATCGCATCGAGCTGCGAAGCATTGAGAACGGCACCGGCCAGCAGGTCGATACGTCCGCTGCGCACCTCATCCAGGGGCTGCGGCCAGGCTCCACTGTCGAGCACATCGACCACCAGCCCCAGCTCCGTGGCCAGGTGCTTGAGCAGGTCGGCATTGGCTCCCATCAACTGCTGCGGGTTCTGCGGATCGCGCCATAAATAGGGCGGATACTCCGGATTACCGGTCGCCACCAGGCGCTCGCACTTGCCTGCGGCAGCGGCCAGCCCCGGCAGCACCAGCAGACCAAGCGACAACACAAAGGACTTCACTACACCGCGCTCAAGCATTGGCAAACTTCTCGACTGAACCTTGGGTGGGGCGTCTACGGACGCGCACCGGGAGACAGAGGCTTCGTGCTAGCTTAATACGCGTCCCAATCGACGCGATAAAGAGCTGTCATGAAAAAACTGATTATTGGCCTGTTCTCGCTGCTTCTGGCCACAGCCGCCCTGCTCTACCTGTCCCCTGCCGTCCTGTTGGCCGGCATGCAGCTAGTGGAGCGACAACGAGCGGGCCTGAGCCTCGAGCAGGTCGCAGTGGGCGATCTTAACATCCATTACTACGAGGGCGGCCCAGACGATGCACAAACCCTATTGATGGTCCACGGCTTTGCGGCCAACAAGGACAACTGGCTGCGCTTCGCCCGCCACCTCAGCCAGGACTACCGAGTGATTGCCCTCGACCTGCCCGGCTTCGGTGCCAGCGACAAGCCGACCGGCAGCTACGATGTCGGCACCCAGACCGAGCGCCTGGCCAATGTGGTTAAGGCCCTGCAGATCGACAAGCTACACCTGATCGGTAATTCCATGGGTGGGCATATCAGCGCCCTGTATGCCGCGCGCTACCCGGACCAGGTGCTGTCCCTGGCCTTGCTGGACAACGCCGGCATCACCTCGCCGCAACCCAGCGAGCTGATGCAGATACTCCAACGCGGCGAACCCAACCCACTGGTGGTGCGCCAGCCCGAGGACTTCCAGCGCCTGCTGGAGTTCGTCTTTGTCGAGCCGCCGGCGTTGCCCGCATCGATCAAGGGCTATTTCGCCGAACAGGCGATCGCCAACAGCGCCCACTATGACCGGGTATTCGCCCACCTGATCGAACGCTATATCCCCCTGGAGCCCGAACTGGCGAAGATCCAGGCACCTACCCTGGTGATCTGGGGAGCCGAGGACCGCGCCCTGCACGTGTCCAGCACCGAGGTCATGCGCCCGCTGCTGCGCCAGCCCACCATCGTGGTCATGCCCGCAACCGGCCATGCCCCTATGATCGAGCGCCCGCAGCAGACTGCGCAGCACTACCGGGCCTTTCTCCAGGCGCTGGAGGATTAGCGCAGGCCCCGCAGGGGTGAAGTATATGGATGTGCCGAACACAAAAAACCCGCTCGGTGAGCGGGTTTTTTGTGGACTGGGGAAACCGGCTTAAACCAGTTTTTCCAGCTCGGGGATGGCTTCGAACAGGTCAGCCACCAGGCCGTAGTCGGCCACCTGGAAGATCGGCGCGTCTTCGTCCTTGTTGATCGCAACGATCACCTTGGAGTCTTTCATACCGGCCAGGTGCTGAATCGCGCCGGAGATACCGACGGCGATGTACAGCTGCGGCGCAACGATCTTGCCGGTCTGACCGACCTGCATGTCGTTGGGTACGAAACCTGCGTCGACTGCGGCGCGCGAGGCACCCACAGCGGCACCCAGCTTGTCGGCCAGTGCGTACAGGTGCTTGAAGTTGTCGCCGTTCTGCATGCCGCGGCCGCCGGAAACGACGATCTTGGCAGCGGTCAATTCAGGACGATCGGACTTGGCCAGTTCTTCACCGACGAAAGCCGACTTGCCAGCGTCGCCGCCAGCGGCAACCGCTTCAACCGCAGCGCTGCCGCCTTCGGCCGCGACCGGGTCGAAACCGGTGCTACGCACGGTGATGACTTTAACGGCAGCGGAAGACTGCACGGTGGCAATGGCGTTACCGGCGTAGATCGGGCGCTTGAAAGTGTCAGCGCTTTCAACGGCGATGATTTCCGAGATCTGATCGACGTCCAGTGCAGCGGCGACGCGCGGCAGGATGTTCTTACCGTTGCTGGTAGCGGCAGCCAGGATGTGGCTGTAGCCCTTGCCCAGTTCGGCAACCAGCGGCGCAACGTTTTCCGGCAGCTGGTGAGCGAAAGCGGCGTTGTCGGCAACCAGTACCTTGGTCACACCAGCGATCTTGGCAGCGGCTTCGGCAGCAGCGCCGCAAGCGGCACCTGCAACCAGCACGTGGATGTCGCCACCGATCTTCGCGGCAGCAGCCACGGTGTTCAAAGTGGCAGGAGCCAGGGCGGCATTGGTGTGTTCAGCGATAACCAGGATAGTCATTTAGATTACCTTCGCCTCGTTCTTCAGTTTCTCGACCAGTTCAGCCACGGACTTGACCTTGATGCCGGCACTGCGGGTAGCAGGCGCTTCGACTTTCAGGGTCTTCACGGTGGAAGCGGTGGAAACGCCCAGATCAGCCGGGGTAACAGTTTCCAGCGGCTTCTTCTTGGCCTTCATGATATTCGGCAGCGACGCGTAGCGCGGCTCGTTCAGACGCAGGTCGGTGGTCACGATAGCCGGCAGGTTCAACGCAACGGTCTGCAGACCGCCGTCGATTTCGCGGGTTACGTTGACCTTGTCGCCAGCCACTTCAACCTTGGAGGCAAAGGTGCCCTGGCCGAAACCGGTCAGCGCGCCCAGCATCTGGCCGGTCTGGTTGTTGTCGCTGTCGATAGCCTGCTTGCCCATGATGACCAGCTGCGGCTGCTCCTTGTCGACCACTGCCTTGAGCAGTTTGGCCACGGCCAGGGAGTTCAGCTCGTCGCTAGATTCAACCAAGATGGCACGATCGGCACCCAGGGCCAGCGCGGTACGCAGCTGCTCTTGAGCAGTGGCCGGGCCGATGGTTACGACGACGATTTCGCTCGCCACGCCCTTCTCTTTCAGGCGTACAGCTTCTTCCACGGCGATTTCGCAGAAAGGGTTCATCGACATCTTGACGTTGGCAAGATCAACGCCGCTGTTGTCCGCTTTGACGCGAACTTTGACGTTGTAGTCGACCACTCGTTTGACAGCTACAAGAACCTTCATGGATTCCTCGTTACTCTCCGGTGAATAAGAATGTCGCCAGAAGC
>JBFJZW010000317.1:0-5147 GCA_041621875.1 Pseudomonas sp. | reverse complement strand
TTTCATCGCGGGTCCATGGGCCGAATCCTGGAGCGCTATCTCAAATTGAAAGGTGAAGCCGAGCGGGACTTCAGCCTGATTGAACTGGAACAACTGTGGCAGCGTGCCGCACAGATCGATCCGGCCATTGGCCTGCACCTGTTCGATTACTTCACACCGCAGGACTGGCATGTGCTGGCTTATATAACCCAGCTCCTCGAGAAGGCCGGAGACTCCTTTGCGGTGTGGGAGAAATATGCCCGACTGGCCTCGGAGATGGACAGGATTCACCGAGTGGAAGATGGGGGGCTGATCGGCGTCGAGATCAATATCGACGCACCCGACGAAGTCGTGCGTTATATCGGCGAACATTACTCGGTGATGTCGCTCAGCATGCTACGTCGCGGCACAGGCCAACATATTTTCCCGCAGCGAGCACAGTTCAAACATGCGCGTCCTGCTTACGATCAAGAATATGTGCGCTACTTCGGTGATGCGGTCGAATTCAACTGCCCCCATTACCGCCTGCTATACGCCCCGGCGACTGCAAAGCTACCTATGCAAGGTAGTAACAGGGGGCTGGCCGAAGTAATTTTCAGCGAACTGGATCGACGCATAGCCCAGCGCCGCCAGCTCGATGGTTGTGCGGGCAAGGTAGCGACTCAGATCCGACAGGCGCTCATAAGCGGAGTGACCCCAAGCCTCGAAAGCCTGGCAGAGATCATGCATCAGAGCCCTCGCACCTTGCGCCGACGCCTGACAGACCAGGGCTTCAGCTTTCGACAAATCCTCGATTTAGTGCGTGCCGAGTTGGACCAGAGTCTGGAGTTACAAGGACTGAACAGAGCACAGATCGCAGAACGGCTTGGCTACAGCGAAACCACGGCGTATCTGCACGCGCGCAAACGTTGGCGCGAGAGCCACACTAGCTGACCTGCGCCAAGATCCCCAAAAAGACACCGGCCGGAGCCGGTGTAAGAACAGAGCTGCCACACATGGAGTATCAGATGCAGCCCAGTATTGCTTTGGTCTCGAGGAACTCCTCGAAGCCGGCTTCGCCCCATTCACGGCCGTTGCCAGACTGCTTATAGCCGCCGAACGGCGCGGCGAGGTCGATCGATGCGCCGTTCAGGTGCACGCTGCCGGTACGCATGCGCAAAGCGACCGCCCGAGCCCGCTCGACACTGGCGCTTTGCACGTAGCCGGACAGGCCGTAGATCGAGTCGTTGGCGATGGCGATGGCCTCGTCAAGATCACGGTAGGGCATCAGGCACAGTACCGGGCCGAAGATTTCCTCGCGGGCGATGGTCATGCGGTTGTCCACGGCACTGAACACCGTCGGCTTGCAGAACAACCCCCGCTCGAGCCCCTGAGGTTTGCCCAGACCGCCGCAGACCAGTCGCGCGCCCTCCTCCAGGCCGCTGGCGATCAGCCGCTGTACGCTATCGAACTGCCGCTGGTGGGCGATCGGCCCCATCTCGGTGGTGCTGGCGAAGGGGTCGCCAAGGCGCAGCTCGGCGCACACCGCGGCGGCGATGGCCTCAGCGCGCTCGAGCTGTGCCGCTGGCACCAGCATCCGCGACGGGGCGATGCAGGTCTGTCCGCTGTTGCTCATCATGCTGCGCACGCCCTCGGCGACCGTCTGCTCAAGGTCGGCATCGTCGAGGATCAGGTTGGCAGACTTACCGCCGAGCTCCAGAGATACGCGCTTGATGGTACTGGCGGCGGCCCTGGAGAGCTGTGCGCCGACCCCGTTGGAGCCGGTAAAGGACACCATATCGATGCGCGGGTCGCTGGCCAGCTGCTCGCCGAGCGCCGCCCCCTGGCCATTGACCATGTTGAATACGCCCTTGGGCACCCCGGCTTCGTCAAGGATCTCGGCGAGAATAGTCGCCGAATAGGGGGAGTTCTGACTCGGCTTGAGAACGATGCTGCAGCCCACCGCCAGCGCTGGGGCGACCTTGCACACCAGTTGGTTCATCGGCCAGTTCCAGGGGGTGATCAGTGCACAGACGCCGATCGGCTCGCGCACTACCTCGGTGCCACCTTGACGACGCTGGAAGGGGAATCCTTCCAGCACCGCCTTGGCCGTCTGGAAGTGCCAGAGTCCGGCCGGGGCCTGCAACGGCCGGGACAGTGCCTCAAGCGGCGCACCCATCTCCAGGGCGATCGCGGCGGCGATGTCATCCAAGCGTCGCTCGTAGATGCGACAGATGTTCTCCAGCAGTACCAGACGCTGCTCGCGTGAGCTGTCGGCGAAGGCCGGGAAGGCGCGCTGTGCCGCGTCGATGGCGGCATCGACCTCCGCTTCACCGGCCAGGGCGATATGCCCGGATACCTCGCCATTGGCCGGATTGATCACCGCCTGGAGGCGGCACTGGTCACCGGCCTGCCGCCACTCACCATCGATATAGAAGCATTTGAGATGTCGATCAGATAGAAACATGTGGGCCTCTCTTGCTAGTCATGAGTTCCAGGTGCCATGCAGGGGGCGTGGCGCGCTTGAATAAGCCCGTCAATAGTCCTAACTATTGACACATCAGTTGCGCCACGGCTGCTCTTGCACCGAGAACCAGCGGTCAACGAATGCCGCTCGATCTCAAGGCGGCCGGCGTGAAGTTATTCGCGCTGACCTTGCTGGTGAACTGAACGTTCTGCTTTTCTTCATTGCTCAGGCCGAGCGTCAGATAACGACCCGAGACCAAGTCATACAGTGCCTCGGCCACATACATGCGGGTACCCTGGGTATAGTGCTGCAGATTGTGCCCCTCGGCAGATCGCCACAATTGCCCGCGACCGTCGTAATGGTCAGCCAGTACGATCATCCAGCTGTCTTCATCGAAGTACAGGGTGCGCTTCGAATATATGTGCCGCTGGCCCGGCTTGAGCGTGGCCTCGACTTCCCACACCCGGTGCAGCTCATAGCGCACAAGTTCCTGATTGATATGGCCAGACTGGTGAATCTCGTCGTACTTGAGCGCCGTCGAGGAAAGTTTGTAACTGTTGTAGGGCACAAACATCTCGCGCTTGCCAATTAACTTCCAGTCGTAACGATCGGGGGCACCATTGAACATGTCGAAGTTATCGACCGTGCGCATACCGTCAGCCGCATTGCCGGGGCCGTCATAGGAGACCTGTGGCGCGCGTCGAACCCGACGTTGGCCGGCGTTGTACAGCCAGGCCAGGCGGGGCTCCTTGACCTGATCGATGGTTTCATGGACCAGAAGCACGTTTCCGGCCAGACGTGCCGGCGCATCGATGACCTGTTTGTAGACAAACAGCAGATTTTGCGCCTTGCCCGGATCGAGGTCGCTCATGTCGGTAGGAAAGGCGAGCTCATCGACGAACCTGACCGGAGTGAAGTTCCCATTGGCTTGCGGCGTCGCCTGAATGATGGCTCTGCGATAGTTGCCGCCGCGATAGCGGGTGACATGGTTCCAGAGCACCTCTACCCCACTCTTGGGGATCGGGAAGGCGTAATAACGATTCTCGGAAAACTCGCCCAGACCATTGCCCCCCGCGATCACCACAGTGCTCGCAGCACTCTTTTTCGCCGCCTGATAGATGTCCTCCGGCACCGACGTGGTTCTATGGCTCGGGTAGATGGGCATGCGGTAACTGTCCGGATAGCGCTTGAACATCGCCAATTGGCCGGACGACAACTTGTCCTTGTACTGCTCGGCGTTTTCCGCGGTGATGACGAACAGCGGCTTTTCCCCAGCGAAGGGGTCACTGAGGAAACCACCGTCGTCCACCTGACCTACGTCCGCCGCCAGGCCACCGGTCCAGGCAGGAATACTGCCATCAGCATTAGCCGCCTGCTCGGCCCCCAGCGGCGTCAGTTCGTTGCCCAGACGCTGCACTTCATCTGGTGTGACTTTGGCGATGGCCGTCCCTGTCATCAGCGTCAAACAAAAAGCGCTATTGAATAACAAATTATTTATTTTCATTACGGTTCTACCTCAGGGTTACGGCTCAGAAGCTCACGCCAAAGCTCAGAGACACGAAGTCTCTGTCGGTGACTGGGTTGTAGTGACCACCAAAGAAGTCGGTGTAGTTGAGGCCAGCGGTGTAACGGTTGCCGTACTCGGCACTCAGACCGAGGCTGATGGCCTTTGCCCCCTCGTTGAAGTTCGGGCCGTAGCCGTCCACGTCATGGGACCAGGCAATGCTCGGCGTCAGGTTGATACCGGCAAAGACATTGCTGTAGTCGGCGCTGGCGCGCAGGCGATAGCCCCAGGAGTTGCGGGTGAAGAAGCCGTCGGAGTTGCACTCGCCGGGGTTGGCGGCATTGAACAGGCCCTGGCAGACTGCACCGTTCAACGCTCCGGACAGTTGCCCTTGGCCATAGATGGAATCGCGGCCGAAGCGCAGCTCGTCACCGTCCGCCGAGGACAGCCCGGCGACATGATTGAAACCGGCCTCGCCCACCAGGGTCAGACGACTGGCACCGAGTACCCGGTCAATGAAGTGCACCACCGTGACCTGGGCCTGGGTGACAGGCTTGCGTACATAACCATGGATGTCGCTGCCTACCACTGGCTGGGCATGCCCGCTGGCATAGAGCGGATTGCCCATGGCTGGGTTGGGGAACAGCGCCGCCAGGGTCAGATCGGTACTGTTGATCTGCAGCGGCATATTGGGTCGGTAGCTGAGCTCGCCGCTGACCGAGGTGCCGCCGATGTTGGTCTGAAAGCTCAGGCCATAGAGGCGGATGTCTTCGGGGTACTCGATGAAGTACTGCGCCTGCACCGCACCAGTGGCGGGATTGCGCGCGGGGCTACCGGCCAGGGTGCTGAACACCGGCAGGCGGCTGTGGTAGTTGAGGGCATACAGGCCGAATTCGGTGTCGTTGAGCTCTGGCACGTACCAGCGCAGCGCCAGCCCATACTGACCCTGGTCTCGGGCATCGCGATCGCCGGCGCGGGACAAGAAAGTGTAGCCGGCCGCGGGGTCGGGATTGAAGTCGCTGCCGCCTATTGCCAGTCTTTCGCAGCCATCGGCCACCACATCGGTAGTGGAGAAGAAAGTGCCGCAGTTGTCGACGACCGTCTGGTCCCACTCCAACTGGTAGAAGGCCTCCAGGGACAGGTTGTCGTTCACCCCCTGGGACAGGTAGAGCATGCTGACCGGAATCAGGCCTTCCTTGATCTCGGCACCGGGCCGAC
>JBFJZW010000316.1:0-5209 GCA_041621875.1 Pseudomonas sp. | reverse complement strand
TTCGATCAGCACATGGCCGCCGGCGATCAGGGCGCTGAGCACGTCGTCGATCACCGCCGTCTGGCCGATCAGGGCCTTCTGCAGCTCCGCCCGCAGCGCCTGGGCCAGCTGGCTGGCGCGCTGGCGCTGCAGGTTCGGGTTGGCCGCGGCTGCCGGCGCAGCGGCGGCGGGGGGCACGACCGCTGCTTCAGGAACGGCAGGTTCGGCGGCTACGGCAGCGGGGTCGAGTTCGCTGACCGGCTGTTCGGGTGTGTATTCGCTCGTCATAGGGCATTCCTGAGGGTTTGCAGGTTGGCGACCTGGCGGGTGAAGTCGGCGGCGCTCAGCCGTTGCGTGGGCAACGGCCGCATGGCGTGGCTGATAAAGCTGGACGGCTTGCGGCTCAGACGGCTGAGGGCCTGCCATTGTTCGGCGACGCCGAGGCGTTCGAAGCCGGGATGACGATGCCGTGCACGGCGCAGGATGTCCTGTTGCAGACCTTGCAGCAGGCTGCGCTGGCCGCCGTGGCGGAGGAGGAAGTCGGCGCTGCCGCGCAGGTGTTCCTGCAGTTGTCGACGGTTGCGGCTGGCTGGCTGTTGCAGCGGCCCCTGGCGCATGCCCAGGTGCCACAGGGCGAACGCCAGGAGCAGGGCCAGGGCCGCCAGGGCCAGGGGGAAATGACGCAGCAGCAGGCTGAACAGGTCGTCCCGTTCGGCGCGGTAGAGCAGGGTCACCTGGCTGTCCTGGCTCATGTACCAGAGCAGCCAGGCGTTGTCGTATTCGCCGATCGCGCGGTTCTGCCAGATCCAGCTGTCGCTGACCACGCTGATCAGGCCGTCGCCGTGGTAGAGCTGCAACAGGTGGGTGGCGGCATCGCTGTTGGCCCAGGCATGGGCGCGGTTCTCGGCATCGTAGAGGTGGAAGTCGGTGTCGAAGCCGAAGTAGGCCGGAGCCTCCTCGTTTTCCAGATAGAGCTGGGTCAGCTCCGGGTAGGGGTTGTCGTCTTCAGCCTGCTCGGCCGGCTCGTTGGCATCGGCCTCTGTGTCGGGCTCTGCCTCGTCTTCTTCGAGATCTTCGCTCTGGTATTGCTGGATGCCCAGGCTGTCGAGCAGCAGGTCACCGCTTTTGCCGTCTTCCTCGTCCCACAGCCGCTCGGCGACGAACAACAGATGCCCGCCCTTGGCCGTCCAGGCCAGCAGGCGTTCGGCCTGTTTCGGCGTCATGCGGGTGCGGTCAGCGAGCAGCAGCAGGGTCTGCCCGCTGCTTGGCAGGTCGTGCAACACCTCCAGGCCATCGGCGCGTTGCACCTGCAGGCCCTGTAGGCGCAAGAAGTGTTCGGCGGCCAGGTAGGGGTTGGCCTGGGCTTCTGGATCTGGGCCGTGGCTGATGGTTTCTTCGTAGGGTTCGAGGCGGCCCAGCAGGTAGCTGCCGAGCCAGCCAAGGGCCAGCAGCAGGGCTATGCCGAGCAGCAACTGGGTGCGCCGGGTCATGCCTGCACCCCTTGTTCGAACAGCTTGCGCCAGGCGTTGCACAGGCTCTGCTTGAGCGCCGCCGGGGGCAGGCGATGGCCGTAGGCGAGGTTCTGCCAGTGCTGGGTCAACGCCTGGCTGAAGCGGCTCAACTGCGCTTGCTCAAGGCCCTGCACCAGGCGTAGCACTTCGGCCTCGGTGTGCGAGCTTTTCAGCGGCAGCCGCTGCTCATGCAGCATGCGGCTGAGCAGGGCGCGGTAGAGCAGGCCCAGGGCGGCGCGGGGCTGTTCGTCCCAGAGTCGTTCGGCCTCGCCGGCGATATCCGCCGGCAGGCTCTGTGGGGTTACTTCCAGGCCGAACAACTGCTCGGGTGGCGCAGGCTGGTGGGCGCGGGGCAGGTTGAGGCGACCGGCAAAGGTGCGCAGCCATTCGCGATAACGCCACAGCAGCCAGGCGATCAGGCTGAACAGGGCGGCCCACAGCAGCACTTCGAAGAATAGCGCCACGGCCTCGACGCTTTTCCACATTTCGCTGAGTTTGAAGAACCTTTCCAGCCACTCGCGCAGGGCCTCGGCATCTGCTTCATCGGGCTCCTCGGCGGCTTCGCCCAAGCGCCAGCGGGTCACGCTCTCGTGGTGTTCGAAGGGCGGCTGGTCGAGCAGCTGGGCAATACTCTGCTGCGCCGCCTGGCTGTTCAGGGGCTGCTTGAGCAGGCGCGGTGCCTGTGGGCCCATGGGGTCTTCAACCGGCAGCGGGCAGCTGCTGGCAGCCGCCATGGCGCTGTTGGGCAGTTGCAGCAGCAACAGGCCGGCAGCCAGCAGCAGGGCCGAGGTGATGCCGCTCAGGCGCTGGCGCAGGCGGCGGAACACCAGTTCGATGTCCCAGGCCTCCAGCGCGGTGCGACGATTCAGGTAGAGGGTGAAACCGCAGGCGACGTAGACGGGCTCCCAGATGATCAGGATCAGCACATAGAGCAGGTTGGACAGGTGCTCCAGCCAGAGCCAGTCGCCACTGGCGGCATTGATCAGGCTTTGCCAGCTCCAGTCGAGTTCGACCTGTGCCGGCAGGAGCATATAGAACAGGCCGATCAGGCCGAACCACAGGGCCATTTCCAGGTGGATGCCGACCAGGGTCAGCCAGCTGGCACCGCCGGCGTCGCGCTGGCCTAGGACGATCAGGCGCTGGTTGCGCTCCTTGCCGGCCAGGCCTTCGAGCTGCATCACCGGCAGGTCGAAGCTGCGCGTCGGGCTCAGGCGTCGCCAGGTCAGGCTGGCCAGCAGTTGTGGCCTGAGCAGCCCGGGCAGGGCCCGCAGCGCCTGCTTGAGGCTGGGGGTGGCTCCGAACAGGGCGTGGGAGAGGATATACAGCGGCAGCCGTTCAAAGGCCGGTTTCAGCCACCAGAACAGCAGCAGCGCCCAGCTCGGGTACTGCCACAGCAGCGCGCACAACAGGGCGAAGATCGGCAGGGTGACCAGCGCCCAGCTGGCCATCAGCAGGCCGGCATGCTGCTTGGCCAGCAGGACGCCGAGGTCCATGGCTTCCCAGGCGCTGCGCGGGCGAATGGCCACGCTGGCATCAGTCAGGCGCATGGGCACCTCGGCCGGCCAGCAGCAGATAGCTCAGAACCAGCAACCAGAGGCCTGCGCCCACCCCGTATTTGACCAAGAGGCTGGCCAGGCTCATGGACGACCAGTAGGCCTCGATAAAGGCGGCCAGCAGCAGGAACAGGATCACCCCGCCGATCAGCCGCACGCTGTGCCCAGCCGCCAGGCGCAGGGCCTCGCCGCGGGGCAGGCGGCCGGGTGCCAGCAGCGCCCAGCCCAGCTTCAGGCCGGCGGCACCGGCCAGGGCGATGGCGGTCAGTTCGAAGGCACCGTGGCCGATCACGAAGGACCAGAAGGTTTCGCCGTAGCCGATCTGCGTCAGGTGGCCGGCCACCGCACCAATCATCAGGCCGTTGAACAGCAGGAAGAACAGGCTGCCCAGACCGAGCAGCAGGCCGCTGGCAAAGGTCTGAAAGGCGATGCCGATATTGTTCATGATGTAGTAGCCGAACATCATCCAGTCGTCGCCTGAGTCGCGTTCACCGAAGCGACCGATACGCCGGGCGTCGGGGTCGTACATCTGCTCCATCTCGGCCACCTGCTCGGTGCCGATCAGGCTGTAGACCAGCTCCGGTACCAGGTAGACCAGCAGGCCCATGCCCAGCAGGCTGCCGAAGAACAGCAGGCTGGCTGCCACCACAAAACGCCATTCGGCGCGCACCAGGCGCGGGAAGCCGGCCAGGATAAAGCCGAGCAGTTGCCCACCCAGCGGGCTGCGGTGGCGATAGAACTGCTGGTGGCCGCGCATGGCCAGTTGCTGCAGATGCTCGATCAGGTGGCTGCTGTAGCCGCGGCTCTGGGCCAGGGCCAGGTGCTGGCACAGGCGGCGGTAGTCGGCGGCGAAACTCTGGCACTGCTGGTTGTCGGCCTTGCCGCGTTCGAGGGCGTCGAGTTGCCCGCTGAAGGCCTGCCAGGCGCTCTGGTGCTGGCTTTCGAAAAGACTCTGCTTCATGTCGGCCCCAGCAGGCCGCGGGCGATGCCATTGATCCGCTGTTCGGCCTGATCGGGCGGCACCTGCAGCGGTTCGGCCAGTATCCCCGCCAGTTCCAGGCGGCGCGCGCTGGAGAGGGCTTCGGCGCGTTCGGCGAAGCCGAGCAGGGCGCGTTGTTCGCTCAGGTCCATGCTGAAGGGCGCACGCAGGGGCTCGGCCGCCGGCAGTTTGGGCACACCAGCGGGGGTGTCGCGGTAGACCACCAGGGTGCCGGCGGCGATATCGCCCAGGCGCTTGAACGCCGGATGATTGAGGCAGCTGAGAATGCCCAGGGTGTAGGCAAACGGCAGCATGTCGACGAAGCGCAGCAGGTTGCGGGTCAGCGACGCCGCCCAGCCGACGGGCGTACCGTCGTCATGGATCACCCGCAGCCCCATCAGCTGCTTACCTGGCGAGCGGCCCTGGTTGAGCACCTCGAACAGCACCATGTACCACCAGGTCAGCAGAAACAGCAGGATGGTGCCCAGGCCCATGCCGAACTGGCCGAGCAGGGCCAGTACGGCAAACAGCACGGCTAGCAGCGCGCCGCGAATCAGCAGGTCGATGGCAAAGGCCAGGGCACGCGCTACCAGGCCGGCAGGGCGCAGGATCAGGTCGATGCCTTCCGGGGTTTCCACTTGGTAGCGGGTATCCAGCAGCGGGCGTTGAGCGGCGGCTGGATAAGTGATTGAGCTGAGCGGCATCGGCAGACTGCGTCGAGGAAAGCCCGATGCTAGCCAGCAGCGGACAGGTAAGCAACCGGGTCAGTCAGCCGACCCGGTGCGAGAGGGCTTTATTGTGGTGCGGGTAGCACGCCGAAGATGGTGCGGTAGAGGATGCCGATGGCAATAATCAGCAGCGGCATGCTCCAGACCAGACCTATCCCCAGGGGGATGGCGCTGATCATGACGATCAGACCGAGCAGCAGAAACAGGCCGAAGATCTTGAACCAGCGCTGGCCGACGGCCTTGCGCGAGGCTTCCATGGCTTGCCAGGGCGACAGCCCGCGTTCGACCACCAGCGGAATCGCCAGCATATAGGCGATGGCCAGGTAGATGCCGGGGATGATCAGCAGGATCAGGCCGAGGTAGATCAGCAGGGGGCAGGCGATCGCGGTAATCAGGATCGGCACGGTGCGGCCGAAGTGGCTGAAAATCTCGTTGAAACTGATGTTCTGATCGGCCGCG
>JBFJZW010000315.1:0-5230 GCA_041621875.1 Pseudomonas sp. | reverse complement strand
TGTCAGCACGTCACCGGCGCCGCTTCGATCAGGCGCTCGAGGGACATGCGATCCAATTGTTGGGTATCCACTTTGATATAGATGGCGGCTTCGTCACGCACCACCACGGCATCCGCCACTCCGGGCACTGCCTGTAAACGCTCGGCCAGCCCCGCGTCTTGCAAGGCCGCAACTGAAAGCGGCAGGCGCAGGCTGGTGACATAAGGCGGTTCGCGCATAGTAACAGCAAAGACCAGCCAGAGAAGAGCCATGGCGGCACAGCCAAGGAACACGCCCGACAGGCTGTAGTGCTGATACAGCCAGCCACCGAGGATGCCGCCAATGGCTGCACCGAGGAACTGGCTGGTGGAATACACCCCCATCGCCGTGCCTTTACCGCCGGCCGGTGCCACCTTGCTGATCAGCGACGGCAGCGAGGCTTCCAGCAGGTTGAAGGCGGTAAAGAACACCACCATGCCCAGCACCAGGGCACGCAGGCTGCTGCCGAACAGGGCGAAAAACAACTCACAGGCCAGCAGCACGCTGACCGCGCCGAGCAGTACATGCTTCATCCGGCGTTTCTTCTCGCCATAAATAATGAACGGCACCATGGCGAAGAAGCCCACCAGCAGCGCGGTCAGGTAGACCCACCAGTGCTCCTCCTTGGCCAGGCCGCCCTGCTCCACCAGCGCCAAGGGCAGGGCAATAAAGCTGGCCATCAGAATCGCATGCAGGGCCAGGATGCCGAAGTCCAGGCGCAACAGGTCGCCATGCCTGAGGGTCGGCAACAGCGCCTGGCGAGCCACACCGGATTCGCGATGCTGCAGGTGGGCCGCCGCCCGCGGCACCCAGCCGGCGACCACGACGATGCCCAGCAGGGCCATGGCCGCAGTGGCGAGAAACAGCCCGGACAGGCCAAAGGCGCGGGTCAGTAGCGGGCCGACTACCATGGCCACGGCAAACGACAGACCGATAGTCATGCCGACCATGGCCATGGCCTTGGTGCGGTGCTGCTCGCGGGTCAGATCGGAGAGCAGCGCCATCACCGCGGCGGAAATCGCCCCGGCACCCTGCAGAATGCGCCCGGCGATCACCCCCCAGATGGAGTCGGCATTGGCCGCCAGCAGGCTGCCGGCGGCAAAGATCAGCAGGCCGACATAGATCACCGGACGCCGGCCAATGCGATCACTGAGCATGCCGAAGGGAATCTGCAGGAACGCCTGGGTCAGGCCGTAGGCCCCGATGGCCAGGCCAATCAATGCCGGCGTACTGCCGCGCAGCTCCATGCCGTAGGTGGCCAGCACCGGCAGCACCATAAACATGCCGAGCATGCGGAACGCGAACACCAGCGCCAGGCCGCTGGCCGCGCGGGTTTCACTGCCGCTCATGCGCTCGCTGTGCGGATCATGCATGGGAAACGCCCTGTCGAAATAGGCGGCGATTCTAGCAGCCCCGATGGTTACGGCACAGCAGTGACGCTTTGCCGCGCTTGCTCCCTAGGCCCTATACTCGGTGGTTTTCCGCCCGCCATGCGAGGCCGTTGTTTGTGGACAAGATTCTGATCCGGGGTGCGCGCACCCATAACCTGAAAAACATCGACCTGACCCTGCCGCGCGACAAGCTGATCGTGATCACCGGCCTGTCCGGCTCCGGCAAGTCCTCACTGGCCTTCGACACCCTCTACGCCGAGGGCCAGCGCCGCTACGTCGAATCGCTATCGGCCTACGCCAGGCAATTCCTGTCGATGATGGAAAAGCCCGATGTCGACACCATCGAAGGCCTGTCGCCGGCGATCTCCATTGAGCAGAAATCCACCTCGCACAACCCGCGCTCCACCGTCGGCACCATCACCGAGATCTACGACTACCTGCGCCTGCTCTACGCCCGCGCCGGTATTCCGCGCTGCCCGGACCACGATCTGCCGCTGGAAGCGCAGACTGTGAGCCAGATGGTCGATCAGGTATTGGCCCTGCCCGAAGGCAGCAAGCTGATGCTGCTGGCCCCGGTGATTCGCGAACGCAAAGGCGAACACCTGGCGATCTTCGACGAGCTGCGCGCCCAGGGTTTTGTCCGCGTACGGGTCAACGGCAAGATCTACGAGCTGGACGAACTGCCCAAGCTCGACAAGCAGAAGAAGCACAGCATCGATGCCGTGGTCGACCGCTTCAAGGCCCGCGGCGATCTGCAGCAGCGCCTGGCCGAATCCTTCGAAACTGCGCTGAAGCTGGCCGACGGTCTGGCCCTGATCGCGCCGATGGAAGGCGAGGAAGGTGAAGAGATCATCTTCTCCGCGCGCTTCGCCTGCCCAGTGTGCGGTCACTCGATCAGCGAGCTGGAACCCAAGCTGTTCTCCTTCAACAACCCGGCCGGTGCCTGCCCGACCTGCGACGGCCTGGGCGTAAAGCAGTTCTTCGACACCAAGCGCCTGGTCAATGGCGAACTGACCCTGGCCGAGGGCGCGATTCGCGGCTGGGACAGGCGCAACGTCTATTACTTCCAGATGCTCGGCTCCCTCGCCGCACATTACGGCTTCAGCCTGGAAGTGCCGTTCGACGAACTCAGCGCCGAGCATCAGAAGTGCATCCTGTTCGGCAGCGGCACACAGAACGTCGACTTCAAGTACCTGAATGACCGGGGTGACATCGTCAAGCGCTCCCACCCCTTCGAGGGCATAGTGCCGAACCTGGAGCGGCGCTACCGCGAGACCGAATCGACCAGCGTGCGCGAGGAGTTGGCCAAGTTCCTCAGCACCCAGGCCTGCCAGGATTGCCGCGGCACCCGCCTGCGCCGTGAAGCGCGGCACGTGTGGGTCGGCGAGAAGACCCTGCCGGCGGTCAGCGGCATGCCGATTGGCGACGCCACCGAGTATTTCGGCAGCCTGGCGCTACCCGGCCGCCGCGGCGAAATCGCCGAGAAGATCCTCAAGGAAATCCGCGAACGCCTGCAGTTTCTGGTCAACGTCGGCCTCGATTATCTGACCCTGGATCGTAGCGCCGACACATTGTCCGGCGGCGAGGCCCAGCGTATCCGCCTGGCCAGCCAGATCGGCGCGGGCCTGGTCGGCGTCATGTATATCCTTGACGAGCCGAGCATCGGCCTGCACCAGCGCGACAACGAGCGCCTGCTCGGAACCCTGCGCCACCTGCGCGACATCGGCAACACGGTGATCGTGGTCGAGCACGACGAGGACGCCATTCGCATGGCCGACTACGTGGTGGATATCGGCCCGGGGGCCGGCGTACATGGCGGCCAGATCGTCGCCCAGGGCACGGCCGCCGAAGTCATGGCCCATCCGGACTCGCTGACCGGCAAGTACCTGTCCGGGCGGGTGAAGATCGCCGTGCCGGCCAAGCGCACGCCACGGGACAAGAAACTCTCGCTGAAGATCAAGGGCGCGCGCGGCAACAACCTGCGTAACGTCGACCTGGAAATCCCGATCGGCCTGCTCACCTGCGTCACCGGGGTGTCCGGTTCGGGCAAGTCGACCCTGATCAACAACACCCTGTTCCCGTTGAGCGCCACGGCACTGAACGGCGCGACCACCCTGGAAGCTTCCGCCCACGACAGCATCGACGGCCTGCAGCACCTGGACAAGGTGGTGGATATCGACCAGAGCCCGATTGGCCGCACGCCGCGCTCCAACCCGGCAACCTACACCGGCCTGTTTACACCGATCCGCGAATTGTTCGCCGGCGTGCCGGAATCGCGCTCGCGCGGTTACGGGCCGGGGCGCTTTAGCTTTAACGTCAAAGGCGGGCGCTGCGAAGCCTGCCAGGGCGATGGCCTGATCAAAGTGGAAATGCATTTTCTGCCGGACATCTACGTGCCCTGCGACGTGTGCAAGAGCAAGCGCTACAACCGCGAAACCCTGGAAGTGAAGTACAAGGGCAAGAACATCACCGAGGTGCTAGACATGACCATTGAGGAAGCGCGCGGCTTCTTCGATGCCGTGCCGGCGCTAGCGCGCAAGCTGCAAACCCTGATGGATGTGGGCCTCTCCTACATCAAGCTGGGCCAGAGCGCGACCACCCTGTCCGGCGGCGAGGCGCAACGGGTCAAGCTGTCGAAGGAGCTGTCGCGCCGCGCCACCGGCCGCACGCTCTATATCCTCGACGAGCCCACCACGGGCCTCCATTTCGACGACGTGCGCAAGCTGTTGGACGTGCTGCACGCGCTGGTCGACCAGGGCAACACGGTGGTGGTGATCGAGCACAACCTGGACGTGATCAAGACCGCTGACTGGATGATCGACCTAGGCCCCGAGGGCGGTTCAAAAGGCGGGCAGATCATCGCCTGCGGCACGCCGGAAGATGTCGCCGAAATGCCGCAGTCGTATACCGGGCACTTCCTCAAACCGCTACTGGAGCGCGATCGAGCCTGATCTCGACAGCCTACATAAAAAAGCCCCGACAAATCGGGGCTTTTTTTTGTCGGCTCACTTTCATCTGCGACTACAGATAGTTCTCCAAGCCAAGCGTGTCGATCAAGCCCAACTGAACTTCCAGCCAGTAGGCATGATCCTCTTCGGTATCCTTGAGCTGCACCACCAGGATGTCGCGTGTCTGGTAATCCTGATGCCGCTCACACAGTGCAATGCCTTTACTCAGGGCGGCTCGCACCTGATATTCCAAAGCCAGGTCGAGCTTGAGCATCTCCGGCACACTCTGACCGAAACGGAACGCATCCGGCACCATATCCGGCGCACCTTCGAGAAACAGGATGCGCTTCAGAATAGCGTCGGCGTGCTGGGTTTCTTCTTCCATTTCATGGTTGATACGCTCGTAGAGCTTGCTGAAGCCCCAATCCTCATACAGGCGCGAATGCACGAAATATTGATCGCGAGCCGCCAGTTCGCCCTTGAGTAGCATTTTCAGGTAATCGATAACTTCTACATGGCCTTTCATGCCCGGAATCCTTACAACATCCTGTGGAATCCGCGAATGCTCCGCGCCATGACCCCAGGGGTCAAGCAAAAAGCGCAGCGCCTGCACAAAGGGAGGCGCTGCGAGTGGACAGCCGCTGCAGAAACCCCAGGCTGCGGGGCTTCAGCGAGCGACACAAGCAAGCCAGTTAAGATCTATGCCCCAAGATCACTCCAGGTCGAAGCGATCGAGGTTCATCACCTTGGTCCAGGCCGCGACGAAGTCGCGGATGAACTTCTCCTGCGCGTCCGAACAGCCATAAACCTCGGCCAAAGCACGGAGCTGGGAGTTCGAGCCGAAGAGGAGATCGACACGGGTGCCGGTCCATT
>JBFJZW010000314.1:0-5251 GCA_041621875.1 Pseudomonas sp. | reverse complement strand
GTGATGCCGGAGGACGATATCCTCTGGGATATCCAGGAAGCCGGCCAGGCCCTGCTGGCCGCCGAAGGCTACGGCCAGTACGAAGTCTCGGCCTACGCCCAGGTGGGCCGTGCGGCGCGGCACAACCTCAACTATTGGACCTTTGGCGATTTCCTCGGCATCGGTGCCGGTGCCCACGCCAAGCTGAGCCGTCCGGACGGCAGCATCAGCCGCAGCTGGAAGACCCGCCTGCCCAAGGACTACCTGGACCGCAGCAAAGGCTTTAGCGCCGGCGAGCGCCCCCTGGGCGCGGACGAACTGCCCTTCGAGTTCCTGATGAATGTGCTGCGTCTCACCGACGGCGTCGCCAGCGAGCTATTCACTCAGCGCACCGGCCTGCCCCTCGCCCAGCTCGCCGCCGCACGGCGCGAGGCCGAGCAGCGCGGCCTGCTGCACAGCGATCCGACACGGCTGAGCGCCACCCGCGAAGGTCAGCTGTTTCTCAACGACCTGCTGCAACACTTTCTGCCCTGAAAGGCTTTCTGCCCCACGACTAAGGAAACCGGATGGACCTGCTACTCGACCTGATCGTCACCCTCTCGCGCTGGAGCCGCAGCCACCTCTACGACATCTCCCTGGCGATCATGGCCACCCTGCTGGTGCTGTTCGGCCCCGGTATCAACGCCTGGGTGCAGCGTTCCACCGCCAGCATGAACTTTATCCTGCGCACCCTGATCTTCGTCCTGCTCTGCGCCGTGGGCTACGGCCTGGTTATCGTCTTCGTCACGCCGATGCTGGGCAAGGGCCTGGGCCACTTCAACAACTTCACCCTGGCCCCGGTGCTGATTCTGGTGTTCTTCGTCATCGGCATCCTGGCCGATCGCAACTAGCGGTCTGGCATTCAGGCAAACGGCTTGATCGCCACCTTGAGCACCCCGTCGCGCTGGTGGGCGAACAGCTCGTAGGCCGCGACTATGTCGTCCAGGGCATAGTGGTGAGTGACCAGGGGGCTGAGATCGATACGCCCGCTGGCCACCACATTGATCAACCGACGCATGCGCTCCTTGCCGCCGGGGCAGAGCGAGGTGACGATCTTGTTGTCACCCAGACCGGCATGGAAGGCTCCCAGGGGGATGGTCAGGTCGCTGGAATAGACGCCCAGGCTGGACAGGGTGCCGCCAGGCTTGAGCACGCGCAGGGCATTCTCGAAGGTGGACTGCAGGCCCAGGGCCTCGATCGAGGCGTCCACGCCACGGCCACCGGTCAGGCGCAGGATCTCCTCGACCACATCCACCTGATTGAAGTTGAGGGCGATATCGGCCCCCATCTGCCGGGCGATCTGCAGGCGCTGCTCGACCCCGTCCACCACGATGATGCAGCTGGCCCCGCGCAGCTTGGCTCCAGCCGTGGCGCACAGGCCGATCGGGCCCTGGGCGAAGATCGCCACCACGTCGCCGATCTTGATATTGGCCGCTTCCGCCCCGGCAAAACCGGTGGACATGATGTCCGGACACATCAGCACCTGTTCGTCGGAGAGGCCATCGGGCACCGGGGCCAGATTGCCCTGGGCGTCGGGCACCAGCACGTACTCGGCCTGGGTACCGTCGATGCTGTTGCCGAAGCGCCAGCCGCCCATGGGCTTGTAGCCATGACAGCTGCAACCGCCATCCTGGGCCGGATAACCGTCCTGGCTGGCGTAGGAGCTGAAACTGGGGCAGATGGCCCCGGCGATCACCCGCTGGCCTTCCTGGTAGCCCTGCACGTTGCTGCCGAGCTTCTCGATGACGCCCACCGGCTCGTGGCCCACGGTCAGGCCCCTGGCCACCGGGTATTCGCCCTTGAGGATATGTACATCGGTGCCGCAGATCGTGGTGGTGGTAATGCGCACCAGGGCATCGTTGGGCCCCACGGGCGGAATGGGCTTATCCACCAGTTCGATACGCCCGGGCTCGATAAACACCGCAGCCTTCATCATGCTCATGACCTTGCTCCCTGATTGGGTCCGAAGACCCATGATCCTAGACCAGGGTCAGCGTGGCCCCCCTTGCGCTATATCAATATGACGCTCATAAAAAGGCGATGCGCCAGGACAGTGTTGCGTTCAGACCGCGGCGTTTAAGTGCGAAGGGGCCTGACTTTGCGCGCACGAGGCACAGGCACTGGCTGCGGATTTTTTGGTGCGCACGGCGCACCCTACGGGGTCTCGCGGATAACCCAGATCCCCCCGCCGCGCAATAAACAGCAAAAAGCCCGACCTTGATCACTCAAGGTCGGGCTTTTTGCTGGGCTACAGACTCGCTAATAGGTAGGGTGCGCCGTGCGCACCAGCGTCAACTGCAGACCCGAAGGGCGAACTCAGTTGCCTTCGCGGCGCAGGGCCTGCGCGGTGAAGTCGCGAGGGCTGAGCTTGGCCTTGAAGTTGTACATGGGCTCGTTGTTGTCCAGGCCGTCGACGAAGTAGCGCTTGCCCTTGAAGTCGTAGATGGTTTCCAGGGTGCTGCCGAACATCGGCACGTCGTAATAGCTGATCGGGTGGCTTTCCTGCATCCCGATCAGCTCGCCAGCCTTGTCGTACAGATCGACCGTCAGCACCTGCCAGCTGTCCTCGTCGATATAGAAGCGACGCTTGGCGTAGGGGTGGCTGAAGCCCTTGCGCAGATCGGCCTCCACCACCCAGACGCGGTGCAGTTCGTAGCGCAGTAGCTGCGGGTTGACGGTATCGCGCTGCAGGATGCTGTCGTAAGGGATGCCCTGCTGGTGCACCGCATAGCTGTTGTAGGGCACCAGCATTTCCTGCTTGCCGAGCAGCTGCCACTCGTAACGGTCCGGCGCGCCGTTGTAGACATCCACCTGATCGGCGGTGGCCAGGCCATTGGTATCCGGCTGCAGGGTGTCGTAGGCCAGCATCGGCAGACGTCGCACGCGCCGCTCGCCACGGCTGAAGCGCCAGGCCTTGCGGATCGCCAGCACCTGGTCGAGGGTTTCCTGCACCACCAGCGCCGAGCCCGAGAGCTTGGACGGGGCGACCACCTTGTACTTGTAATAGAACAGGGTGTTGTCCAGGTCCTGCGGGGTGACACCCTCGCGACCGTAGAGGAAGTAGATGTCGCGTTCCAGCTTGAGCAGGTTATAGGAGCCGTTGGCCAGCACCGCCGCCTGGTTGGTGACAAAGCTGATCTGCTCGCCGCGGTAACGCATGATGTGGTTCCAGATGGCTTCCTGGCCGGTTTGTGGCAGCGGGAAGGGGATACCGGCCGCCACGCCAGCGACACCATTACCGCCGGAAATCAGCTCGGCGCTCTGCGCATTGAAGCGGGTGGCGTCATAGATGCGCTGTGGGGCAGCCGCGCTACGACGAGTGGGGAAAACCCGCAGGAAGTAATCCGGGTTCTTCTCCAGCAACGCCTGCAAGCCCGCCGGCAACTGAGCCTGATACTGCGCCAGGTTCTGGCTGTTGACCTGATACAGCACGGCGTCCTGGGCATAGGGGTCGGGGTGGTGCATGCCCGCCCGGTAGTTGGCCGGCGGTTGCGTCAGGCCGCCTTCCCAGCCGGGGATGGTGCCGGCGGCATTGCCCGCGCGCTCTCCCCCCAGGGGGGTCAGATCCTGCCCGAGGCGGGCAGACTGAGCCTGCACCTGCAGGGCAAAGGCAGTCAGCAGTAGACACGAAAAAACTTTCAACACAGCGATCTCCTCGCAACCTGGCCGAAGCAGGGCTGCTGTTCTTATGCCCCGACCGTCAGCGGGCGGGTTGATTGACCGTCTTGGTGAGGAGCCATCCTGGCGGGAGGCGGCTGGGCCGCTCTTGTGCGGTCATCCCTGTGCTTGTTCTTATCCGGAGGGCGCGCCAGTCATGCGGCGGCGCTGCTGGGTCAGGCGTTGCGCTGAAACTTCAGGTCCCAGACGCCGTGGCCGAGACGCTCGCCACGGCGCTCGAACTTGGTGGTCGGGCGCTCCGGCGGACGCGGGACATACTGACCATCCTCGGCCAGGTTCTGATAACCGGGGGCCGCATTCATCACTTCCAGCATGTATTCGGCGTAGGGCTGCCAGTCGGTGGCCATATGCAGCACACCGCCGACCTTGAGCTTCTGCCGCACCAGTTCGGCGAACTCGGCCTGAACGATACGGCGCTTGTGGTGGCGCGACTTGTGCCAGGGGTCGGGGAAGAATAGCAACACCCGGTCAAGGCTGGCGTCGGCCACACAGTGGCGCAGCACCTCCAAGGCATCGCAGCTGTAGACGCGCATATTGCTCAGGTTCTGGGTCATCAGGCCGTTGAGCAGGGCTCCGACGCCCGGACGATGCACCTCGACGCCGATAAAGTCCTGCTCGGGCGATGCGGCGGCCATTTCCAGGGTCGAGTGGCCCATGCCGAAGCCGATTTCGAAGGTGCGCGGCGCACTGCGACCGAACACCTGGTCGAAATCGCGCAGACCGTCTTCCAGCTGCAGACCGAACTTCGGCCAGCCCTGATCGAGGCCGCGTTGCTGGCCTTCGGTCATGCGCCCGGCGCGCATCACGAAACTCTTGATGGTACGCAGGTTACGCGGGGCAGTGCCCTCGCCTGCTTGCTGGATCTCGTCGCTCATAGGTTCTCTGCCGCCTGTCTGGAAGCTCGCCGCACCCATTCGGGGGCGCGCAAAGGGCGCGCAGTTTACCCCGAGTGACGCGGCCTGCCGAGCCCGTTCTGTCGCCGGCAGGCAACGGCCTGGATCAGTTGATCAGGCCATCCAGCGGCGAAGAGGCGCTGGCATACAGCTTCTTCGGCATGCGCCCGGCCAGGTAGGCCATACGCCCGGCGATGATCGCGTGCTTCATCGCCTCGCCCATCAGGATCGGGTTCTGCGCATGGGCGATGGCGCTGTTCATCAGCACCGCCTCGCAGCCCAGCTCCATGGCGATGGTGGCATCGGACGCGGTGCCCACGCCGGCGTCGACCAATACGGGAACGGTAGCTTCTTCGAGGATGATGCGCAGGTTGTAGGGGTTGCAGATGCCCAGACCGGTGCCGATCAGGCCGGCCAGGGGCATCACCGCGATGCAGCCCATGGCCGCCAGTTCGCGGGCGATGATGGGGTCGTCGCTGGTGTAGACCATCACGTCGAAGCCGTCCTTGACCAGCACTTCGGCGGCCTTGAGGGTTTCGATCACATTGGGGAACAGGGTTTTCTGGTCGGCCAACACTTCCAGCTTGACCAGTTTGTGACCATCGAGCAGCTCACGGGCCAGGCGACAGGTGCGCACGGCCTCCACGGCGTCGTAGCAACCG
>JBFJZW010000313.1:0-5290 GCA_041621875.1 Pseudomonas sp. | reverse complement strand
CGAGTCGAGCGAACCGGAATACGTGGTGCCGGATGTTATCGTGCGCAAGCACAACGAGCGCTGGCTGGTGGAGCTGAATCAGGAAGCCATGCCGCGCCTGCGGGTCAACGCGCAGTACGCCGGTTTCGTCAAACGTGCCGACTCCAGTGCCGACAACACCTTTATGCGCAACCAGCTGCAGGAAGCGCGCTGGTTTATCAAGAGCCTGCAGAGCCGCAACGAGACCCTGATGAAGGTCGCCACGCAGATCGTCGAACACCAGCGCGGTTTCCTCGACTACGGCGACGAGGCGATGAAGCCCCTGGTGCTGCACGATATCGCCGAGGCCGTGGGCATGCACGAGTCGACCATCTCGCGGGTCACCACACAGAAATTCATGCACACCCCGCGCGGCATTTACGAGCTGAAATACTTCTTCTCCAGCCACGTCAGCACCTCCGAGGGCGGCGAATGCTCGTCCACCGCAATCCGCGCCATCATCAAAAAACTGGTCGCCGCGGAAAATGCAAAAAAGCCGTTGAGTGACAGCAAGATCGCTGGTTTACTGGAGGCACAGGGCATTCAAGTAGCCCGCCGTACAGTCGCAAAGTACCGTGAATCCCTCGGGATAGCGCCATCCAGCGAGCGCAAGCGATTGATCTAGGGCGGTACAAGAAGGAAGACGGTTCACACTGCACAAAACAACACCCGGCCTCGCCTTTGCGCGCAAGCAGCCCTGCTGCCTATACGCGTCGGCGACAGTGCCAGACTCGTTCTGCCAGGGTCTTCCACGCCACAGTGTTCCGGCGGCAGGCCTATTGCCTGCCTCTTACACACGGCAACAAGGAGAATGCGGTATGCAAGTCAACATCAGTGGACATCAGCTGGATGTGACCGACGCCATGCGCGCCTATATCGACGAAAAACTCGGCCGACTGGAGCGCCACTTCGACAAAATCACCAATGTGCAAGTCATCATGGAGGTCGAGAAGCTCAAGCAGAAAATCGAAGCGACCCTGCACATTGCCGGCGGTGAAGTCGTCGCCAATGCGGTACACGACGACATGTACGCCGCCATCGATTTACTCACCGACAAACTCGATCGCCAACTCATCAAGCACAAGGAAAAACAGCTCGACCGTCAACAGGGCGCACTGGCCCGCTGACCTCGTCTATCTCCTATGATCCGACTTGAAACTATCCTGACCCCCGGCCGTTCCCTGGTGAACGTGCCGGGCGGCAGCAAAAAACGTGTTCTCGAACAGATTGCCAACCTGGTGGCGCGCGAGCTGCCCGACCTGGATGGCCAAGACATATTCGAAAGCCTGATCGCCCGCGAAAAACTCGGCTCGACCGGTTTCGGCAATGGCATCGCCATTCCGCACTGTCGCCTGCCGGGCTGCAACGCGCCGATCAGCGCCCTGCTGAAACTGGATGCCGCGGTGGACTTCGATGCCATCGACGGCGCACCGGTCGATCTGCTGTTTGTCCTGCTGGTTCCCGAAGCGGCCACCGACGCCCACCTGGAACTGCTGCGACAGATCGCCAGCATGCTTGACCGCAGCGACGTGCGCGACCGCCTGCGCCAGGCTCAGAGCAGTGAGTCCCTGTACCAGGTGGTGGTGGACGTGCAAAGCCAACTCAATCGAGCCTGAGCATGCGCCTGATCATCGTCAGCGGTCGCTCCGGCTCCGGCAAAAGCACCGCCCTCGATGTACTTGAGGACAACGGCTTCTATTGCATCGACAACCTGCCGGCAGGCCTGCTCCCGGAGCTGGCCGAACGCGCCCTGCTGCATACCGAGCTGCTGCACCCGCAGGTGGCGGTGTCGATCGATGCGCGCAACCTGCCCAGCCACCTCAAGCGCTTCCCCGAGCTGCTCGACGAAGTGCGCGCACGGCATATCAAATGCGACGTGATCTACCTCGACGCCGATGAAGAGACTCTGCTCAAACGCTTCTCCGAGACCCGCCGGCGCCACCCGCTGACCAACGAGAGCCGCTCGCTGGCCGAGGCCATTGCCGACGAAAGCCTGCTCCTGGGCCCGATCATCGATCTGGCCGACCTGAAGATCGACACCACTCACCTCAACCTCTACCAGCTGCGCGACAGTCTCAAACTGCGTCTGCTCAACCAGCCGGAGCCGGGTACCGCCTTTCTTATCGAGTCCTTCGGCTTCAAGCGCGGCATGCCGGTGGATGCCGATCTGGTGTTCGACGTGCGCTGCCTGCCCAACCCCTACTGGAAACCGGACCTGCGCGACTACTCCGGCCTGGATCAACCGGTGGCCGATTACCTCTCGGCCCAGGCCGATGTCGAAGACATGTACCAGGACATCTTCGCCTACCTGACCAAGTGGCTGCCGCGCTTTGCTGCCAGCAACCGCGCCTATGTCACGGTCGCGATCGGTTGCACCGGCGGCCATCACCGTTCGGTGTACCTGGCCAACCGCCTCGGCGAAGCCCTCAAGCCCATTCTGAAGAACGTCCAGATTCGCCACCGCGACCTCAGTTAAGGAATTGCCGCGATGCCCGCCTGCGAAATCACCATCATCAACAAGCTTGGCCTGCATGCCCGTGCCGCCGCCAAGTTTGTTGGCGTCGCCGGTCGCTTCCCCTGCCAGGTCAGAATCGGCCGCGCCCCGGACAGCCTGGTGGACGGCAAGAGCATCATGGCGGTGATGATGCTAGCCGCCGGCAAAGGCACGCCCGTGCACCTGCATACCGAGGGCGAACAGGACGGTGAGGCGCTCAACGCCCTCAGCGAGTTGATCAACAACTACTTCGACGAAGGCGAGTAAAGCCGCAAGCAATAAAAAGGGCTGCACCGCGCAAGCGGGCAGCCCTTTTTTGTGCCGAACGGCTTAGCTACCGGCCACCGTCATCCGCTCGACCAACACCGAACCGGTGCGGATATTGCTGCGCAGTTCCAGATCATTCCCCACTGCGACAATCTGCCTGAACATATCCCGCATATTGCCGGCGATGGTAACTTCCTGCACCGGGAACTGGATCTCGCCGTTCTCCACCCAGTAGCCGCCCGCGCCGCGGGAATAGTCACCGGTGACCATGTTCAGGCCCTGGCCCATCAACTCGGTGACCAGCAGGCCGCGGCCCATGCGTTTGAGCAGCGCTTTCTGGTCTTCATCGCCATGGCTGACGAACAGGTTGTGCACGCCGCCGGCATTGGCGGTGCTGGGCATGCCCAGCTTGCGCCCGGAATAGGTGCCCAACACGTAGGAGAGCAACTCACCACGCTCGACAAAGAACTTGGCGTAGGTGGCCAGACCGTCGCCGTCGAAGGCGGCGCTGCCCAAAGCGCGGGGGATATGCGGACGCTCGTCGAGCGTCAGCCACTCGGGAAACAGCTGCTGACCCAGCGTGCCTTCGAGGAAGGAGGACTTGCGGTACAGGTTGCCGCCGGAAATCGCCGCGAGAAAGCTGCCAAACAGACCGGTGGCCAACTCGGCGGCAAACAGCACCGGCACCTCGCAGGTCGGCACCGGGCGCGCGCCCAGACGACTGACCGCACGCTCGGCGGCACGCCGGCCGATGCTGGCAGCATCGGCCAGCAGCTCGCCTTGGCGATTGACGTCATACCAGTAGTCGCGCTGCATCTGCCCACCGTCTTCGGCGATCATCACGCAGCTCAGGCTGTGCCGGGTGCTGGCATAACCGCTGACAAAGCCATGGCTATTGCCATAGACCCGGCAACCTTGATGGGTATTGAGGGTGGTGCCATCGGCATTCTTGATCCGCCCATCCGCGGCGAAGGCTGCCGCCTCGCAGCTCAGGGCCTGTTCGATGGCCTGCTCCGGGGTGATCGACCAGGCGTGGTACAGATCCAGCTGCGGCAGTTCGCGAGCCATCAGCCCGGCATCGGCCAGACCGGCGCATTCGTCTTCGGAGGCATGCTTGGCAATCGCCAGGGCCGCCGCGACGGTTTCCCGGATCGCCGCCTCACCGCTGGCCGAGGTACTGGCCGAGCCCTTGCGCTGGCCGACATAGAGGGTAATGCCGAAACCCTGATCGCGGTTGAACTCGACGGTTTCCACCTCGCGCTGACGCACCGTGGTGGACAGACCCTGCTCCACCGACACGGCCACTTCGCAGGCGCTGGCACCCTGCTTGCGGGCCTCGGCAATAATCTGCTCGACCTGAGCCTGCAATTGCGGCACGGCCTCGGGGCCGACGATATCTACTGCACTCATAAACACTCCTGAACGATAAGCTGCAGGCGCGGCCAGACAAGCCAGACGCTTACAGCTGGAAACTTGCTGCTATCATGTCGGCGTTTTCCACTGGACCGCCACCATGTCTGAATACCTTGACGACTTCTCCGGCGAGAAGAGCAAAACCCAGGTCAAGCGCGAGTTGCATGCGCTACAGGATCTGGGGCAACGCCTGACCACCTTGAAACTCGACCTGCTGAACAAGCTGCCGCTGACCGACGAGCTGCGTCGCGCGCTGGCCGAAGCGCCCAAGCACACCGCCAATGCCGCGAAAAAACGCCATGTGCAGTTTATCGGCCGGCTGATGCGCGATCAGGACATCGAATCCATCCTCACTCTGCTCGACCAGCTGGATGCTTCCACCCGCCAGTACAACGAACGCTTTCATAACCTGGAGCGCTGGCGCGACCGCTTGCTCAACGGCGACGACGAGACCCTGGAAAAATTTGTCGGCGAATACCCCGACGCCGACCGCCAGCACCTGCGCCAGCTGATCCGCCAGGCCCAGCACGAACTGGCACAGAACAAGCCACCAGCCGCGTCACGCAAAATCTTCAAATACATCCGCGAACTGGATGAAACCCAGCGCGGCCTGCGCTAAACCTCTTCCGTAGGATGGGTCGAGGAGCGCAGCGACGATACCCATCACCAACCTGTCGATGGGTATCGCTGCACTCAACCCATCCTACGGATCTCAAGCCCCCGTCCCGCCCACGGTAATCGCATCGATCTTTAGGGTCGGCTGGCCGACGCCGACCGGCACCGACTGGCCATCCTTGCCGCAGGTGCCGACGCCACTGTCCAGGGCCAGGTCGTTGCCGACCATGGATACCCGGCTCATGGCCTCGGGGCCATTGCCAATCAGGGTTGCGCCCTTGACCGGGGCGGTGATCTTGCCATCCTCGATCAGGTAGGCCTCGCTGGTGGAGAAGACGAACTTGCCGCTGGTGATATCGACCTGACCGCCGCCGAGGTTGGCGCAGTAGATGCCCTTCTTCACCGAACGGATGATTTCTTCCGGGTCGCTTTCACCAGCCAGCATGTAGGTGTTGGTCATGCGCGGCATCGGCAGGTGCGCGT
>JBFJZW010000312.1:0-5312 GCA_041621875.1 Pseudomonas sp. | reverse complement strand
GGCCATACGAACTTCATGCAGAACAGCACGAAGATGAAGAAGGCAACGGACTGGCCAATCAGGGTTGCATTAATGTTCACGCCAACACCTCGCTCGTTCGTTGTCCATCAAACCAATCCACTCGAATAGTCGAGTGATTAGCCTGCGATTTGACCAACGAAGGGGTTCGCGAAGGTGAAGAACAGTGCGATACCAACACCGATCATGGTCACGGCGTCGAGCAGACCGGCGACGATGAACATTTTCACTTGCAGCATCGGAACCATTTCCGGCTGACGCGCAGCGCCTTCCAGGAACTTGCCGCCCAGCAGGCCGAAACCAATGGCGGTACCCAGGGCACCCAGGCCAATCAGCAGTGCTACAGCGATAGCGGTCAGACCAACTACAGTTTCCATCTTTCCTCCCGACTTTTTATGTCGTATTGGTTAAGGTTTTCTAAGGTAAAGCGGTAAAGCAAAATCGGTACTTCTGGTTGCCCTCGCGGGCGTCCACTGCGAGCGCCTAAGCGCTCTTAGTGGTTGTCTTCGTGCGCCATCGACAGGTAGACGATGGTCAGCATCATGAAGATGAACGCCTGCAGCACGATGATCAGGATGTGGAACACCGCCCACGCCCACTGCAGGGCAATACCCAGCGCGCCCAGCAGCAGACCGCCGCCAAACATGATCGCGATGAGGATAAAGATCAGCTCGCCGGCATACAGGTTGCCGAACAGACGCAGTGCCAGGGAAATCGGCTTGGCGATCAGGGTGACGAACTCAAGCAGGAAGTTCACCGGAATCAGCAACGCCTGAACCACGATGTTCTTGCTGCCGAACGGGTGCAGGGTCAACTCGCCGATAAAGCCGCCGAGGCCTTTGACCTTGATGCTGTAGAACAGGATCAGGGCGAACACCGACAGGGCCAGACCCAGAGTCGCGTTTGGATCGGTGGTCGGTACGACGCGGAAGTACAGGTGCGGATCACCGGAGATTTTTGCTGCCAGCATCGGCAACCAATCCACCGGAATCAGGTCCATAAAGTTCATCAGGAAGACCCAGACGAAGATGGTCAGACCCAGCGGCGCGATCAGGGCGTTGCGGCCATGGAAGGTGTCCTTGACGCTGCCATCGACGAACTCGACCAGGACTTCAACGAAGTTCTGCAGCTTGCCCGGTTGTCCGGAAGTGGCGCGTTTGGCGGCGGCACGGAACAGCAGGATAAAGAACAGGCCAAGCACGACGGACACCGCCAGGGTGTCTACGTGAAATGCCCAGAAGCCCATTTCCTGAGCTTCTTTTGCGTTGTGGGCGAAACTCCAGCCGTTGACCGGGTGCTGACCGTAGGTCAGGTTGGTCAAGTGGTGCTGGATATAACCCGAAGCGGTTTCTGCTGCTGCCATATATCCCTCGAGCGCTAAGGTCTTAAAAGTCTTGTTTTCATTAGCAAGGGCGAAAACCAATTGACCAACTGGGTCAGGAAGAACACGCCAAATACCGCCAGCGCCTCCAATGGCTTCACACCTGCAAAGGTCAGTGCAAACAGCACTGCCGTTAAAACCAGTTTCCCCGCCTCGCCGGCATAAAAAGACCGGACGATGGCTTGAGCAGCCCGCGCTCCACTGAAACGGAACGCCTTGTGGGCGAAATACACATTGGGCAGCCAGGCAATCAGGCCACCGCACAACCCTGAGTAACCCGCTACCGCTCCACGCCACTGCCACAACACCAGGGCCAGCAGCAGCAGAACCAGCAGTTGAACGACCAGGACCGGGAATACCGGCAGACGATGGAAGGGCAGGCAGTTTGGCGTGCGAACATCCATCTTGTTTTCCTGAAAGCTGAGCTCGGGCGTCGACACCCTGAAATCAATAACTTGGCATACTTTGTGCCGACGAAATGCGCGCAGAGTATAGGGGCGGTTCCCCCCCCATTCAACTGCCAGGTAGTTATTTCCGACTACCCGCTACATGTGCAATTGTTTCAGCGGATGTGGGCGAGCACGCCCTGCAACTCGTCCAGCGAACTGTAGCGAATCACCAATTGGCCTTTGCCTTTCTGCCCATGCTTGATCTGCACCGGAGAGCCCAGGCGCTCGGCCAGGCGCTGTTCCAGGCGGGTGATATCCGGGTCGGCTTTGACCACCGTCGCCGGCTTGTCTTTGCTGTTCAACCACTGGCGTACCAGTGCCTCGGTTTGGCGCACGGTGAGGCCGCGTGCGACAACGTGTCGCGCACCCTCGGTCTGCTGTTCCGCCGGTAAACCGAGCAGGGCGCGGGCGTGGCCCATTTCCAGATCGCCATGGGACAGCAGGATCTTGATCTCTTCCGGCAGGGCGATCAGGCGCAGCAGATTGGTGATGGTTACCCGCGATTTGCCCACGGCATCGGCGACCTGTTGCTGGGTCAACTGGAATTCCTGCTGCAGGCGCTGCAGGGCCATGGCTTCTTCGATGGGGTTGAGGTCTTCGCGCTGGATGTTCTCGATCAGCGCCATGGCGATGGCGGCTTCATCCGGCAATTCGCGCACCATGGCCGGTATCTTGTCCTGACCGGCCTGCTGACTGGCACGCCAGCGGCGTTCGCCGGCGACGATCTCGAAGCGACCCTCGCCAATCGGCCGTACCACGATCGGCTGCATCACCCCGTGAGCCTTGATCGACTGGGCCAGCTCTTCCAGGGCAGTGGCGTCCATGTCGCGACGGGGCTGGTATTTGCCGCGCTGGATCAGGTCCAGGGGCAGGTACTGCAGTTCGCGGCTGTCGACTTGGGCCGCTTCTTCCTGCAAGGCGCTGACACTGGTGCCGCCGAGCAGAGCATCCAGACCGCGTCCCAGTCCTCGTTTCTTCACAGCCATGGGAATTTCCTTATGCGGTTGCCGTGTGGGCGCTGGCGCGCTGACGACGTACCAGTTCGCCGGCCAAGGCCAGGTAGGCGATGGCACCACGGGATTGCTTGTCATACACCAGCGCCGGCATGCCGAAGCTGGGGGCCTCGGCCAGACGCACGTTACGCGGGATCACGGTTTGGTACAGGGTATCGGGGAAGTGCTGCTTGAGTTGCGCCGATACGTCGTTGGTCAGGCTGATACGCGGGTCGTACATGGTGCGCAGCAGGCCTTCGATCTTCAGCTTGGGATTGAGCAGCTCGGCGATGCGCTGGATGCTGTTGACCAGGTCGCTCAGGCCTTCGAGGGCGTAGTACTCGCACTGCATGGGGATGATCACCCCATCGGCGGCGACCAGGGCGTTGATGGTCAGCATCGACAGCGCCGGCGGGCAGTCGATCAGGATGTAGTCGTAATTCTCGCGGATCGGTGCCAGGGCGTAACGCAGGCGACTTTCCTTCATTTTCATTTCCAGCAGCGAGACTTCCGCTGCTGTGAGGTCGCGGTTGGCCGGCAGCAGCTGGTAGCCGCCGTGCTCGGAAAACTGCATGGCCTCGACCAGGTTACATTCACCGATCAGCACGTCGTAGATCGAATGCTCCAAGGCATGCTTATCCACACCGCTGCCCATGGTGGCATTGCCCTGGGGATCCAGATCGATCAGCAGCACCCGGCGCTTGGTCGCAACCAGCGAAGCCGCCAGATTGATGCAGGTGGTGGTCTTGCCCACCCCGCCTTTCTGGTTGGCGATTGCGAATACCTTAGCCATGCTGCCTTCTCCCTAAACCGAGCGACGCAGTATCAGCAGATGGCGCTGACCTTGGCAACCGGGAACCTTGAGCACGTGGGTGGCGCTGAGCCGAAAGTCCGCCGGCAGGGCCTGCAGTTCGTCGTCCGGGTGTACGCCTTTCATCGCCAGCCACTGGCTGTGTTGGCTGCCGAGATGGCGGGTCCAGTTGCTGAAATCTTCCAGGGAACTGAAGGCCCGGGAGCAAATACCATCGAATGGCTGCTCGGGCTTAAATTCTTCGACCCGGCTGTGGATAACTTGCAGGTTGGCCAGTTTCAACTCCAGCTTCACCTGGGTCAGGAAGCGGGTCTTCTTGCCGTTTGAATCCAGCAGGGTGAACTGCCGCTCGGGAAACAGGATGGCCAGGGGAATACCCGGCATGCCGCCGCCACTGCCGACATCCAGCCAGTTATCCCCAGCCGCCGCGACAAAGGGCACTACGGACAGGCTGTCGAGCAGATGGCGCGAGACCATTTCGTTCGGGTCGCGCACCGCGGTGAGGTTGTAGGCCTTGTTCCACTTGATCAGCAGGGCCAGGTAGGCGAGCAGTTGTTCGTGCTGCTCGGCACTGAGTTCGACGCCCAGTTCGCGAGCGCCCTGGCTCAGCTCTTCGGCGTGACGGGGGGTAACGGACATCAGGCGCTGTGCTCCAACTGCTGACCGGCAGTGCGCTTTTTCAGGTGGATCAGCAGCAGGGAAATCGCCGCCGGAGTGACTCCGGGAATCCGCGAAGCCTGGCCCAGGGTCTCGGGGCGGGCGTTGCCGAGCTTGTGCTGGATTTCCTTGGACAGCCCGGAAATCCCGTTGTAATCGATATCGGCCGGCAGCTGGGTGTCTTCGCTGGCGCGCAGGCGGGCGATTTCGTCCTGCTGGCGGTCGATATAACCCGCGTACTTGGTCTTGATTTCGACCTGCTCGGCCACTTGCGGGTCGTGCGCGCCGCCACCGGTGATGGCCACCAGGCCGGCGTAATCGATTTCCGGACGTGAGAGCAGGTTGAGCAAGTTGTATTCGTGGGTCAGCGGCGTGCCGAAGCGTTCGGCAATGGCATCACCCTGGGGTGTCGCCGGGCGGACCCAGGTGCTCTTCAGGCGCTGTTCTTCCAGGGCGATGGCTTCTCGCTTGGCCTCGAAGGCCGCCCAGCGCACATCATCGACCAGCCCTAGCTCGCGGCCCTTGGCGGTCAGGCGCAGATCGGCGTTGTCCTCGCGCAGGATCAGCCGGTATTCGGCCCGCGAGGTGAACATGCGGTAGGGCTCCTGGGTGCCCAGGGTGATCAGGTCGTCGACCAGCACGCCGATGTAGGCCTCATCGCGGCGCGGGCACCAGCTGTCCTTGCCCTGGGCCCGCAGCGCGGCGTTGCAGCCGGCGAGCAGCCCCTGGGCACCGGCTTCTTCGTAACCGGTGGTGCCGTTGATCTGCCCGGCGAAGAACAGCCCGCCGATCACCTTGGTTTCCAGGCTGTATTTCAGGTCACGCGGATCGAAGTAGTCGTACTCGATGGCGTAGCCGGGACGCACGATATGGGCGTTTTCCATGCCGCGGATGCTGCGCACCAGCTGCAGCTGCACATCGAAGGGCAGCGAGGTGGAAATGCCGTTGGGGTACAGCTCATGGGTGGTCAGGCCTTCCGGCTCGATAAATACCTGATGGCTGTC
>JBFJZW010000311.1:0-5318 GCA_041621875.1 Pseudomonas sp. | reverse complement strand
GATCTCGGCGATGCTGGTGGGGTTTCTCTACGGCCGCGGCAAACGTGTCTGGTGCCGTTACCTATGCCCGGTCAGCGGCGTGTTCGCCCTGCTCGCTCGCCTGGCACCCATGCATTACCGGGTCGACGAACAGCGCTGGCTGGATAATCCGCCGCCACGCCAGCCGCCGCCGAACTGCGCGCCGCTGCTGGATATCCGCCGCATGCGGGGCGCGGCCGACTGCCACGCCTGCGGGCGCTGCAGCGGCCAACGCGGCGCGGTGAGGCTGAGCGCGCGTTCGCCTAACGCCGAGGTGTTGATCGTCGGCCCGCAGCACGCCAGCCATTGGGACAGCAGCCTGTTGCTGTTCGGCATGATCGGCCTGGCCATGGGGGCCTTTCAATGGACGGTCAGCCCCTGGTTCGTCAGCCTGAAGCAGGCGGCGGCCACCTGGCTGGTCGAGCGCGACAGCTATTGGCTACTACAAGCCGATGCGCCCTGGTGGCTGCTGACCCACTACCCGCAGGCCAACGACCTGTTCAGCTGGCTCGATGGCCTGCTGATCCTGTTCTACCTGTTGGCCAGCGCGCTGCTGCTCGGCGGCGGCCTGTGGCTGTTGCTGCGCGCCGCGGCCTTGCTGGTGTCGCGTACCGGTAATGTATTCGAGCACCTGGCGTTGAGCCTGATTCCGCTCGGTGCCAGTGGGCTGTTTCTCGGCCTTAGCGCCACCACCGTCAAGCTGCTGCGTTACGAGGGCCTGGCTCTGGCCTGGGTGCAACCGGCCCGCGCCAGCCTGCTCGCGGCCGCCATGGTCTGGAGCCTGTGGCTGGGCTGGCAGGTGCTCGGCCGCCATGGTGCACGCGGATTGAATCGGCTCGCGGCATTCTGCTGCCTGGCGCTGGGTACGGCCTGGGTCGGCTATGGCTGGTGGCTGCAGTTCTGGGGCTGAAGCTGAGTCGTATCAGCAGGCGATGACTGTTCCCTCCTCACTGCGCGCCCGCCCATCGTGCCCAGACTTGTTTGAGATCAAGGAAGCCCCGGTCATCGACCTTCTAGCATGCAATCTCGGGCAATCCCGAGCTGCATAGTGGGAGAAACCATGCTGACCGAACCATCGCTTGTCGCACAGTTGCGCCGTCATCACCTGTTCAGCCGGCTACCGGAGGCGGCTCTGCAGGAGGTGTGCGCCTCGGCCAACCTCAAGCGCCTGGCTGCTGGCGCCTCGCTGTTCCACCAGGGCGACAAGGCCGATCGCTTCTATTTCGTCTTCAGCGGCCAGGTGAAACTGCATCGGGTTGTCTGTGATGGCCAGGAAAAACTGGTGGAGATCATCCGCGCTGGCGAATCCTTTGCCGAGGCGCTGCTGTTCACCGGTGTGCCGCAGTACCCGGTCAGCGCCACTGCGCTGAAGACCTGCCAGATGGCCAGCCTGCACGGTGCTCAGTACCGCCGCCTGCTGGAAGAACACCCGAGCATCTGCCTGGATATTCTCGCCACCCTGAGCATCCGCCTGCACCAGCGCTTGAACGAGATCGACACCCTGACCCTGGCCAACGCCTGCCACCGGGTCAGGCGCTTTCTGGTCCAGGCTCACGAAGAGGGTAAGGGGGTGATCATGCTCGATGTACCCAAACGCCTGATCGCCTCGAGGCTGGGTATTCAGCCGGAAACCTTCTCGCGAATCCTTCATCGCCTGATCGACTCGGGCCTGATTGCCGTACAGCGGCGGAGTATCGAGATCATCGATCTGCAGGGACTGAGTAACTATGACTAGCAGGCCATAAGCGCAGAATTGACTGTGGTCAATGTCAGCCTGTGCACGGTCGTCAAACTGAATAACCTCTTAACGTTTTAAGGGTGCACGCAATGTCCAAGCCTTCCCAGCCCCTGGTCTACTCCTGCTCCGGCTGTTCCAACGTGGCGCAACTGGCCAATACCCTCGCCGTGCGTCTGGATCGTGCCGGCCTGGCGGAAATGTCCTGCATCGCCGGCGTCGGCGGGCATGTCCAGGCGCTGGTGAGCAAGGCCAGCTGCGGGCGGCCGATCCTGGCCATCGACGGCTGTCCCCTGCACTGCGTCAGCGCCTGTCTGGCCCAGCATGGCGTCAGCGCCGATGTGCACATCACCCTCAGCAGCTATGGCCTGCGCAAACGCTACCGGGAAGATTGCAGCGCGGCAGAAGCCGACGCGTTGTTCGCGGACATGAGCCGCATCATCGCCAGCGATCTCGACCAACCGCGCCAGCCACCGCTGGCCCAGGTTACAAGCGTTCAAGCGACGGACTGAAGGTTGCGCGAGCCGCGTTATGGCTAAAACGGTCCTTACCCCCGGGCTGACAGCGTTATTTCCATCATGGCCGCCGATTAGAAATACTCAAACTCAACAGGTTGCAGACTATATGCGGCCAGCTATCGATAACCGCGGCATGCATTGCATAACCGCAATGCAGGGAGTATCCATGAAGAGAATTCTGCAACCCCTGGCCTGGTACCTGGCGCTGACTGCGATACTGGCCATGGCCAGCGGCGTCGCCCTCGGCCTCGCCACCGACACCTCAGTAGCGTTGCCCTCTACTTCGAGCAAGACCCACGCGGGCTGACGATCAGCGCCAGGCCACGCCAGCGCCCCCCAAACAATCAGGATGTCCTTCATGGTGCTTCATCGCGTTCATCACCAGATTCTCCGCAGTCACCATTTGTTCGAGCCGTTGAACGAAGAGCAGATGGATGAACTGATGAGCACCAGCCAGCTGCTCAGCATCGACAAGGGCGAGCCCTTGTTCCGCCAGGGCGAGCCGGCCCATTCGTTCTATTTCGTCATCGCCGGCGCGGTGAAGATCTACCGCCTGACCCCGGATGGGCAGGAGAAGGTGTTCGAGGTCATCGGCAATCGGCAGACCTTCGCCGAAGCCATGATGCTGATGGACACGCCCAACTACGTCGCCTCGGCCGAGGCGGTGTGCCCTACCCAGCTCTACCGCATCGCCAACAGCACCTATATGCGCCTGCTGCAGAGCAACAGCCGGCTGACCTTCGCCCTGCTCGGCAAGCTCTGCGTGCGCCTGCACCAACGGGTCAACGAGATCGAAACGCTGTCGCTGAAAAACGCCACCCACCGCGTGGTGCGCTACCTGATCACCCAGCTCGCGCGCCAGCCGGACGCGGGCAACAGTTTCGAGTTGCCGATGGCCAAGCAGTTGATCGCCGGGCACCTGTCGATCCAGCCGGAGACCTTCTCACGGATCATGCGCCGCCTGATCGACGAGGAAATCATCAGCCAGGAAGGCCGCCAGATCGTAATTGTCGACCGCCTGCGCCTGGAGCAGTTCGAGTGATACGCCGGTCTTCGCCCGTGAGCGCTTGCCATGCCTAAATGCCTGTATTGCCAGCAAGACAATCCCCCCGGGGAAGCCGAGTGCGATAACTGCGGCATGCTCCTGCCAGCCCTGAGCGACGCCGCGGACGAGCGCCGGCAACGGCGTTTTATGTGGTTCTGCATCGGCCTGACGGCGTTCTGTGCGGTGATGATCGTCTGGTTGCCGCGTAGCATCGCCTGAGCAGCCCCCAAGTTCCTCTGCTGACACTCGGTGCGCACGGCGCACCCTACCCATCCTCCACGTGCGCACCAAGGCCCTCCCCGCCGTAGGGTGCGCCGCGCGCACCAGCTCTCAGTCGCGATGGCTTTGACACTCGACCGGCTACGCCTGGGTCAACTGCCGATATAACTGCGGCAGGCGCAGCGGCAATTGCTGCGGCTGGCGGATCTGCGTGTAGCCATTGGCACCGAACATATAGGGCAGGTAATCGCCGGCCTGGCTGTCGATGGTGATGCAGAACGGCAACAGCCCCTGACGCCGCGCTTCCAGCACCGCTTCGCGGGTGTCCTCGACGCCATAGCGGCCCTCGTAGAGGTCCAGGTCATTGGGTTTGCCGTCGGTTACCAGGAGCAGCAGCTTGCGCCGCTGCTTGCAGGCCCCGAGCAACGCGGTGGCCTGGCGAATGGCCGCGCCCATACGGGTGTAGTAGCCGGGCTTGAGCGCCTGAATGCGCCCACGGGTGGTGTCGTCGTAGCGTTGCTTGAAGGATTTCAGTTCGAGCATGCGCACCTGCTGGCGACGCAGGGAGGAGAACCCGTAGAGGGCGAACTCGTCCCCCAGGGCCGACAGAGTCTCACCAAACAGCAGCAGGCTGTCGTTGATCACCTCGATGACCCGATGCTGGTCGTCCAGGTGGGCGTCGGTGGACATCGACACATCCGCCAGCAGCAGGCAGGCCAGATCGCGTCGGGTTTGCCGCTGCTCCATAAACAGGCCGCGCTCGGCGCACTGGCCATGCTGGCGTTCGACGTGGAAATCCAGCCAGGCCTGCATATCCAGCTCCGAGCCCTGGGGTTGCTGACGCAGCCACTGGCGGTCGTTGCGCAGGTGCTCGAACTGGCGACGCAGGCGTTTGGCCAGCGGTGCCAGACGCAAGGGCAGCGGCTGCGCCTCGCTGCCACGCGGCACCATCATCTGCAGGTTGACGAAATCCTCGCGCAGGCTCTGCTTGCGATAGTCCCACTCCGGCAGCTAGATGCCCTCGCCCAGCGGGATGTCGTCGACATCCGCCGGCGGCAGATCGAGGTGCAACTTGAGCCCGCCGCCCTTGCGCAGGCGCTGCTTGGACAGGGCCAGTTCGTCGAGATCCTCGGCGACCCGCGCGGCGTCCAGGTCTTCGCTGTCGTCCGTGCAGCGATCCAGCTCGACATGCTCGGACCAGCTGAACAGGTTTTCCAGGCGGAAGATCAACAGGCCGCCCTTGCTGGTGCTCTCCTCGACCCGTTTGGCGCGCTTGGGCCCGACCTTCTGCTCGCCTGGCGGGGTCAGCAGGTTGCCCTCGCTTTCCTCGCCCAGCTCGCAAGCCTGGGGTTCGCCGAGGTTTTCCGCCGGGTACAGCCACAGCGGCAACGGCCAGGGCACCAGCTCGCTACGCGGGAAGTGCTCGACGCTGCCCGGTTCGCGCAGGGCCTGACAGAGCGCAATCTCCAGCTCGGCCTCGCCCTTGCCCAACGAATCGGGATCCGGACGCAACTGCAGGTGGGCCTCGACCAGGCGTTGGTAGCGCGGACGCAGGGCCGGGTAGGCCTGCAGCAGCTCCTGGGTCCAGCGCTGGTTATCGCGCGCCCAGTGGCGCATCTCTCCCGCCTGCGCCGCCAATAGCGCCAGCCAGCGATAGAGGTCCTGATTCAGCGCGACCTCGGGGTACACCGCCAGGCTCGGCGGCAGGCGCAGGTTGCTGGCATCGCACCAGGCCACCGGCAGTTGCTTGCAGCTACCGGCCACCTGTTGCAGCAGGGTGCGT
>JBFJZW010000310.1:0-5338 GCA_041621875.1 Pseudomonas sp. | reverse complement strand
TTGGAAGGACTGAAAAACGAAACCGACATGCTCGGCGCGGATGCGGGCGCGCTGATCCTCGTCGAGGCTGGCCAGATCGTTGCCGGCCAGCATAACGCTGCCACTACTAGGCAGGTCCAGCCCGGCGAGCAAGCCAAGTAGGGTGGATTTACCTGAGCCGGAGCTGCCAACGATCGCCAGGCTGTCGCCACTGGCAAGCACCAGCGACAGATCATGGAGTATGGTTAGCTCGCCTTCCGTGCTGGTAACCACTTTGCTAAGGTTTCGCGCGGTGAGAATACTTGAGCTCATGGAGAATCCAATGCGTGCATGGTTGATCAGCGCTGCCTTCGGCCTGATGGTATGGGGGCAGACTGCCCTGGCAGATACCGTGCTGGTGGTGGGCGATAGTATCAGCGCGGCTTTTGGCCTGGATAGCCGCCAGGGTTGGGTCAGCCTGCTGGAAAAACGCCTCGCCGAGCAGGGCTTCGAGCACCGGGTGGTGAATGCCTCGATCAGTGGCGACACCAGCGCAGGCGGTGCCGCGCGGCTGCCTCGGCTGCTTGCCGAGCACCAGCCGGACCTGGTGATTATCGAGCTGGGCGGCAACGATGGGCTGCGCGGTCTCCCCCCTGCGCAATTGCAACAGAATCTTGCCGCGATGGTTGACGCATCCCGCGACAGCGGTGCCCAGGTGTTGCTGCTGGGCATGTTGCTGCCACCCAACTACGGCGTGCGTTACACCACGGCCTTTGCCGAGGTGTTTAGCCGCCTGGCAGATGAGCAGCAGATCCCCCTAGTGCCGTTCTTTCTGCAGGGGGTTGGCGGTGTGCCGGAAATGATGCAGGACGATGGCATTCACCCCACCGCCCAGGCTCAGCCGGTGCTTCTGGAAAATCTCTGGCCAACCCTGAAACCTTTGCTCTGACAGGCTTTTCTGCGCTCGGCCTTTCGGCTAATGTGGCGGCCCCGCACTGGAGCCCTCAATGCCGCGCCCTGCCTGGTCCTTGCATGCCTACCAACTGATCGAACCTGGCGATCAGCTCGACCTGTTCGCCTGCCGTGAAGTGCGCGTGCATTTGCTCGCGCGTCAGCTCGAGCTGGGGGGCTCGGCCGACCGCACCCTGTGCGGTGGTCTGCTGCCCGCTCAGCCGGTGTGGCGCGACCTGGACCGGACCATGCTGCGCGACAAGCGTCTGTGCCCGGCCTGTCGGGCAACCCTGGACGCGCAGCGACGCGGCGAGCGCCTGCCGCTGCCTTGAGGGCCGGCCTCCCGTGGGGTGCGGCCTGGGTGTACAATCTCCAAGCAAAACTGTCAGCCATTCTTGTCAAGGATTTCCGGATGTTGTCGCGTGCTTTTACCGTCAGCCGTTGCCTGTCCCTCTCCGCGCTGTTCGTGGCAGGGGCCGCCACGGCCCTCGAGCTGCCTCTGCCGCCGCCCGGCGATGATATCGTCGGCCAGGTGCAGGTGATCCAGGCTAAATACGAAGACACCTTTGCCGACCTGGGTTCGGCCAACGATCTGGGCTATCTGGAAATGGTCGTGGCCAACCCCGGGGTCGACCCCTGGCTGCCTGGCGAGGGCACCGAAGTGATTCTGCCCACGCGCTTTATTCTGCCGCCCGGGCCGCGCGAGGGCATCGTGATCAACCTGGCCGAGTATCGCCTCTATTACTACCCGAAAAATCGCGATGTGGTGTACACCTATCCGCTGGGGATCGGCCGTGAGGGCTGGAGTTCGCCGGTCGCCAATGCCCGCATCACCGCGAAAACACCCAACCCGAGTTGGTACCCGCCCAAGTCGATCCGTGAAGAACATGCCGCCGAGGGCGACCCGCTGCCCAGTCATGTGCCGCCGGGTCCAGACAACCCGCTGGGACCCTACAAGATAGGTCTTTCGGTGCCGGGTTACTTGATCCACGGCTCGAACAAGAAGTTCGGTATTGGCATGCGCGTTAGCCATGGTTGCTTCCGCATGCTTAACCATAACGTCTTGAAGCTGGCCAGCATGGTGTCCGTCGGTACTTCGGTGCGCATCATCAATGAGCCATACAAGTTCGGCCGCAGCGGTGACAAGGTCTACCTCGAAGCCCATGCACCGCTTAGCGATATCGGCGATGCTTCGATCGTGGATAAACACACGGCCGTTATCAATGCACTGCTGCAGAACGACGCCTTCGCCGACTTGCGTCTGGACTGGGAAATGCTGCGTGAAGTGGTGGCGGCCGAAGATGGCTTGCCGGTTGAAATAGCCCAGCCCGGTCAGGCCCTGGTCAGTGCCACCAGCCTCTGATTGAGTAGTGGCTGGAAGAGCCCGTCATGCCCGGCGCTGACGGGTTTTTTATTGCCTTTTACCCGTGCGATGAAGCATGAGCCGCGGCTTTGCGGGAGTGGCTGGCCTCCAGCGTCGCCTGCCAGGGGCTGGCTCTGGATAATTCCAGGCAATAAAAAAGCCGACCCGGAATCCGGGTCGGCTTGTCATAGCCTTTGAGGGGCTATTACTTGCGGCTAGCTTTTTCCAGCATACGCAGAGCGCGCTCATTGGCTTCGTCAGCAGTTTGCTGAGCCTTCTGAGCAGCGGCCATGGCGTCATCGGCCTTGCGATAGGCTTCGTCGGCACGGGCTTGAGCGCGAGCGGCTGCATCTTCAGTTGCAGTCAGACGAGCTTCAGTTTCTTTGGACATGCTGCTGCAACCGGTAGCCAGAACTGCGGCCAATGCCAGAGCAGAGAATTTCAGAACGTTGTTCATCGTGTTCCCCTTGAGGTGGAGTTTTTCCATAAAAGCAATTTCCTGATACTAGGAAATTAGCCGGCGTACATACTACCTGTAACCGGTAGTAAGTAAACGGAGGCAGGACGTGCTCCGCATGTTTTTTTTATGCAAGTGCAGCCCTTGACCAATACATTGGGATGGGCTGATTAAAAAATATACAACGCTGGCGGCCGCTATCCAACAGCCGGTGCTTTATTGCTATAAGTGGGCGCACCGTTGCACTGTGCGGCTCAGTGGTTATGCTGCTCGGCTAAAGTTATTCGTTTGCCAAATAGAGGGAGCTTGATGATGTTGGGGAATATGGGGTTGTTTGCCGGCTTGGCATTGCTGATCTTTATGGCGTTGCGGGGCGTCAATATATTTATTGCAGCCCTGTTGTGTGCCTTGGTGGTGGCCTTGAGTAATGGCCTTTTGCTTTCCCAGGCATTGCTCGAGTATTTCCCCTTTGGCCCCCTGGGCGCATTCACCTTTGCCGGCAAGTTCTTTGTACTGTTTCTCTGTGGTGCCATCTTCGGCAAGGCCATGGCGGCCAGTCAGGCGGCCAGCAGTATCGCCCAGGCGATCACCAGCAGCCTGGGCACCCAACGTACCCTCTGGATCGCCATGCTGGTTTGTGCAGTGCTGACCTACGGCGGTGTGGTGGTCTTCGTGGTGATCTTCACCATGTACCCCCTGGGCATCAGCATGATGCGCGATGCCAATCTGCCCAAGCGGCTGTTCTGCGCCGCCACCGCCCTGGGGGCGGGAACCTTCACCATGACCGCCTTGCCGGGTTCGCCATCCATTCATAACGTGATTGCCGCCAGTGCACTGGGTACCGATCTGTTTGCCGGGGCCTGGATCGGCCTGTTCGCCAGTGCGCTGATGATCGTTCTGGGCATGGGCTATGTGCAGCGCGAATGGCGTTTGGCCCGTGAGCGGGGCGAGGGCTTCGAGGCCAATGCGCAGGATCTGCGCATGGAGCAACTGGCCGGCACCCCGGGGTCGGGGCCGCGCTGGGGCGTGGCATTGGTGCCTATTCTGGTGGTGCTGGGGATTATTCTGCTGCCACGGCTGCTGCTGTTGAGCGGTTTGGTCATTGCGGGGCAGGGCAGCCTGGGGGCCTTTGTCGGGTTCAGTCAGCAACAGCCGATTCTATGGCCGAGTCTGGCCCTGGTCGTCGCCACCGGCGTCGCCATTGCCCTGTTCCCGGGCCTGCGGCGTAACACCATGACGGTATTGGGCCAGGGGGCGGACGATGCCATCATGCCGCTGCTCAATACGGCGGCGGTGATCGGTTTCGGTGGCGTCGTGACCCAGACCACAGGCTTTGCGCAGTTTTCCCAATGGATTCTGGCGGTGGATCTGCCGCCATTGCTGTCGATCTTTGCTTCGGTCAGCGTGGTTTCCGGGATTGTCGGCTCCTCGTCGGGCGGTTTGCAGATATTTATGCAGACCCTGGCACCCAAGTACCTGGAGATGGGGGTCGAGCCGGAAGTGCTGCACCGGATTGCCAATATCGCCGCGGGCGGGTTGGACTCCCTGCCGCATTGCGGCGCGGTGATTGCCATGCTGATGATTATGGGCTTGACCCACAAGCAGGCCTACAAGGACATCTTCATGGTGACAGTGCTGATTCCGGTCGTCGCCGTACTGCTCTGCATCGCGGTCCTGAGTTTGTTCTAAGCTGTTGATTCGCGTGGCCGATTTCCCGATGGCCTGCTAAGCTCGGGACTCTTGTCGGGAGCGCGGCGGTTGCGCAGCCAATGAGGCAGCCGTGGGCGTAGACGATTTTTCAGAGGAGTTGCAATGAGCGAGGCGTTATCCATTCACCATGACCTGAAAGGCCATCAATTCGAGACCACAGTGGATGGTGATCGCGCCTACCTGGCCTATATGGATCTGGGTAAGCAGACTCTGGATATCTATCGCACCTTCGTGCCGAACACCCTGCGCGGGCGCGGCATCGCGGCGGCCCTTACCGAGCATGCCCTGCAGTATGCCGAGCGTCTGGGCTACACGGTGATTCCGTCTTGCTCCTATGTGGAGCGCTATATGCTGCGCCGACAGCGGCAGACCAGCGTCAGCTGACAGGTGGCGAATCGATAAAAAATGCCAGTCATGATGACTGGCATTTTTTATGGTTCATCGCATTTTGTGGGGAAGGTGGGTTTGACACCGGACTGGCAAGTTTGTGTGCGTATCGCTGGAGGGCTTGGTACGACCCGTTAACGCGTGTGCTGAACGTTTGGGTTGCGCCCTTCACGGGCACCACACCTTGACTCGCTACGCTCACCCTTCGGGCCAGCCTGCGGCTGTTACTCCGTTACGCTCCGTTTCTCTGCTTGCCCAAGAAAGGTGTGGCAAAGAAGGGCACCCGGCATCCGGGTTTCGCTGCGCTCAACTCCCCTCGCTCCGGTGCCGCTCCGGGGGCCGGCTTACATGGGCCATCCCTGGCCCATTAAGCCTCTTGCCGCATCCATGCGGCTCCTCCCCCTACGCAACACCTGCGCTCGGCCTCCTGACGGGACCGGGTCGCGAGCCAGCTCGATTTTCTCAAGCACAAATCCAGCGGTGTCTGTGCTTTTAAAGCGCGCTCGCACAGG
>JBFJZW010000309.1:0-5366 GCA_041621875.1 Pseudomonas sp. | reverse complement strand
TCGAACTCGATCGGCAGGGCACCGGCGTCTTCCATGGTGTTGTAGAAGATCGGCGCGATCTTGCTGCCGAAGCAGAAGCCGCCAGCGCGCTTGTTCGGCACATTGGGGATGTCGTCGCCAAAGAACCACAGCACCGAGTTGGTGGCGGATTTACGCGAGGAGCCGGTACCGACCACGTCACCGACGTAGGCGATCGGGAAGCCTTCGCCGCGCATGGTTTCGATCTGCTTCATCGGGCCGGTCACGCCTTGCTCGTCCGGCACGATGCCGTCGCGGGCCATTTTCAGCATGGCCAGGGCGTGCAGCGGGATATCCGGGCGCGACCAGGCATCGGGAGCCGGGGACAGGTCGTCGGTGTTGGTTTCGCCGGTGACCTTGAATACGCGCAGGCTGATCTTGTCGGCCAGGGTCGGGCGGTTCTTGAACCACTCGCCGTCAGCCCAGGATTGCAGCACGCCTTTGGCGTGAATGTTACCGTTCTTGGCTTTTTCCGCGACGTCGTGGAAGGCGTCGAACATCAGCAGGGTGTGCTTCAGTTGTTCGGCAGTCACGCTAGCCAGTTCGCTGTCGTCGAGCAGCTCAACCATAGTGGCGATGTTGTAACCGCCCTGCATGGTGCCCAGCAGTTCAACAGCGTGTTGCTTGCTGATCAGCGGGGAAGTGGCTTCGCCTTTGGCAATGGCAGAGAGAAAACCGGCCTTGACGTAGGCGGCTTCGTCGACGCCTGGCGGTACGCGGTTGGTGATCAGGTCGAGCAGGAAAGCTTCTTCGCCGGCTGGCGGGTTTTTCAGCAGCTCGATCAGGCCTGCGGTTTGTTCGGCGTTCAGCGGCTGGGGCACGATACCCTGAGCGGCACGCTCTGCTACATGTTTGCGATAGGCTTCAAGCACAGTTATTACCCTCATCAGTGGTCCCAAAGGGTTGTCCGGGACGCGATCCAGAAAACAACGAACCAGGCGCTTCGCGGCTTTATGGGCCCCTCAGCCGAGGTTTCGCTGCTTTCTTGCAGAAGCTGTTTTCAAAGTTTTACGCCGGCAGGACGGGCTGGATGAGGGCTGATGCCGACGCTTGAAATGGAACTCAAGGCCGGCATCAACATCGAACCTGCAGGATTGACTGTGCTCGTGACGCTTTGAAAACAGCTTCCAACGGACATTGCTGCCTATTAAAGGCGGGCCGATTCTACTGGAAAGCTTTTATAAAGTTAAGCCAAAGGCCCCGCTTATCTGGGGGTGATCTGCCTTAGACAAAGGGCTAAGATGCCTGTCCTTCAGTCGGTGTTCCTCTCGTTCGTTATGTCCAATCAGCGTATCAAAACCCCTTGTGTCGGCCTGTGCTCCACTGTTTACGGCGATTTGGTGTGCCGTGGCTGCAAGCGCTTCCACCACGAGGTGATCCACTGGAACGGCTACAGCGAGGAGGAAAAACATGCGGTATGGCTGCGCCTGGAGGTGCTGCTGGTCCAGGTAATGGCGGCCAAGCTGGAAGTTTTCGATGCGCAGCGTTTGCGTGCCCAGTTGGAGCAGCGCAAGATCCGCTTCGTGCCGCAGCAGTCGCCCTATTGCTGGGCTTACCAGCTGATTGCCCGTGGTGCGCGGGTGATCAGCCAGCTGGATGCCTACGGCATGGCGTTGCTGCCAGAGTTCCGCGACTGGGGCTTGCCCGAGCTGCGCGACGCCATCGACCGTGAGTTCTTTCTGCTCTCCGAGGCCCATTACGAGCGCTATATCGCGCCGCGTTTTCTCCTCGAAGGGCTTGAGATAAGAGCCTGAGCGCCGATTTCATACGAAAAAGCCGCCTTTTTAGGCGGCTTTTTCGTTGCGCATCGGTCAGTGCTGGGCGACCAGTTCTTCCAGGTGGGCGATGATTTCATCGGGCTTGAGCACCAGCACATCGCTTTCCAGCGAGTCGAGAATCACCTCGGCGGTATTGCCGATCAGCGCGCCGGAAATCCCGGTGCGCGCCACGGTGCCGATCACCGTGACCCCGGCATTGAGTCGGTGGGCCATCTGCGGAATCAGTACATCGGCCGGACCTTCGGCGATGTGCAGGCGTTCATCGGCAATCTCGTACTCGGCCTGGAAGGCCTTGCACTGATCGCGATAGCGCGCCTCGATGGTTTCCTTGAGCTGAAAGGTCGGGTCGGCAGCCGAAAGCATGGGGGCCGGGTGGGCGCTGATCACGTGCAGTTCGGCCTTGGCCAGGGCCGCGATATCGAAACCATGGCTGACGATGCTGGTATGCAGGGTGCGGTGCTCGCCGTCGGCATTGCCCACATCGACCGCCGCCAGGACCACGCTGCCAGCCCAGGGCTTGTCGGTTTTAACCATCAGCACCGGGCCGGGGCAGTAGCGCAGCAGCTTCCAGTCATCCGGGGTGAGCAGGGCTTTTTTCAGCGGGTTGTCCGGGTAATGCTGCTTGATCACCAGGCCGCAGCCCTCGGCTTGCTGCACGCTGATGATGGTCTGGTGCAGGTTCTCATGCCATGACTGCTGACTGGAGGCGCTGAAGCCTTCGCCGCCGAGTTGGCCGGTCAGATCCTTAAGGTAGGCGGTGTGATCATTTTTCTTGTCGCATACCAGCAAGTGCAGATGTGACTGGGTAACGCCCGCAATCAGTTTGGCGCGTTTCAGGGCCAGCCCTTCTGGCCGATCGGGTTCCATTACCACCAGAATGCTGCGAATAGCTTGCATGATCATCTCCATGTGCAGTCAGTTGTACTGTTTATCACTATAGATTGCTGTCGCTCGGTTGGTACTTGATCGGTGTCAATCGAGTGGTGGTTCGCGCGCCCATTCGTATAATGGCCGCGCTCTAGCTGTATCACTCCCGCCTGTCTGATTTTGTGAATTTATGTATCTGTTAGCCGAAACCGATTATCTACTGCGCTGTTCTACCCGTGTGCTGAGGGCTTGCCCGGTTGCATGTCGCTGCCTGGCTCCTGAGGGGTACCCATGAGTCTGCCGGAAATCCACGCTTTTCTCGGTTGCCGCACGCCGGATGCCTGGATCACTGCCGCGCTGGCCGATCAGCAGACCCTGCTGATCGATCACAAAAACTGTGAATTCAAGGCCGCCAGTACAGCCCTGAGCCTGATGGCCAAGTACAGCACCTATGTCGACCTGCTTAATGCCATGTCGCGCCTGGCCCGTGAGGAGCTGGTGCACCATGAGCAGGTGCTGCGCATCATGAAGCGACGCAAGATCGGCCTGCGCCCGGTATCGGCGGCGCGCTACGCTTCGGGCCTGCGCAAGATCGTGCGCACCCATGAACCGCACAAGCTGGTGGACACCCTGGTGATCGGGGCCTTTATCGAGGCGCGCAGTTGCGAGCGGTTCGAGGCGCTGGTGCCACATCTGGATGAAGAATTGGGCAAGTTTTACTTCGGTCTGCTGAAAAGCGAGGCGCGGCATTTTCAGCATTATCTGAAACTGGCCTATCAGTACGGTGAGGCGCGGGATGTCGATCAAGCCATCGAGCGGGTGAGGGCGGTGGAGCGCGAGCTGATCGAGTCGCCGGACACTGAGTTCCGCTTTCATAGCGGTGTGCCGCCGCTCTAAAGCAAAAAAGCGCCCAACCGGGCGCTTTTTCCTGGGGCGGAGCTTACTGCTGCACTTTCAGATCCAATGACAGGTCGCGCGCCGCCTTGGTGGCCAGTACGCCCATCAGTTGGCCGATCTCATCCTGGCGGCTGCTGGCACCGTCGCTGCCGCCCCCCATCATCACGCTGGGTACCGGTGCCCGGGCTGCGGCCTCGGCCCAAACCTTGTTGATCGCGATCAGGGCATCGAGCTTGGGTTGCAGCGCGCCGTCGGCCTTGATCACCGCTTCGCGGGCATGAGCCTCGGCGTCGGCGGTGATCTTCGTTGCATCGGCGGTGATCGCCGCTTTATCGCGCAGCAGTTCGGCGGTCTGTTTCTCGATCTCGGCGCGGCCTTTTTCCCGTTCCGCATTGATGATCGCCAGTTGCTTCTCGGTTTCCGCCTGGGTGGTGCGTTCGATCTGGTCGCGCAGGGTTTCCTGGCGGCGGGCCTCCACTTCCTTTTCACCGCGGGCGGTGACCAGCAGTTTCTCTTCCTCTTCCTTCAGGCGGTTCTGCCGCGCCACTGCGAGTTCGGCCAGGGCTTGCTGCACCTTGACCATGCGCTGCTTGTACTGCGGGTTGGGATCGACGTTGGTGATGCGCGCTTCGACCACTTCCACGCCGTATTTGCGGAACTGCTGCTGCTTTCGCACCGGTATGCCCTTGCTGTCCATGACCTTCTCGGTGATGAACTGGCTGACATTGTTGTCACCGAACGCGCCCTGCTCGGTGCCGGCCTGCAGAATTGCGGTCTGGCTCGGTCGATGGCCGCGCGGGCCGCGAATCTCCTTGCGCTTGATCAGGTAGAGGCCGTCATTGAGCTGGTTTTCGAACTCGGCGGCGAACTCGCTGCGCGCGCCGGCGTAGAAGTCGTCGGCGCTCATCAGCGAGGCGGTGGCTTGCAGGGTTTCCTTGATTGCGGGAACCAGGGCGGTCTTGATGAAGTTTTCCGGGTTGCGGTACTCCTGGGCGATCTTCAGGAACTGCTCGCCCGCCGGCAGGCGAAAACGTGCCGAGGACTCGACTTTGGCGTCGACGTTGCCGAGAAACACGATGGGGAAGGCTTCGATGGTGGCACCGAGCGAGTCGTTGTCGCTGCTGTCGTCAATGGCCAGGGCCTCGGTGAGTACCGACTGCACGCTCAGGGCCTTCTTCCAGGCGGTGGCACGGCCGAACCATTTGGTCGCATAGCCCACGTCATCGACCACTTTCTCCTCGCCGAAGATGGTTCGCACGTGAGTGGCGAAACCGGCTTCGTTATAGAAGAACACGCTGTTGAAGGTGGCGAAGCTGAGTGCGATAAGCGCAACCGGTGCGATGACGTATTTGAAGAGCTGTTCCTTGCTGATCGGCATGATCTGTCCCTGATGGCATTTTGAGGGCGCTGATGCTGATAAACGGCGCAAAATCCGTCAAGGGGGGCAGGGCGGCACTTTGTGCGCGCCATCAAGTTTTTGCCTGAGCGCGTGAAGGGGGCCTGGGCAAGGCCTTGCTTATCCACCTGCAGGGCCCAGCCCTGAGGATCCCTGTCGCCCGTCAGCGCATGCGCCGCCGGGCGGTGGGTATGGCCGTGAATCAGCGTGTGTACGCGATGGTCGGCCATGACTCGCGGCACCTCGTCCGGGGTGGCATCGACGCTATCGCTGGCCTGCCAGCGCTCGCTACTCGAATCCGGCACGCGCCTATTACTCAGCAGGCGTCGGCCGTTGCCGGGGGCAGCGCCGGCACCTTGCGACTGCTGCTCAAGATGACGATCGCCAGGGCCACCAGGAGCAAGGACGCT
>JBFJZW010000308.1:0-5394 GCA_041621875.1 Pseudomonas sp. | reverse complement strand
GGGTTAACAAAGTCATTCTGGTCGGTACCTGCGGACAGGACCCGGAAACCCGCTACCTGCCGAGCGGCAACGCGGTCACCAACCTGAGCCTGGCCACCAGCGAACAGTGGACCGACAAGCAGACCGGGCAGAAGGTCGAGAAAACCGAGTGGCACCGCGTCTCGCTGTTCGGCAAGGTTGCCGAGATCGCCGGCGAATACCTGCGCAAGGGTTCGCAGGTGTACATCGAGGGCAAGCTGCAAACCCGCGAGTGGGAAAAAGACGGCGTCAAGCGCTACACCACCGAGATCATTGTCGATATGCAGGGCACCATGCAGCTGCTCGGCGGCCGCCCGGACAACGCCGGTGGCGACTCTGCGCCGCGTCAGCAGCGCCCAGCGCCACAACGCGAACCGCAGCGCGCGCCACAGCAGTCGGCACCACGCCCGGCTCCGCAACAGGCGGCCCAGCCTGCCGCGGATTTCGACAGTTTCGACGACGATATCCCGTTCTGATCTCCTGAGTTAGCGCTTTATCATGCGTATGCGGCTGATGCTGCTGGGGGGTGGTAATGCCCTGGGGCAGGCCCTGATCCGTCTCGGTGCCGAGGAAGACATCGGTTTTCTCGCGCCGCGTCCGCCGGAGTCCGGTTGGGATCCGGCCAGTCTGACCCAGTTGCTCGATGACACTCGCCCCGATGCCCTGATCAACCTTGCCTACTACTTCGACTGGTTCCAGGCCGAAGCGGTCAGCGAGGCGCATTTCGCTGCCCAGGAGCGTTCCGTCGAGCGCCTGGCCGAGCTCTGCCAGCATCATCAGATTCGCTTGCTGCAGCCGTCCAGCTACCGGGTGTTCGACGGTTCGCGGGCCACGGCCTACAGCGAGAAAGAAGAGCCGGTGCCCCTGGGTGTCCGCGGGCAGGCTCTGTGGCGGCTCGAGCAGCGTGTGCGGGCCACCTGCCCACGTCATGTGCTGCTGCGTTTCGGCTGGTTGCTGGACGACAGCGCCAATGGTTTGCTGGCGCGCTTTCTCCAGCGGGCCGAGCGTGAGGTGACCTTGCAACTGGCCGACGACCGGCGTGGCAACCCGACGCCGGTCGATGATGCCGCGCGGGTGATCCTCGCCGTACTCAAGCAGCTTGACTGCCAGAGCCCGTTGTGGGGCACCTATCACTACGGTGGCCATGAGGCGACCACCTCGCTGGCTCTGGGACAGGCGGTACTGAGCGAAGCGCGCAACTTCCGCAGCAACCTGGTCGAGGAGGTCATCGCCCAGGCCCACGCGGCCCGTCCAGACGCCGCAGAGGAGCCGCAGCACGCGGTGCTCGCCTGCAAGAAAATTCTGCATACCTTCGGCATCAAGCCGCGCGCCTGGCGCGCCGGCTTGCCGGGCCTACTGGATCGCTACTACCGTCATGTCTGATTCCCCCATTCTGGTCACCGGCGGTGCCGGCTTTATCGGCTCGCACCTGGTCGATGCGCTGCTGGCGCAGGGCTACAGTGTGCGGGTGCTGGACAACCTGTCGATGGGCAAGCTGGCCAACCTGCCGCTGGATAATCCCCGGTTGCAGTTTATTCAGGGGGATGTGGCCGATGCGGCCGTGGTGGCGCAGGCGGTCGCCGGTTGTGCGGCCGTGGCCCACCTGGCGGCGGTGGCCTCGGTGCAGGCCTCGGTGGATGACCCGGTAACCACCCACCAGAGCAATTTCGTTGGCACCCTGAATGTTTGCGAAGCCATGCGTTTGCATGGCGTCAAGCGTGTGCTGTTTGCCTCCAGCGCGGCGGTGTACGGTAATAACGGCGAAGGTCGGGCGATTGGCGAAGACACGCCCAAGGCACCGCTGACCCCCTATGCAGCGGACAAGCTGGCCAGCGAACACTACCTGGATTTCTATCGCCGCCAGCATGGCCTTACGCCTGCGATTTTCCGTTTCTTCAATATCTTCGGGCCGCGCCAGGATCCTTCCTCGCCCTATTCCGGGGTGATCAGTATCTTCACCCAGCGTATCCAGCGGGGCTTGCCGATCAGCGTGTTCGGTGATGGCGAGCAGACCCGCGACTTCTTCTATATCGAGGATTTGCTCGCGCTGCTGATCCAGGCCCTGACCGCGCCGCAGGTGGTGGACGGGGCGGTGAACGTTGGCTGGAATCAGGCGGTCAGCCTGAATCAGTTGCTGGCGCAAATCGGCGAGCTGTGTGGCGGGTTGCCGGCGGTCAATTACCAGGCTCCGCGAGTCGGCGATATTCGCCATTCCCGAGCCGATAACCAGCGCTTGCAGGCGCATTATCAGCTGCCCGAGGCAACGCCGATGCGTGAGGGCTTGCGCCGTCTGCTGGCGCAGCCTTGACGCGCAGCTAAACGAAAACCGGCCATCGAGGCCGGTTTTTTATGCCCTGCCATCCTTGGCAGCGATCATTCGAGCGTGTCGTGAGCCGTTCTCTTAGAACTTGTAGCCCAGACCAACCATATACACCATCGGGTCGACGTCCACATCGACCTTGACCTTGGCCCCGCCGAACGAGGTGGTGCCGGTGGTGTCGATGTCGATATAGCGCACCTGGGCGTTGAGCATGATGTTGTCGGTCAGCATGTAGTCCATGCCCACCTGCGCCGAGAGGCCCCAGGAGTCTTTCATGTCCAGGCCGCTGAAGCCTTTGTCTTCGGCTGCACTGCTCAGCTCGGTGTCGAAGAACCAGGTGTAGTTGATGCCGGCACCGACGTAGGGCTGGAAGGCCGAGGCCGCGTCGAGCGGGTAGTAGAGGACGCTCAGGGTCGGCGGCAGGTGCTTGAGTTCGCCCAGGTTGCCGTTGAGGCCGGCAAAGGGGCCCGGCATGCCTTTTACGCCGACGTTATGGCTGAACGGGGTGGCCGCCAGCAGCTCGATGCCGATGTTGCTGGTCAGCATATAGGCGAAGTTCAGGCCTAGCTGGGTGTCGCTGTCCAGGGTCGCCTTGGTGCCCGCCACATCGCTGTTCAGTGCGCCGACCCAGATGTCGCTGCTGCTTTCGTGCGGGTCGACGGTGATCGCGCCAGCGCGCACGATAATGTCGCCCGCCTGGTAGGCGTGAGCCATGGGGGCGGCGATGGACAGGGCCAGCAAAGAGGCGGTAAGCAGAGATTTACGCATGGTGTGCTCCCAGAAAGCATCGGTTCGTATTGGCTGAGTGCGATCTTAGGCCCGCGGAAAAATCATCTTTTGATCCAGCTCAATAGATTAGCCTGCTATCTAAATCTTTAGCGCTTCGCTGTCGTCAGAGGCTTCTGGGGGAGGGGGACTGCATTTCTCTTCTGGCCGACGGTTGCCGAGAGGGGTTAATGCAGTTGATAATGCTTCTCTTTAAAGCACCCTCTCAAGGAATCTCTAATGCCTCTCGTGTCGACGCGCTTGCTGGCGGTTGCCCTGGTTCTGGCCAGTGCGCCGCTTGCGGCGACATCCCTGGACGCGGCGCTGGACGAAAGCCAGCGCCTGGCCGCCGAAGCCAAGGCCTCCCAGGCGCGCATCGAGCAACTCGATGACGCCAGTCGGGAAATGCTTGCCGAGTACCGCAACGCCTTGCAGCAGGCCGAAGCATTGCAAGGTTATAACGCCCAGTTGCGTGAGCTGGTGGCGGCACAGCGCAAGGAGCTGAGCGGCTATCAGGAGCAGCTGGACGGCATCGAGCGCACCCAGGAAGCGGTAACCCCGCAGATGCGGCGGATGGTCGAGGTGCTGGGCGAATTTATCGCCGCCGATCTGCCCTTCCTGCCGGATGAGCGCAGCGACCGTCTGGCCCAGTTGCAGGAGTTGCTGCCGCGGGCCGATGTCAGCCTGGCAGAGAAATACCGGCGCATCCTCGAGGCCTATCAGGTGGAGAGCGATTACGGCCGCACCCTGGAAGCCTGGCGCGGTGAGCTGCCCAGCGACGATGCCTCGCGCAGTGTCGAGTTCCTCCGTTTGGGCCGCGTAATGCTGTATTTCCAGACCCTCGATGGCCATGAAAGCGGCTGGTGGAACCCGCAAACCCGCAGCTGGCAAGTCCTCGACGGCAGCGCCCGGCGGCCGTTGCGCCAGGCCATTGCGATTGCCCGCCAGGAGCAGGCCCCGGCCTTGCTTGACCTGCCCGTGAAGACCCTGGCGCTGGAGGCCAAGCCATGAATCGTCGTGTTCTCGCGTTTACCCTGGCCCTGCTGCCCGCCCTGGCTGGTGCTGCCGAACCGCTGAGCCCGGATCAACTGCTGCAGCGTATTCGCAGCGAGCGCGCGGCCGAAGTCAGCGCCATGCAAGGTCGCGAGCAGGCCTTTATTGCCGAGCGCGGCGAGCGGGCCCAGCTGCTGGCCGGCGCGCGCAGTGCCCTGGCCACGCAAAAGGCCGAGGCCGAGCGGCTGAAGGCCGAGTTCGACCGTCAGGAAAACCTGCTGGCCGAACAGGAAAAACTGCTGACCCAGCGCGTCGGCCATCTCGGCGAACTGTTCGGCGTGGTGCGCCAGAGCGCTGGCGATGTCGCCGGCCAGTGGCAGGACAGCCTGCTCAATGCTCAGTATCCCGAGCGCCTGGCGCGGCTCAAGGCGCTGGCCGAAAGCCGTACGCTGCCCTCGGCCGCCGACCTCGATGGTTACTGGATGCTGCTGCTTGAAGACCTGACCGCCAGCGGCCGGGTCGAGCAATTGCAATTGCCGGTAGTGGCCGCCGACGGCACCCGTAAGTCGCAGGATGTGCTGCGGGTCGGCACGTTCTCCGCCTATGGCGCGGATGCTTTCCTGCGCTACGACGCCGATGCCGGCGAGCTGCTGGCACCGTCGCGCCAGCCTTCCGGGTTGGGACAGGTTGCGGATTATCTGGACAGCAGTGCGGCGGTCGCCAGCCTGCCGGTTGACCCGAGCCGGGGCACCTGGCTGGCGCAGTTGCAGCGCCAGCCAAAACTGTGGGATCGCGTGCAGCAGGGCGGCCTGGTCGGTGGGGTGATTCTGGCCCTCGGCGCATTCGGTCTGCTCCTGGCGATCTGGCGCATGGTCTACCTGACCCGCGTGGGCCGCGGTGTGGATACCCAGATGCATGACCTGAGTGCACCGCGCAGCGACAACCCGCTGGGGCGAATCATCGGCGTGCTGGGGCCGAAGCCACAGCTGGCGGATCTGGAAACCCTGGAGCTGAAACTCGACGAGGCGATCCTGCAGGAAACCCCGCCGCTGGAAAAAGGCCAGGGCCTGCTCAAGCTGCTCTGCGCCGTGGCACCGCTGCTCGGTCTGCTGGGCACCGTGACTGGCATGATCGTCACCTTCCAGGCCATTACCCAGGGCGGTGGCGGCGATTCGCGGCTGATGGCCGACGGCATCTCCCAGGCGCTGGTGACCACCGTGCTGGGCCTGGTGGTGGCGATTCCGCTGCTGTTCCTGCACACCCTGCTGGCCAGCCGCAGTAAGAGCCTGATCCAGCTG
>JBFJZW010000307.1:0-5417 GCA_041621875.1 Pseudomonas sp. | reverse complement strand
CCGGCTCGACTGCAACTTCGGCTTCGGCTTCGGCTTCGGCTTCGGCTTCGGCTTCGGCTTCGGCTTCGGCTTCGGCTTCGGCTTCGGCTTCGGCTTCGGCTTCGGCTTCGGCTTCGGCTTCGGCTTCGGCTTCGGCTTCGGCTTCGAAATCAGTTTCAGGCGCAGCCGGGATAACCGGCAAGCTCTGCCCGCCGCTCTGACGGAAGGCGCGGATGCTCTCGATCAGTTCGAGCGGTTGCTGCATCGGGGCCCGGTTCTGCAACTGTTCGAGCAGGCGCGCCAGGCAATCGTGGCTCTGTTGCAACAGGCTGCCCAGCTCGCTGGAAAAGCTGTAGCGGCGATCCACCAGGCCTTCGTATAGGGACTCCAGTTCGTGGGCGAGATCGCCGATCGGGCGAATCTCGGCCATCCGCGCGCCGCCCTTGAGGGTATGCAGATCCCGTTGCAGGGAGGACAGTGCGGCCTTGTTGCCCGGGTCGACCAGCCAGCGCTCCAGGGCCTGACCGGCACTCTCGAGAATATCGACCGCCTCTTCGAGGAAGATCGTCACCATCTCCTCGTCCAGGGCGGCATAGACATTGCCTTCGCTCGCCATCGGCGGTGCCGTCTCGGCAGCGTTCGTCTCCGCCAAGGCCGCTTCGCTTTCCAGCGGCTCAGGCTCAGCGTCGGCAGGCAGGGCCAGCTCCAGGGCGGCGGTGGCCGCATCCAGTTCGACGATCTCAATACCCGAGCCATCGTTGGACAGCAGCGCCAGGGTACGCGGGTCCAGCGCCTCGTCGATCAGGCCACGCACGGCTGCTACGGCTTGCGGCTGAGTGCTGACCTGCAGGCCGGCGGCGACCTGGTCCATCATGCCGATCAGCACTTCATGGGCCTGCTCGGCCACATTGAAGAAGCGCTCGCTGACCGCCAGACGGCCCTCTTCCACCGCGCCATAGAGGTCGAGCAGGGCTTCGCAGAGCTCATCGATCTGCGGCAGCTCGGCCATTTCCGCACCGCGCCCCAGGGTCGTCAGTTCATCCAGCAGGGCGCTGAGTTCCTGACGCTCGGAGGGGTGGGCGCGCCAGCGGCGCAGCAGATCCTCGGCATCCAGGAGGATATCCATGCCTTCGGCGAGGAAGATGCTGATCATCTGCGGATCGCGTTTTTCACCCGGCTCGCCCTGGCGGTTGGCGGCCGCAGTTTCCAGGCGTTCGTCGTGCAGCTTCTGCACCCGCTCGAGAAACCCTGCCGCCCCCGGCAATACAGCCAGGGGCCGGCTTTCCAGCTGTTCCAGCCCCTGGCGGAAGAGTTTTTCCGCGCTGCTGAGCAGCTCGGCTTCCGCCAGGTCCATGGGGATCAGGTTGCTTTTGAATTCCTTGACCAGTTTTTCCAGCGGCGAGGCGATTTCCGCCACCGGCACTATCCCGGCCATCGACGCGCTGCCCTTGAGGGTATGCAGAGCGCGCTGCAGATCATCGGTCACCGGTTGCGGCAGTTCCTGGGCGCAGTCGGCGAGGAAGCCCACCAGGGTATCGAGGTGCATCTCCGCTTCATTGCGGAAGATCTCCAGCAACTGCGGATCGAGTCCTTCCACCTCGGCATCCATGACTTCGGCAGCTACGACTTCGCCCTCGGGCTCGGCTACCTGCGCAACCGGGGCGTCAGTTTTTGGGAGGCTCTGCCCCTTGGCCAGGGCATGGGCGGTGGCCGCCAGCAGGTCGACATCGTCGCGCTGACGCTGGGCCTTGCTGGCGAACTCATCGACCAGGGCCGGCATCAGGGCCACCACATCGGCGATCACCTGCTGCACCTCGGCACCCGGCTTGATGCTGCGATCGAGCACGCGGTTGAGCAGGTTTTCGATCGCCCAGCCCAACTCGCCGATCACCAGCGCCCGCACCATGCGCCCGCTGCCCTTGAGGGTGTGGAACGCACGACGGATCTCCGCCAGGGCGTCCTTGTTCTCGCTATCGGCGCACCACTGCGGGAAGTACTCGGCGATGGTTTCCAGCACCTCGCCGACTTCCTCGATAAAGACCTCCATCAACTCTTCGTCGACCGGTTCTTCATCGGCCGGTGGCGGCAGCAGACTCGGCGGCACATCGTGGGCGGGCGGATTGATCGCCTGCACCGGCGCGGACATCACGTCGGCCATCGACAGGGCCGGCTCGGCCTCGGACGGCAACGGTTCGACCTCGAGCGGCGCACTCGGCAGTTCGACTTCGGGCAGTTCCAGGCTGGCCAGTTCGGCTTCGTCCCACTCGGCCGGATTGTCCTCGAGGTCAAACTCCAGAGGTTCCAGATGCAGTTCGTCGGCGCTGACCGGCTGGCCGGGTTCATCCTGCAATTCGAGCAGCGGCAGCGCCTCGAACTCTGCCGTGGCGCTGAAGTCGAGCAGCTCCGGCGCGTCCTCTGCGGCCGGCAGCTCGTCCTCGTTTGGCTCCAGGCCGCTCGGGTCCAGTTCGGTAAAGGCCGCGCTAAAGTCGTCCTCAAGCTCCAGGCTCAAGCCCTGGTCAGGCTCCTGCGGCGATTCGAACGGCAGCTCCTCAAACGAGATCAACTCGGGCTCGGCTTCCGGTTCGGGCTCATCCGCCAGTACGTCCATCTCGTCCAGCGGGTCGGCCAAAGGGGCAAAGCCCTCCACCGGCGGCTCGACCCGGTCGAGGATCGATGGCTTTTCCTTCAGTGGATAGCCGAGGCTTTCCAGGCTTTCCTCGGCCACGTCGAGGATCAGGTCACCCTGGGTGGCGTGGTCCTCGGCCAGGCGCTCGAGGTAGTACTCGACGCTGGTGATGGCATCGGCCAGGGTATCCAGGTTCTGCCAGTTGGGCACTGCCTTGCGCGCCAGCAGCTGTTCCTGGATATAGCGATTGCAGGCATTGAGCAGATCGGCGGCGCGCTGCAGCGGAATCATCGCCAGGCCGCCGCGCACCTGCGTCAACAGCTCGGGCACGCGGGCCAGATGTTCGTGGTTCCACTGCGAGGCGATAAATTCGATGATTGCGTCTTTGGCCTGTTCCAGGCCGTTGCGCGCCTCTTTAATAACCAGCTGGTGAATCTGCGCCACATCGGTGGTCGGCAGATGGCTCTCTTCGCGGCCGCCTTCCTGAGCCGGACCGACCATGCCGGCCAGGGTCGCTTCGACATACAGCAGGGCACCGGCGACATCCATCAATACCGCATCGCTCGGCTCGCCCTGGCCCTTGGCCAGGCCGTTGACCACCTCCAGCTGGTCGACGATCACCTTGCGCGGCTGAGCGAAGCCCAGCACCGCCAGGGTATCGGCGATCTGCTTGAGCGGCGCGGCCAGGCTGTCGAGGTCGGCTACGTGGGAGCGATCGCTGCGCACGAACAGGTCGAGGCTGTCCTTGACCCGCACCAGTTCCTCGCACAGGGCGGCAACCACCGAACGCATGGCATCGCGATCGGGACCGGCCAGGCGGGCACGCTCCTCGTCGACCACATCGTTGTCGGGCAGGGCGTCGTCGAGACGGTACTGGTCCTTCAGCCCGCGCACGCGCGGCGACTGGGCCGAGGACTTGGCCACATAGAACAGCAGGTTCTTGCTCAGCTCGTCGGGGGCGGACTGGTTGAGGCCATCGGCCCCCTGCTCGAGCAGGCGCTTGAGCTCCTTGTCGACCTGGCGCAGCAGGGTACGCACCGAGGTGCCGTTGGCCACGCTGCCATTGGCCAGGCCTTCGACCAGACCGGAGGCGATCTGCCACAGCGGGCCAAGCGGCGAGTCCTTGCAGAGGTTTTCCAGACGGGCGAAGACCCGCGCCATATAGCCCAGATTGGTCGGCAGGTCCTGGTTGCGGATCACCCCGACCAGAGCCATCTGCAGCATCTGCCGCAGTTTGCGCAGCAGCACCGGCAACTCGGCGGTACGCAGCTGATCGATCGACTCATGGGACAGCGCCGGAGTGCGCCCGGACATATCGGGGGAGAACAGGCTGGTTTCCGAGAGCAGTTTCTCGCCACGGGCGGCGCGCAGGTCGTTGAGCAGCGGCAACACCACCATCGGCAGGTCGCGGCGCGCGGTCTGAATGCGGTCGAGGTAGACCGGCAGCTGCAGGATCGCCTGCATCAGCACTTCCAGGGCTTCGCCCTGGTTGGTCACCCGGCCGTCGATCAGGGCCTGGGTCAGCTGCTCCATTTCCTCGGCGAGCAGGGCCGCGCCGAAAAACTCGACCATCTGCAGGGTGCCCAGCACCTGATGCACATAGGTCTGGCAGAAACGCATGCGCGTGGCGTCCTGGGGGTTCTCGACGAACGCCTCCAGGGCCTGTCGCGCCTGTTTCAGGGTTTCCGCGATCTCGCCCTTGACCCATTCCAGGGCGACATAATCGTGCCGATCACCCATAGCCACTCCACTCATAAACTTGGCTCTGCCTTATCCCTTGCGGGTAAACGCCAGCACTCGCTCGTCGGCCACCGGGATCAACTCCGGATGCTGCCAACCCGCTATTTCGCCCACTCCCACCACCAGCAGACCACCCGGTGCCAGGCGCTCGGCCAGGCGGTTGAGGATCTCGCGGCGACGCCAGCGACGAAAATAGATCAACAAGTTCTGACAAAAAATAACGTCCATGCCGGACATCGGCGCTTTCGCCAACTCCAGCACATTGAGCCTGGCGCAACACACTCGTGCAGCCAGGCTCGGTAACACTTTGAAGCGACCATCGGCCTGGACCAGGAAATAACGCTGACACAGGTCGGCATCCATTTGTTCCAGACGTCGCGCGCCATACTGGCCATCGCGCGCCTTGCTCAGGGCGTTGAGACTGATATCGGTACCGGTGACGCCAAAGCACTCGGGCCTGTCGCTGTCGCGCAGCACCTCAGCGGCACTGATCGCCATCGAATAGGGTTCCTCGCCGCTGGAACAGCCCACGCTCCACATTTCCCAGGGTTTGCTCAACCCTTGCTGCAGGCGCTCGGCCAGATAGCGCTCAAGCACCTCGAACGAGGGACGATGACGAAAGAAGCGGGTTTCCTGCACGGTCAAGCGATCCAGCAGGGTCGACCATTCAACCGCGCCCCTGGGGCCATCGGTCACCTGGCGGTAGTAGCTGGCGTAATCGCTCACGCCCAGCTCACGCATCCGCGCGGTCAGATTGGTCTGCAGAAACGCCCGTCGCTGCTCGTTGAGCACGACTCCGGTACGTTCCTCAAGCAACTGCTGCCAGTCACGAAACTCCGTGGCGGACATGTCTACCAGCTGTTGCAAGGCCCAGACGCCTGACTGCATGTCGTGCCCCTCGCTGACGACCATGGGCGGCGTGCCGCGACCCTTTCAGGCCGCCGCACAACGCCTGCTTAGGCCTGTTCTCCGCCCGGCAGGGTAAAGCCGGACACCGACTTGCGCATCTCGCTGGCCATCTTGGCCAGGTTACCAATGCTCTTGGCGGTAGCCGTGGTACCGGACGAGGTCT
>JBFJZW010000306.1:0-5434 GCA_041621875.1 Pseudomonas sp. | reverse complement strand
GCCGCCAGTTCGCCGAGGTCACCCAGGGCCGCGCCTTCCTGCTGCAGGGCGGCGATTGCGCCGAGAGCTTCGCCGAGTTTTCCGCGGCGAAAATCCGCGACACTTTCAAGGTGCTGCTGCAAATGGCCATCGTCATGACCTTTGCCGCCGGTTGCCCGGTGGTCAAAGTCGGGCGCATGGCTGGCCAGTTCGCCAAACCGCGCTCGGCCAACGACGAAACCATTGACGGCGTGACCCTGCCGGCCTACCGCGGCGATATCGTCAACGGCATCGACTTCGATGCAAAGAGCCGCGTGCCGGACCCGGAGCGCCTGCTGCAGGCCTACCACCAGTCCACCGCTTCGCTGAATCTGCTGCGCGCCTTTGCCCAGGGCGGCTTCGCCGACCTGCATCAGGTGCACCAGTGGAACCTGGACTTTATCGCCAACTCGGCCCTGGCCGAGAAGTACAGCCACCTGGCCGACCGCATCGACGAAACCCTGGCCTTTATGCGCGCCTGTGGCATGGACGGCTCGCCGCAACTGCGCGAGACCAGCTTCTTCACCGCCCACGAAGCCCTGCTGCTGAACTACGAGCAGGCCTTCGTCCGGCGCGACAGCCTGACCGGCGGCGACTACGCCTGTTCGGCGCACATGCTCTGGATCGGCGACCGCACCCGTCAGCTGGATGGGGCCCATGTCGAATTCCTGCGCGGCGTCGGCAACCCGATCGGGGTCAAGGTCGGCCCGAGCATGGACCCGGACGAGCTGATCCGCCTGATCGATATCCTCAACCCGGACAACGACCCGGGTCGCCTCAACCTGATCGTGCGCATGGGCGCGGACAAGGTCGAAGCCCATATGCCGCGTCTGGTGCGCAAGGTGCAGGGCGAAGGCCGCCAGGTGCTGTGGAGCTCCGACCCGATGCACGGCAACACCATCAAGGCCTCGACCGGCTACAAGACCCGCGACTTCGCGCAGATCCTCGCCGAAGTGAAGCGGTTCTTCGCCGTACACCAGGCCGAAGGCAGCTACGCTGGCGGCATCCACATCGAAATGACCGGGCAGAACGTCACCGAATGCATCGGCGGCGCACGGCCGGTGACCGAGGACAGCCTGTCGGACCGCTACCACACCCACTGCGATCCGCGCATGAACGCCGACCAGTCCCTGGAACTGGCCTTCCTGATCGCCGAAACCCTCAAGCAGGTGCGGCGCTAGCTGCTGCTGTTCGCGGACATGCCCCGCTCCTACAACCGAGATACCGCGTAGGAGCGGGCTATGCCCGCGAGCAATCCTCGATCCGCTCAGGCGCTCGCGCAAGCGCCACCGACCCGCTCCCGCTGCGGCGCTTCCCGGGCAACGGCCCCCTTTGACGCCAGGCAATGAAGCAGGCGAGGCCCGCCACCAAGCGCGTCTGACAAACCTGCCCAGGCGCGATATGGTGAAGTCTACGTGGAGGAATGAATCATGCCTTGGTACACCTGGTTACTGCTGGTGCTCGTGCTGGGTTCTATTGTCGGCGGCCTGCTCGTGTTGTTGCGCACCGCCAAAGACGTCCACTTGACCGCCGAGCAGCGGGAAATCGTGCGTAAACGCAACCTCGAGATGGACGCCCAGGATGCCAAGGACGCTGAGCAGCGCTAGCCTGCTATGCGTCCTGTTGCTGGGCTGTTCGCAGCTGCCACTGGCTACGAACGGCGACAGCTGCACGGCGCTGTTCGAGCAACTGCACAGCGCCACCCGGGCTCACCGGGACGGGCAGTATCAGCGCCTGGAGGGCTTTGTCGGCCTGCGCAGCGAGCGCACCCTGGCGGCCCTGGGCACAAGTGCGCAGAGCCGGGCGCAACGCCAATTGTGGTTACAGCGCCTGGCCGCACGGGACGCCGAAGCCAGCACGATCGAGCTGGCGCAACTGGCGGACGGGCCACGGCACCTGTGGAGCAGCCCGCAGCGCCAGCATGCGCTGAGTACCTGCCGTAGCCGTCAGGTCGAGCGCCTGATCGACGACCCGGCCGCCTTTGCCCGGGCAGTCGCAGCGGCCCAGGTGGCCGACGATTACCGCACCTGGGCACGCGTGGTGGGCCTCTACCCTCTTTTCGAAACTGTCTTCGCCAGGGGCGTGACTGCCTGGCAGCACAGCGCGGCCCAGGCCACAGCCCCCGTAGACGGCGCACAGTGGCTGGGCTACCAACCGCTGCTGAGCCAAACACAGGCAATTTCGATCCGCCTGGACGAGGATGCCCTGGGCCTGCCACAGGCCCAGCCAGCAGAGCTCGAGGCCCTCTTCAACCGCCACGCCCCCTGGCTGAAGATCGAGCAAGCCAGCCGCAGCGACAGGCTCGGCAGCCCCCAGTTTCGCGCCGATGGCACACGGGGCTTCAATCAGCAGCATATTCGGCTATACCGGCACAGCGGCTGGGGCCGCTTGCAGGGGCGCTGGCACCTGCAGCTGAGCTACCAGTTCTGGTTCAGCCGGCGGCCCAAACCCCACGCCCTGGATCTGTTCGGCGGCGAGCTGGACGGCCTGATCTGGCGCGTTACCCTGGACCGGCAAGGTCATGCCCTGCTCTACGACAGCATCCACCCCTGCGGTTGCTGGCACAGCTTCTACCTGCCGGCCGGTTCAGCATTGCAACTGCGCCAGCCCGCGGGTGAAGAAGCGCGCCAGGCGCACCGCCTGAACTTCGAAGGTGACCGGGCCGCCACCCTGTGGCTGAGCGCGGGCGAACACAGGCTGACGTGGGTCGACGAGCGCCGCTCAGCCTATCCCGGGGTCAGCTACCAGACCCTGGCCCTCGACCACCTGCGTCAGCTACCGCACCCCCTAGGCCAGCGTAGCCTGTACCGCGCAGACGGCCTGATTGCAGGCAGCCAACGCCTGGAACGCTGGCTGCTGTGGCCGTCCGGGGTCAAGTCGCCAGGTGCCATGCGCCAGTGGGGACGCCACGCCACAGCCTTTATCGGCCGCGCGCACTTCGACGACCCGCATCTGCTGGAACGCTACTTTCGACAGCCATAAGCCCTGACAGGCCATCGAACGACCAGCGTTAAAAGCCAGCGGCTAGTCCCCGGCACCGGCGGTAAGCGAACGATCCATTGCCGTAGGGACGACCGTGACCTGATAGCGCCCGAATATCTCGGCCAAGCGCTCATCGCGGCGTAGCGCTTCGAGCAGCGCGCTGAACTGTTCGGCACCGATCGGCGCACCGGGGCGCAGCAGCACATGGTGGCGATAGCGCTGATCGACACGCTCGGATATCAGCAGTTGCCCGGCGTATTGGCGGTGCCGCTCGAGAAAGTCGCCGATATAGGAACGCGTCACCAGGGCGATATCAGCCCGCCCGTGCAATACCATCAGCAGGTTACTGTCATGGGAATGGGTCAGGGTCGCCTGGAAGCGCTTGACCAGGTACTCGGGCTCGGCGTTGAAGTCGGCGAAGGCATAGTGATAACCGTGGTACAGGGCCAGACGCTTGCCCTCCAGCCGCTCGAAGAAGCGCTGATCGCGCCCCGGTTCGACCCGGCTGACAAACACCTCCGAATCCTCCAGGCCCATATCCACGGCGCTATGGGCAATCTCCTGCCAGTCCCAGGCCGGATTCTCGAAAATCGCCAAGTCGACTCGCCCCTGCTGAAAATCACCGAAGCGGCGTTTGATCGAAGTCGGCACCATGACGAAACGAAATTCAGCCTGCTGCCGGTTCAGCGCGTCCAGCAGATCCGCGAGCAACCCCGCCCTGTGCGACTGCTCGTCGGCCTTGAACACATAGGGCGGAAAATACACGCCGGCGACGCGCACCACCTGTTCGGCGGCCAGGGGCGCGGACACCGACAACGCCAGTGCCAGACCACAAATCCTGATCAACCTAGCCATGGACAAAGGCATATAGCCAACTTTTTTATTTACCCGGTCGCCAGCCTACCCCAGCAAAAGCTGACCGAATAGTGCGAATTCAGTCACGCAGCGACCCCGGTGGGTTCAGCAGGTGATAACGCTTCAACAAGCGGTCCAGCTGGCCGTCCCTATTGAGGGCCTGCAACAGCTCGGCAAAGCGCTCCGGTGACACCGGGGCCTGCGGACGAAACAGCGCCTGGTGCCGATAGAACTGGTCGACCCGTTGCGATACCAGAAAGGCCGAACGCAGCTCCGGGTGCCGGTCCTGATAGAGGCGCAGGTAGGAATGGGTAATCACCGCGATATCGGCCCGATCGCGCATCAACATGATCAGATTACTGTCGTGGGAATAGGTGAGCCGCGCATCGAAGCGCTCAGTCAGAAACTGCTGGTCCGAGTTGAAACCGGCGAAGCCATAGTGATAGCCACTGTAGAGGGCCAGGCGCTTGCCCTCGAGCTCATCGAAATAATGCTGATCGCGCCCCGGCTGCGCACGCGCGACATACACCTCGGCATCCTCGATATGCAGGTTCAACGCGGCATGCAGGGTGTCCTGCCAGCCCCACTGGGGGGACTCGAACAGAATCAGGTCGAAACGGCCATCCTCCAGATCGCGGTAGCGGCGCATGGTCGAAGTCGCCACCAGAACGAACCGGTAGGTTGTCTGCAGTTGATTGAGCGCGGCCAGCAAATCAGGCACCAGGCCCTTCGGCTCGGCACTCTCCGGCTTAACTATATAAGGCGGAAAGTGATAGGCACCGACCCGCACCTCTTCAGCGGCCCATACCGGCAGAGCGAGGCACAGCAGAGAGCCGAGACACAGACTTCGTACCAGCATGTACAAGAGACACGCTCCACAGCGGACAAAAACGACCATTGATTTCCCTAGGAATACAACCCGTCCCTGGATGCCAAAATACTAGCCCAAAGCCATCCCATTCGAACTCAAACGTCCTTGATCACCAGCGACAGCGCTTCTTCGGCCAGCTGATCCAGCGTCATCGGCCCTTCCGGGCGGAACCAGGTGGTGGTCCAGCTCAGCGCGCCAGTCAGCAAACGGCGCAGGATAAAGGGGTCGGCCTTGAAGTAGCCGGCGGCCTTGGCTTCGCCGAGCACCTGCAACCAGAGCTGTTCGTAGTTGTCGCGCAGTTCGAGGATAAACGCCTGGCCCGGCTCCGACAGCGAGCGCCATTCATAGACCAACACCGCCATGGCCTCTCCGGTGCCGCCCATGATCGACTGCAGCTCGCAGCGGATCAAGGCCAGCACCCGGCCGCGCAGGTCGCTCGCCTCGGCCAGGGAGGCCTGCATCAGCGCGGTGTTGTAGCGAATGGTCTCCTCCATCACCGAACGCAGGATCTCATCCTTGCTCTTGAAGTGATGAAAGATGCTACCGGACTGAATGCCCACGGCGCTGGCCAGATCGCGCACCGTGGTGCGTTCGTAACCCTTGCTGCGAAACAGGTGCGCCGCAGTTTGCAGCAGCTTGCCGCGGGCGCTGTCCGGATCGGTGATCTGCCCGCTGGCCACCAGTTCCTGCATCACCGCCTGCGCTTGT
>JBFJZW010000305.1:0-5516 GCA_041621875.1 Pseudomonas sp. | reverse complement strand
CTACCTGGTGGATACCTTCTTCGACGCGCTGCCCTTCGAGCGCAAGGTGCGTACGCACTTCCACCGCTTTATGAAGCGCGTGCACGAAGAAATGCGCACCCTCAAGGGCGAGAAGAATCCGCTGACCATTATCGGCAAGCGTTTCGCCGATGAGGCGCGGGTAATCTGCTTCGACGAGTTCTTCGTCAGCGATATTACCGACGCGATGATCCTCGCCACCCTGCTGGAGGAGCTGTTCAAGAATGGCGTCAGCCTGGTGGCGACCTCCAATATCGTGCCGGACGGTCTGTACAAGGATGGTCTGCAGCGTGCGCGCTTCCTGCCGGCCATTGCGTTGCTGAAAGAACACACCGAGATCGTCAACGTCGACAGCGGTATCGACTACCGCCTGCGCGCCCTGGAGCAGGCCGAGCTGTTCCACTGGCCGCTGGATGCAGCGGCCGAGGAAAGCCTGCAGAAGAGCTTCAGCAGCTTGCTGCCCGAGCATTGCACGGTGCAGGAGAACGAGGCGCTGATGATCGAAAACCGCGCCATCACCGCGCGCAAGGTGGGGGACGATGTGGCTTGGTTCGAGTTCCGCGAGCTGTGCGACGGCCCGCGTAGCCAGAACGACTATATCGAGTTGGGCAAGATCTTCCACGCCGTGCTGCTGGCCAACGTCGAACAGATGAGCACCGCCAAGGAAGATATGGCGCGGCGCTTTATCAACCTGGTGGACGAGTTCTACGACCGCAACGTTAAGCTGATCATCTCCGCCGAAGTGGAGCTGAAAGACCTCTACACCGGCGGCCGCCTGACCTTCGAGTTCCAGCGCACCCTTAGTCGCCTGTTGGAGATGCAGTCCCACGAGTTTCTCTCGCGTCCGCATAAACCCTGATGCGCCGGAGTTAAACAAAAAAGGCTGCCCGCGGGCAGCCTTTTGCGTTGCAGTGCGACTCAGTTCTGCGCCAGCTTCTGCTCGTGCTGGGCGAGCATCTTCTGCGCATGGGCCACTTCCAGGGCCTCCATGGCACTGATCGGCTTGATCGCCACGGCACGCTTGAGGTGCTGCAGGGCCTTGTCTTGTTCGTCGTCGCCGTATACGTAGGTTAGGGCGTTGGCATACTCGTAGTGGCCGATGGGCAGGTCGTCCTGGGATTTGAAGCTGCGGCTGAAGTACTTCTCCATATTGTCGGCACTGACCCCGTAGGTCATGCGCCCGACCAGCTTGCCGACCTTGCGGATTACCCCGGCTTCATAGCCCCCGTACAAGGCCAGGGCGAAGGGCAGCTGTGGCTGCTTGGCCAGCAGGGCCTTCAGTTCGTTGGGGATCTGCGTGGTGTAGCCGCGCTTGAGCACCACAGGTACCGAGAGTTCTTCGCCCAGGCGCGCCTTGGCATAAACGCGGCCGAACTGGGCGGCTACATCGGCCTGGACCAGATCGCCGGCCTGGTCGGTGTAGGCGATCACTTCTTCCAGTAGTTTGTGCTTCTCGGCCTGGTCGGGCACCAGAAACATGGCGTAGATCACCTGGGCGAACATCGCCGGAACCTGTCCGCCGACTCCCAGGGCCAGGCCTTGTTGCTTGGCCTGGGCGAAGTCGCCACGGAACACCAGCCGCCAGACATCCTGCAACTTATCGGCATAGCGCTGAGCCTCTTCCGGCTTGCCGGTAAAGCCGGTGTCGGCCGTGACGGTTTTCTCCAGGGCCTGTGGGTGGCGGGTGGCCATGGTGACTACCCAGTCGGCGTCAGGGAAGGGGTAGTCGCTGCCGAAACCGCGGGTCAGCTGCGGCCAGGCCTGGCGCAGTTTGTCGCCCGAGTAGTCGTAGGCGCTCTGATCGTAAGGGAAGGGCTTCCAGTTATCGGCGGCTACAGCGCTGAGGCTGCAGGTGGCGAGTAGGGCAATAAGGGTGCGGCGCATGGCGATGACCTGATTGTTGTAGGTATGTGTCGATCATAGAGCGCCGGCGGCCGCGACCCACCCATCCAAGGATGAGTTGCGCCGCCGTGGGTTGTGGTCGGTGTTACCCCGGGCCGACCTTAAGCATGGCTGTCCTTGTGCTGGAACTGTCGGCGGTACTGGTTGGGTGACAGTTCCGTGTGCTGACGGAACAGTCTGGCGAAGAAACTGGCATCGTCGTAACCCACTTCATAGCTGATGGTCTTGATGCTCTTGCGGGTGGCGCTGAGCAGGCCCTTGGCGGTTTCGATGCGCAGGCGCTGTAGGTAGTGCAGCGGTTTGTCGCCGGTGGCGGTCTGGAACCGGCGCATAAAGTTGCGAATGCTCATGCCGTGCTCGCGGGCCACGTCCTCGAAGCGGAACTTGTCGGCGAAGTGATCCTCCAGCCACTGCTGGATCTGCAGGATGGTCATGTCGTGGTGCAGCTTCTGTCCGCCAAAGCCGATGCGTCCCGGGGCATAGTTGCGCTGCACTTCATAGAGGATGTCGCGGGCCACGCCCTGGGCCACGCTGGCCCCGCAGAAGCGCTCGATCAGGTAGATATACAGGTCGCAGGCCGAGGTGGTGCCGCCGGCGCAATACAGGTTGTCGGCGTCCGACAGGTGTTTTTCCTGATTGAGCAGCACCTTGGGGAAACGCTCGGCGAATTCGTTGAAGAAGCGCCAGTAGGTGGTCGCCTCCTTGCCGTCGAGCAGGCCGGCCTGGGCCATCCAGAACACCCCGGTGGCTTCGCCGCAGATGGCGCTGCCGGCGGCGTGGCGCTCGCGCAGCCAACTGAGTACCTGGGGGTGGCGCTGGCAGAGGGCGTCGAAATCGTCCCAGAAGGCCGGTAGGATGATGATGTCGGCGCTGCCCAGGGGGCCGTCCACCGGCAGTCGCACATTGCTGAAGCTGTTTACCGGCAGACCGTCCGGGCTGACCAGGTGGATCTCGAAGGTCGGCGTCAGGCCCAGGCCCTGCTGCTTGCCATAGCGCAGGCTGGCCATATGGAAGAAGTCCTTGGCCTGCATCAGGGTGGAGGCGAATACGCCGTCGGTGGCGAGAATGCTGACGCGGTGCAGGGCAGTGGTTGACTGGATAGGCATGGCTATTGTTCTTATAAAGGCTAAGTGGTCATGGGCTGGCTGGATCGTCTTATTTATTGGCGCTTGTGTCCAGTGTGACCAAGCGTTTGCTTGGCTAAAGTCGAGGCCACTTTAAAACCGCCCCATCAAGCAGGTGTTGCCATGATCCCCAGAACGATTTTCAGCTCCGAACACGAACAGTTCCGCGACAGCGTGCGCCGGTTTCTCGAGCAGGAGGCCGTGCCTTTCCATGCCCAGTGGGAAAAGGATGGTCATATCGATCGCGCCCTATGGAACAGGGCGGGGGAGGCCGGCATGCTCTGCTCGCATCTCCCGGAAGAATACGGCGGCATGGCGGCGGACTTCCTCTATAGCACCGTGGTGATCGAGGAGGTCGGCCGCCTGGGCCTGACCGGCATCGGTTTCTCCCTGCATTCCGATATCGTCGCGCCCTACATCCTGCATTACGGCAGCGAGGCGCAGAAGCGCCATTACCTGCCCAAGCTGGTGTCTGGCGAGATGGTTACCGCCATCGCCATGACCGAGCCGGGTGCGGGCTCCGACCTGCAGGGGGTGAAAACCACCGCGGTGCTGGATGGCGATGAATATGTGATCAACGGCTCGAAGACCTTTATCACCAATGGCTTCCTAGCCGATCTGGTGATTGTGGTGGCCAAGACCGATCCGAAAGCCGGGGCCAAGGGTACCAGCCTGTTTCTGGTGGAGGCCAATACACCGGGCTTCGCCAAGGGCAAGCGCCTGGAAAAGGTCGGCATGAAGGCCCAGGACACCTCCGAGCTGTTCTTCCAGGATGTGCGGGTACCCAAGGAAAACCTGCTGGGTCAGGCCGGCATGGGTTTCGCCTACCTGATGCAGGAGTTGCCGCAGGAGCGTCTGACTGTCGGTATCGGTGCCTTGTCCTCGGCCGAGGCGGCGCTCAAGTGGACCCTGGACTACACCCGCGAGCGCAAGGCCTTCGGCAAGGCTGTAGCTGACTTCCAGAACACACGCTTCAAACTGGCGGAAATGGCCACCGAAATTCAGATCGGCCGGGTCTTCCTCGACCGCTGCCTGGAGCTGCATCTGCAGGGCAAGCTGGATGTGCCGACCGCGGCCATGCTCAAGTACTGGGGCACCGACCTGCAGTGCAAGGTGCTCGATGAGTGCGTGCAGTTGCACGGTGGCTACGGCTATATGTGGGAATACCCGGTGGCGCGGGCCTGGGCCGATGCACGGGTGCAGCGTATCTACGCCGGTACCAACGAGATCATGAAGGAGATCATCGCTCGTTCGTTGTAATCACGTGCTGAATAAGAAGCCCGGCAGCAATTGCCGGGCTTTTTCATGCGGCTGTGGCAATCAGGGGGCTGGGTTGGGCTGGGCCTTGTGAATCGCTTCGATACCAGTCAGTACTTCGGCGGAGAGTGTCAGCTCGCTGCTGGTCAGGTTGCTGTCAAGCTGTTCCAGGCTGGTTGCGCCGATGATGTTGCTGGTGACGAAGGGTTGCACCGTGACGAAGGCCAGGGCCATCTGCGCCGGATCGAGGCCATGTTCGCGGGCCAGGGCGACATAGCGCGAGCAGGCCGACTCCGACTCCGGGTTGGTGTAGCGCGCGAATCGGCTGAACAGGCTGAGGCGGGCCCCGGCAGGGCGCGCCCCGTTTTCGTATTTGCCGCTGAGCATGCCGAAGGCCAGGGGCGAATAGGCCAGTAGGCCACAGTCTTCGCGGATGGCGATCTCGGCCAGGCCTACTTCGAAGCTGCGGTTGAGCAGGTTGTAGGGGTTCTGGATCGAGACCATGCGCGGCCAGCCGCGTTGTTCGGCCAGCTGGAGAAATTTCAGGGTGCCCCAGGGCGTCTCGTTGGACAGGCCGATATGGCGGATCTTGCCGGCCTTGATCTGTTCGTCGAGCACTTCCAGGGTGTCCTCCAGCGGGGTGAACGCGCTGTCCTGGTGGCGATAGCCGAGCTGGCCAAAGAAGTTGGTCGGGCGCTCCGGCCAGTGCAGCTGGTAGAGGTCGATCCAGTCGGTCTGCAGGCGCTTGAGGCTGGCATCCAGCGCCGCGACTATATGGGTGCGGTTGTGCTTGAGCTGGCCGCCGCGGATATAGTCGATGCCATTGCCGGGGCCGGCGATCTTGCTGGCCAGCACCCAGTCGGCGCGATCGCCGCGCTGTTTGAAGTAGTCGCCGATGATCTGTTCGGTCTTGCTGTAGGTCTCGGCCCGCGGCGGTACCGGGTACATTTCCGCGGTGTCGATAAAATTCACCCCGTGGGCCTTGGCCCGCTCGATCTGGGCCTGGGCTTCGCCGGCGCTGTTTTGCTCGCCCCAGGTCATGCTGCCCAGGCAGAGGGCGCTGACCTTGAGATCCGTTCGGCCGAGTTGGCGGTAATCCATGACGTGCTCCTTAAAAACTCATTGGCATAATCTGGTTGAAATTATCTGGGCAATCTGCATAATTGCGCACCTCTTTCTGCAGTGGAAGTGATGCGCCGCCTGCCGAAGAATCTT
>JBFJZW010000304.1:0-5530 GCA_041621875.1 Pseudomonas sp. | reverse complement strand
GTGTTTCCAGCAGTGCTGGCGGTTGTCGCGAAACCCGTAGGAGCGGCCTTGGCTGCGATGTTTTTCTACGCCGCCGCGATTCGCGGGCAAGCCCGCTCCTACAAGGGCCGAGCCTGCCAACAACAGCCAATTCAGACAGAACCTTGATAATTTTTCGCTTTAACCGCGAAAGCTGTCGCCTACTGCAACCGATGGCGGTCGTGGAGAAAACTCAGCACCGCGCGGCGGCAGCGGTTGTACTCGTGATCGTCGGCCAGGGCGATGCGGTCACGCGGGCGCGGCAGGTCGACGCTGAGGACTTCGCCGATGGTGGCCGAGGGGCCGTTGGTCATCATCACGATGCGATCCGACAGCAGCACCGCCTCGTCGACATCGTGGGTGATCATCATCATGGTGTTGCCCAGGTCCGCCTGGATGCGCATCACCTCGTCCTGCAGATGGGCGCGGGTGAGGGCGTCGAGGGCACCGAAGGGTTCGTCGAGCAGCAGCACCTTGGGTTTCATCGCCAGGGCGCGGGCGATGCCGACGCGCTGCTTCATGCCGCCGGAAATCTCCTGGGGGTACTTGTCCAGGGCGTGGCCCATGCTCACCAGCGTGAGATTGTGCTCGATCCACTCGCGGCGCTCTGCCTTGCTCATGCTGCGCTTGAACACCTTGTTGACCGCCACTTCGACGTTTTCGAACACCGTCAGCCAGGGCAGCAGCGAGTGGTTCTGGAACACCATGCCGCGATCCGGACCGGGGCCGCTGACTTCCTTGCCGTCTAGGATCACCACGCCGAGGCTGGGGTCGAGCAGGCCGGCGACGATATTCAGCACCGTCGACTTGCCGCAGCCGGAGTGGCCGATGATCGAGATAAATTCGCCCTTGTCGATGCGCAGGTTGATGTTCTTCAGCACCTGGGAGGCCAGGTTGCCGCGCACGAAGCTTTTGTCCAGTTGTTCGATGGAGAGGTAGCTCATGTCCGAATCCTCAGGCGGCGGGGATACCGCGGGTGATGCGTCGGCCGGCGAAGGCCACCAGGCGGTCGAGGCAGAAGCCGACGATGCCGATATAGACGAGGGCGAGAATGATGTCGCTGATCCGCGAGGCGTTCCAGGCATCCCAGATAAAGAAGCCGATACCGACCCCGCCGATCAGCATCTCCGCGGCGATGATCGCCAGCCACGACAGGCCGACCCCGATGCGCAAACCGGTGAAGATATAGGGCGCGGCGGCTGGCAGCATGATCAGGTGGAAGTACTCCCAGGCATTCAGTTGGATCACCTGGGCGACGTTGCGGTAGTCCTGGGGAATATTGCGGATGCCCACCGAGGTATTGATGATGATCGGCCAGATCGCGGTGATAAAGATCACGAAGATCGCCGACGGATGGCTGTCCTGGAAACCGGCCAGGGACAGCGGCAGCCAGGCCAGCGGTGGCACGGTGCGCAGCACCTGGAACAGTGGGTCGAGGCCGCGCATGGCCCAGTCCGACTGGCCGATCAGCACCCCCAGGGCGACGCCCGCCGCCACCGCCAGCAGATAACCCACCGCCACCCGTTGCAGGCTGGCCAGCAGTTGCCAGGCCAGGCCGACATCGTTGCCGCCGTTGTCGTAGAAGGGGTCGACAATCAGCTCCCAGGTATCGCTGAGCACCTGGGAGGGCGGCGGCAGAGCCGCGCCGGCACCCGAACAGAGCGTCTCCCAGAGCAGGCCGAGGGCCAGCAGGATCACCAGCGGCGGCAGCAGATCCTGCAGCAGGGTCTGCTGCAGGCGCGTGGCGCTTTTGCTCAGCCAGGACGGCGCGGCGCTCGGGGCCGGTGTGGCGACGGGTGGCTGGAGTTTGACGTTGGCGTTCATGGGGTATCTCCTCGCAGGCGGTGCATGGCGATCAGGCCATGGCCTTGATGGTCAGGCTGTCCAGATAGGCTTGCGGGTTTTCGGGGTCGAACACCTTGCCGTCGAAGAAGGTCTCGACGCCGCGCGAAGTCGAGGCAGGAATCTGCTCGGCCGGCAGGCTCAGGGCAGCGGCGGCGGCGCGCCAGATATCCTCGCGGTTGACCTGGGCGATCAGCGCCTGGCTGTCGAAGTCGACCGGCAGGTAACCCCAGCGCTTGTTCTCGGTGAGGAACCAAAGGTCGTGGCTCTGGAACGGGTAGGAGGCGAAATCGTCCCAGTAGCGCATCTGCTCGGGGCTGTTCTCCACCACCTTGCCGGTGCCGTAGGCGAAGTTGCCCTTCATGCGATCGACCACGTCGGCGTAAGGCGCGCCGATCCAGCGCCGCTGCGAGCAGATCTTCGCCACTTCTTCCTTGTTCTCCGGCTTCTCGCAGAACATCTGCGCTTCCATGATCGCCATGGTCAGCGCCTGGGCGGCCTTGGGGTTGGCGGCCACGTAGTCGCTGCGCAGGGCGAAGGCTTTTTCCGGGTGGTTGTGCCACAGCTCGCCGGTGGTGTTGGCCGTGTAGCCGATCTTCTGGTTGATCAGCTGGGCGTTCCACGGCTCGCATACGCAGAAGGTATCCATGCTGCCGACCTTCATGTTGGCGACCATCTGCGCCGGCGGCACCACGATGGTGCTGATATCGCTGTTCGGGTCGATGCCGCCGGCCGCCAGCCAGTAGCGCATCCACAAGTCATGGGTGCCGCCGGGGAAGGTCATGGCCGCGCTGACTTTCTTGCCGCTGGCCTTCTTGGCCTCCAGGGCGGCCTTGAACGGGGTGCTGTCGACGCCGATCTTGAGGTCGCGATATTCCTCGCCCACCGAGATGCACTGGCCGGCCAGGTTGAGGCGGGCAAGGATGGAAATCGGCACCGGCTGGTTGTTCGGGGTGACGATGCCGGCGCTGATCAGGTAGGGCATGGGGGTGAGGATATGGCCGCCGTCGATGCCGTTCTTCGCCGAGCCCAGCACCAGGTTGTCGCGGGTGGTGCCCCAGGACGATTGCTTGAGCACCTCGACCTCGGTCATGCCGTATTTGGCGAAGAAGCCTTTCTCGGCGGCAACAAACAGCGGTGCGGCATCGGTCAGGGCGATAAAGCCGAGTTTGGCCTTGGTGGTCTCCACATCCGTGCCGGCGGCCCAGGCGCTGGACGACAGGCCCAGCGGCATGCCGCCGAGCAGGGCGATGCCGCTGGCGGCGACTATCGACTGTTTCAGGAAGCGCCGGCGCGAGGCCATCAGTACGCTGTTGCTGTCGTCATTGCTCGGCTTGTCGGTCATGGCTCGGTTTCCTCTGGGCGAAAAAAAACGATGTCACGCCGACCGGCTGAGCCGGGGGCGTGGACATCGTTGTCCGGATTGGATTGTGGTGCTCGGCATTGCTGCCAGGCTTGTTCTAGCCATAGCGAAAGCCGTGCCAGGATCTAGGTAATGTTTTCGCGTATGCCGTTTCGGGTCGGTCGCGCCTGTCAGATCAATGGTTTGCATTGCCCGGCCAGGCGAGCGTGGCGTTCGTTCGCCCTGGCCGAGCGCTGTGCTGAACGGTCGCGGCGGCATGCGGTGGTGCACGTTCGCAGTGCGCCGCTGCTGGCGCGTGCCTGAGTTCAGTGCTTTTGCCGGGCTTTGGCCGCCTGGGGGGCGGCATTGAGCGCCAGCAGGCGCTGGGCCACCTCGTCCAGGCGCAGGCCCTGGTTCATCGCCGCTTGGCGCAACCGGGCGTAGGCTTCGCTCTCGCTGCAGCCCTGTTGTTTGATCAGCAGCTGCTTGGCGCGCTCCACCCGCTTGCGCTCGTCCAGGGCCTGGCGCGCCTCGCGCAGTTCGTCGTGCATGCCCTGCAGACGCTGGGTCTGGCTCTGCAGCAGGTCCAGGGTCGAGCGCGCCAGGTTGGCCCCCGGACCTTCCTCGGCCGGGCTGTCGAGGTCGCTGCTGCGCACGCTGAATAGTCTGGCCTGCTCGGCGGCGGCATGCATGTCGCTGAGGCCGTCGAGCAGTCGGCGGTGGTTGTGCAGGTCGTGACGGACGCGCTGCATGCTCTGCTGGCAGCCGTGCAGCAGGTCCTGCTCCAGGCAGGTTTCCACGCTTTTCATCGCGTCGATACGGGCGGTGTGCAGTTCGAACCAGAGTTCGCCGAGCTGGCAGTCGACCCGGGCGTCGGCGTGGGTGCGCCGGGCGATCTCGCGCAGGCGGCAGGCCTGGGCGTTGCTGGGGCTGGCGCAGAGGCTGTGCCAGAGCTCCAGGGCGGCCGGGCTGGCGAAGCGGCCGAAGGTCACGAAACTGCGCGCCTGGCATTCCAGCAGGTGCTCCAGGCGTTCGAGCATCTCGGCCGTGAAGTAGCCGCTGGCGAAGCCGGCGACGCCCAGGGCGCGCTCCTGGCCGGCGAGTTCCTTGCCCTGCATAAAGTTGAACAGCGCCACCAGGCTGCGGGTGATGGCGGGGTCGACCGCAGTGTCGGCGGCCTCGAAGACCACTGCCAGCAGGCCGCCGATCAGTCGTACCAGGGTGGCGGTGGCGTCCTGCATGCTGATCCGGTGTTCGCGAATCTTGCGCCGCAGCGCCGGCAGCTCGTCGAGGCTGTGCAGGGCATAGGCGATGCGAGTGAACAGACGGGTCTTGTCGGCCGAGCCGAGGCCGTTCTGGTCGATGCGTTCGAGGTCGTCGCGCACCTGGCGTTCCAGGCTGTCGGCGGCCTGGCTCAGGTCGTCCAGCTGCAGGCGCTGGTGCGGGGCATTGCCGCTCAGATAGAGGTTGGAATAGCCGCGTTCTTTTTGCAGGGCATGCACCAGCTGGCTGATGCGGGTCACCAGCTCACAGGTCTGCGCCAGGTCCTCCAGGCCGAGCAACTCGCTGCGCCGGGCCGCCAGCATAAAGCGCAGGGTGGCCGGCATTTTCCGCTCATGCATGATCGCCGCCTCGGCAGGGCAAATATCCGGACGTCTGCAAGATGCAGTCCAGCCGGCCGGGTGCGTATCCCCGGGCCAGCTTTGCCCCTATAATGGCAGCCTTTTTCCGTGAGCAATTTCTGGAGCTGGTGATGGCCGAACGTACGGCTTCCGTCGAACGCAACACCCTGGAGACCCAGATCAAGGTCTCGATCAACCTGGATGGTACCGGTAAGGCCAAGTTCGATATTGGCGTGCCGTTCCTCGAACACATGCTCGATCAGATTGCCCGTCACGGCCTGATCGACCTGGATATCCAGTGCCAGGGCGACCTGCATATCGACGACCATCACACCGTCGAAGACGTCGGCATCACCCTCGGCCAGGCCTTTACCCAGGCCATCGGCGACAAGAAGGGCATGACCCGTTACGGCCATTCCTATGTGCCGCTGGACGAAGCCCTGTCGCGCGTGGTGATCGACTTCTCCGGTCGCCCCGGCCTGCAGATGCATGTGCCCTTCACCCGCGCGGTGGTCGGTGGCTTCGACGTCGACCTGTTCCAGGAGTTTTTCCAGGGCTTCGTCAATCACGCCCTGGTCAGCCTGCATATCGACAACCTGCGCGGCACCAACACCCACCACCAGATCGAAACGGTGTTCAAGGCCTTCGGCCGCGCCCTGCGCATGGCCGTCGAGCTGGACCCGCGCATGGCCGGGCAGATGCCGTC
>JBFJZW010000303.1:0-5591 GCA_041621875.1 Pseudomonas sp. | reverse complement strand
GGCAGCGAGTTCTGCCGCTTCGGCACGCAGAACAGCACGCAGATGGGCATCGACCTGGAACACGCGCTGTTCAATATGTGGTCGCCGCACAAGGTCAAGCTGGCGGTCTCCGGCTGCCCGCGCAACTGCGCCGAATCCGGGATCAAGGACGTCGGCATCATCGGTGTCGACTCCGGCTGGGAGCTGTATATCGGCGGTAACGGCGGGATCAAGACCGAGGCCGGCGAGTTCTTCGTCAAGCTCAAGACTGCAGAAGAAGTCATGGAATACAGCCTGGCCTTCCTCCAGCTCTACCGCGAGGAAGCCTTCTACCTCGAGCGCACCGTGCATTACATGCAGCGCGTGGGCATGGAGCACATCAAGAAAGGCGTGCTGGAAGATGCCGAGCGGCGCAAGGCCCTGCATGAGCGCCTGCTGTTCTCCCTGTCCTTCGAGCAGGACCCGTGGAAGGAACAACTGGCCAAACCGCAGCTGAAGAAAGAATTCGATCGCATCGCACTGCAGGAACTGGAGGCGCACGCATGAACTGGCTGGATATCTGCGACCTGGAAGAAATCAACGTACTGGGCTCACGAATTGTCAGCGGTCCGAAAGGCGATATCGCGCTTTTCAGGACTTCCGCAGATGAAGTCTTCGCCCTCGACGACCGCTGCCCGCACAAGGGCGGCCCGCTGTCGCAAGGCATCATCTACGGCAAGCGCGTGGCCTGCCCGCTGCACAACTGGCAGATCGAGCTGGAGTCCGGCGAAGCCGTGGCCCCGGACCAGGGCTGTGCTCATCGGCACCACGCCCGAGTGGAGAACGGCCGGGTGCTGCTGGCCCTGAACAGCGCTAGCGAATGTGCCTGATAGGTCATTGGTAGGCCGCGCGCATCGCGCCGCGGCCTACCCGATTACCGCAGAGAGATGACGCCCATGACCCATTCCCATCAGATCACCGCCTCCACCTGCTGCTATTGCGGCGTGGGTTGTGGCGTGCTGATCGAACACGATGACGAGAAGATTCTCGGCGTCCAGGGCGATCCCGCGCATCCGGCCAACTTCGGCAAGCTGTGCAGCAAGGGTTCGACCCTGCACCTGACCGGCGACCTCGACGCCCGTGCCCTGTACCCCGAACTGCGTCTGGGTAAAGGCCTGGCCCGTACCCGCACCGACTGGGATAGCGCCCTGGATCACGCCGCCAACGTCTTCGCCGAAACCATCCGCGAGCACGGCCCGGACAGCGTGGCCTTCTACATCTCCGGCCAGTTGCTGACCGAGGACTACTACGCCTTTAACAAGCTGGCGAGAGCGTTGGTGGGAACCAACAATATCGACAGCAACTCGCGCCTGTGCATGTCCTCAGCCGTGGTCGGCTACAAGCGCAGCCTCGGTGCCGATTCGCCGCCGTGCAACTACGAGGACATCGAGCAGAGCGACTGCCTGCTGATCGCCGGCTCCAATATGGCCTACGCCCACCCGGTGCTGTTCCGCCGTCTGGAAGAAGCCAAGGCCAAGCGCCCGGACATGCAGATCATCGTCGTCGACCCGCGGCGCACCGACACCTGCGAGCTGGCCGACCTGCACCTACCGATCATCCCGGGCAGCGACGTCGCCCTGTTCCACGGCATCCTGCATATCCTGATGTGGGAAGGCTGGATCGACCGCGCCTATATCGACGCCCACACCGAGGGTTTCGACGCCCTCAAGACCCTGGTGCGCGATTACAGCCCGCAGATGGTCAGCGAGCTGTGCGGCATCAGCCAGGACAGCCTGCAGCAATGCGCACGGATGATAGGCAGCGCACCGAGCTTCCTGTCGCTCTGGTGCATGGGCCTCAACCAGTCGAGCAGCGGCAGCGCCAAGAACAGCGCGCTGATCAACCTGCACCTGGCCACCGGGCAGATCGGTAAACCCGGTGCCGGCCCCTTTTCCCTCACCGGCCAACCGAACGCCATGGGCGGCCGCGAAACCGGCAGCCTGAGCAACCTGCTGCCCGGCCATCGCGAGGCCGGCAATGCCGAACACCGCGCCGAAGTCGCCCGCTACTGGGACGTCGACGCACTGCCGGCCAGCGCAGGGCTGAGCGCCATCGAACTGTTCGAAGCGGTGCGGGTCGGCAAGGTCAAGGCCCTGTGGATCGCCTGCACCAACCCGGCGCAGTCCATGCCGGATCAGAACAAGGTGCATGAAGCCCTGGCCGCCTGCCCCTTCGTGGTGGTGCAGGAAGCCTTTTTCACCACCGAGACCTGCCACTACGCCGACCTGCTGCTGCCCGCCGCCAGCTGGGGCGAGAAGGAAGGCACGGTGACCAACTCCGAACGCCGCGTCAGTCATGTACGCCGCGCCGTGCCAGCACCCGCAGAGGCGCGGCCGGATTGGGCGATCACCAGCGATTTCGCCCGTCGTTTAGAAAAACTGCTCCGCCCCGGCCTGCCCAGCCTGTTCGCCTTCGACCGCCCGCAAGCGCTGTTCGAGGAGTACAAACACCTGACTGCCCAGCGTGACCTCGACCTGTCGGGGCTCAGCTATGCGATTCTGGATAACCAAGGTCCCCAGCAATGGCCGTTCCCGGCCGGCGCAACCCAGGGTACGCCGCGCCTCTACGGCGACGCGCGCTACCCCACTGCCAACGGTCGCGCGCAGTTTCATGCCGACCCCTACCGTGCACCCAAGGAAAAACGCGAGGCGCGCTTCACCCTGACCCTCAACACTGGCCGCCTGCGCGACCAGTGGCACGGCATGAGCCGTACCGGCACCGCCGCACGCCTGTTCGGCCATGTCGAGGAGGCCGTGCTTAGCCTGCACCCGGACGAGATGCGTCGCCGCCGCCTGCAAAGCGGCGACCTGATCAAGGTACGCAGCCGCCGCGGCAGCCTGATCCTGCCGGTGCAGGCCGACGACAGCATACGTGCCGGCCAGGCCTACCTGCCGATGCACTGGGGCAACCGTTTTCTCAAGGGCCTGGGCACCAATGTGCTGACCCAGCCGGCATTCGATCCGCTGTCCAAGCAGCCGGAACTCAAGCACGCCGGGGTCGAGGTGGAAAAGGTCGAGCTGCCCTGGACCTTCTTTGCCCTGGTCGAAGGCCAGGTGCAGACCCGTTTCGAGGCCCTGCGCCCGCTGTTCGAAGGCTTTGCCTACGCCAACCTCAACCTGACCGGACGCGAGCGCCCCGCGCTGCTGATCCGCGCCGCCTGTGCCGTGGCTCCCGAGCCCGAGCTGCTGGCGCAGATCGATCAGCTGCTCGGCCTGCACGAAGGCCCGGTGCTGGCCTATGACGACCCGCGTAAAGCGGTCGGCAAGCGCGTGCGCATCGAGGACGGCCGTATCACCGCCATCCGCCTGGCCGGGGAAACCGCCGCCCGCGACTGGCTGAAAAGCCTATGGAACGACGGCCAGGCCGATGCCGACCTGCGCCGCTGGCTACTGGCACCGCTGTCCACCCCGCCAGGCGCGGCCAGCGGCAGGAAAGCCAGCAAGACCCTGTGCAATTGCCTGAATGTCAGCCAGGACGCGGTATGCGCCGGAATCGCCCGCGGCCTCGACCTCGACGGTCTCAAGCAGGAACTCAAGTGCGGCACCAGTTGCGGCTCCTGTGTCCCGGAAATCAAGCGGCTGCTGGCCACTGCGCCAATAGCGATCAATGCCTAGAGGAATCTGATATGAGCGCAAAAGTCTGGCTGGTAGGCGCAGGGCCCGGTGATCCGGAGTTGCTGACCCTGAAAGCGGTAAAAGCCCTCAATCGGGCCGATATCGTGATGATCGACGACCTGGTCAACCCGGCCGTGCTGGAGCATTGCCCGAATGCCCGGGTGGTGCCGGTGGGCAAGCGCGGCGGTTGCCGCTCCACGCCCCAGGCCTTTATCCACCGCCTGATGCTGCGCTACGCCCGTCAGGGCAAGTGCGTGGTGCGCCTGAAAGGCGGCGACCCCTGCATCTTTGGCCGCGGCAGCGAAGAAGTCGACTGGCTCAGCGCCCATGGCATCGAAGTGGAAATGGTTAACGGCATTACCGCTGGCCTGGCCGGCGCGACCCAATGCGGCATACCCCTGACCCTGCGCGGCGTAGCCCGCGGCGTGACCCTGGTCACCGCCCACACCCAGGACGACAGCACGCTGAACTGGGCCGCCCTGGCCCAGGGCGGCACTACTTTGGTGGTCTATATGGGCGTGGCGAAACTGGCGGAAATCCGCGCAAGCCTGCTGGCCGGCGGCATGCGCGCCGATATGCCGGTGGCGCTGATCGAGAACGCCTCCCTGCCACAGCAACGCGAATGCCGCAGTTCCCTGCACGCGATGCAGCAGGACGCCCTGGACTTCCAGCTGAAAAGCCCCGCCATCCTGGTCATCGGCGAGGTCGCGAGCCAACAGCAACAGGCGACCATTGCCATCAGTGCCTAACTGCTTCGCGCTCCTGCGGAGTTGTCACCTTGCCCGCTGCCCCCTCAGCGGGCTTTTTTTCGCCGAGAGAAATACGTCGCCAGAGTGGCCGAGTGCTTGGCGAAGCAGACTTGGAGCGCGTCGCAGAACGGCCCCCGGACAGCGGATAAATGCCACCGCTGAGCGGAAAAAAGTCATAAAAAAACCCCGCCGAAGCGGGGTTTTCTACAGCGTCAGATCGATTACTGCTTGATCTGGGCTTCTACTTCAGCTTCTACGCGACGGTTAACAGCGCGGCCGGAGTCGGTGGCGTTGTCGGCAACCGGACGGGACTCACCGTAGCCTGCAGCGTTAACGCGAGCAGCGTCTACGCCGTACTGGTTGACCAGCACTTCACGAACAGCGCTTGCACGACGCTCGGAGAGGCTCTGGTTGTAGGCATCGCTGCCAACGGAGTCAGTGTGACCTTCAACCACGGTGGTGGTCTGCGGGTACTGATTCATGAAATCGGCCAGGTTCTTGATATCACCGTAGCTTTCTTCTTTGACGCTGGCTTTGTCGAAGTCGAACTTGACGTCCAGCTCGACACGAACCAGTTCCATCGGCTCTTCAACAGCAACCGGCTCAGGCATCGGCTCAGGAGCAGCCTCAACAACCTCAGCAGGCTTAGGGCTGCCGCCGAAGTTCATGCCGATACCGACGCTTGGAGCCCACTCGGTGTCGCCCTGGTCGATGTTGTACTGAGCTTCAACGCCAGCACGGGCGTAGAAATTGTCGGTGAAGTAGTACTTGGCACCACCGCCCAGGTTGGCGAAGGTGGAGCCGTTACGGCCGCTACGACCGGTTTGACCGATGCTCTGGTCCGAGAAACCAGCGGAAAGGTATGGACGCAGTGCGTCGCCGGCGTTATTGAAGTGGTACAGAGCATCCAGAGCGGTGTTGGAGCCCTTGATGTTGCGGCCATCTTCGCCACGAGCGTTGTGCACTTCGTCGTAGGCCAGGCGCAGTTCAACATCATCGGTCAGGTAGTAGCCGATGCTGCCACCGAACAGGTTGCCGTTGTTCTTGAAATCACGGGCGCTATCGAAGAATTCCTTCTTAGCGAAGCCCTCCACTTCTACAGCGCCTTGACCCTGAGCCAGCGCGCCAAAAGAGGAAGAAGCCAGCAGAGAGCCGATGACGATGCCTAAAGTGTTTTTCAGTTTCATTACTAAAATCCCTATCTTGGTGG
>JBFJZW010000302.1:0-5595 GCA_041621875.1 Pseudomonas sp. | reverse complement strand
GCGTACTTTGCCGGCTAAGATTCAGGCCGGAAAGCCCTGGCCGCGTAATTTCGCGGGTATTCAGCAAGAAATCGTTCAAGCGCGCTAGCGATTAGGTGGCGCCGGCACTGACCGGTTGGTCGTTAGCACGACCTTCCGGTCTTATCGTTCGCTTTCGCGACATGTTTTTTCAAACCTTCGCCACATAAGTTTGTGACGGCTTAGGTGGCTATGTACAATAACCACCCTTTCGCCTGCGCAAAGCTGGGGCATTGTCCTGCGCGTATGGTAAGTGGTTGAATTAGAAAGTAATTGCCTTGCAAAAGGCCGTCTGGTGAGAGTCCCTATGAAAGCAGGTTTGTACCGTCCTGATGAGTTCAAGGATAACTGCGGCTTCGGCCTGATCGCCCATATGCAGGGTGAGGCTAGCCATCACCTGCTGCAGACAGCGATCGAAGCCCTGACATGCATGACCCACCGCGGCGGGATCAATGCCGACGGCAAGACCGGCGACGGTTGTGGTCTGCTGATCCAGAAACCCGATGCTTTCCTGCGGGCCATGGCCCAGCAGCATTTTGCCGTCGAGCTGCCCAAACAGTACGCCGTGGGTATGGTGTTCTTTAATCAGGACCCGGTAAAAGCCGAAGCGGCCCGCGAGAATATGAATCGCGAGATCCTGGCCGCTGGCCTGAGCCTGGTCGGCTGGCGCAAGGTGCCGATCGACACCAGCGTGCTCGGCCGCCTGGCCCTTGAGCGTCTGCCGCAGATCGAACAGGTGTTTATCGGTGGCGAAGGCCTGTCCGATCAGGAGTTCGCGATCAAGCTGTTCAGTGCCCGTCGTCGCTCCTCGGTGAGCAATGCCGCCGACAGCGATCACTACATCTGCAGCTTTTCGCACAAGACCATCATCTATAAAGGCCTGATGATGCCGGCCGACCTGCAGCAGTTCTACCCGGACCTGGGTGACGAGCGCCTGCAGACCGCCATTTGCGTCTTCCACCAGCGCTTCTCCACCAACACCCTGCCGAAGTGGCCGCTGGCTCAGCCGTTCCGCTTCCTCGCGCACAACGGTGAAATCAACACCATCACCGGTAACCGCAACTGGGCCCAGGCGCGTCGCCTGAAGTTCGCCAACGACCAGATCTTCGATCTGGAAGAGCTCGGCCCGCTGGTCAACCGTGTGGGTTCCGACTCCTCGAGCATGGACAACATGCTCGAGCTGATGGTCACCGGCGGTATCGACCTGTTCCGCGGCGTGCGCATGATCATTCCGCCAGCCTGGCAGAACGTCGAGACCATGGACGCCGACCTGCGTGCGTTCTACGAATACAACTCCATGCATATGGAGCCCTGGGATGGTCCGGCCGGTGTGGTGCTCACCGATGGCCGCCATGCCGTGTGCCTGCTCGACCGTAACGGTCTGCGTCCGGCGCGCTGGGTCACCACCAAGAACGGCTATATCACCCTGGCCTCGGAAATCGGCGTGTGGAACTACGCACCCGAGGACGTGTTGGCCAAGGGCCGTGTAGGCCCGGGGCAGATCCTCGCGGTGGACACCGAAACCGGGCAGATCCTCGGCAGCGACGATATCGACAACCGCCTGAAGTCGCGTCATCCCTACAAGCAGTGGATGCGCAAGAGCGCCACCCGTATTCAGGCGACCATGGAAGACAACGACCATGGTTCGGCGTTCTACGACCAGGACCAGCTCAAGCAGTACATGAAGATGTACCAGGTCACCTTCGAGGAACGTGACCAGGTGCTGCGTCCGCTCGGCGAACAAGGCCAGGAAGCGGTCGGATCGATGGGTGACGACACGCCGATGGCCGTGCTCAGCCAGCGCGTGCGCTCGCCGTACGACTACTTCCGTCAGCAGTTCGCCCAGGTCACCAACCCGCCTATCGACCCGCTGCGCGAAGCCATCGTCATGTCGCTGGAGATCTGCCTCGGTGCCGAGCGCAATATCTTCACCGAGTCGCCCGAGCACGCTGCTCGCGTGATTCTCAGCAGCCCGGTGATTTCGCCGGCCAAGTGGCGCGCCTTGATGAACCTGGATCGCCCGGGCTTCGAGCGCCAGCTGATCGACATGAACTACGACGAGTCGCTGGGTCTGGAAGCGGCCGTGCGCAATATGGCCGATCAGGCCGAAGAAGCCGTGCGCGCCGGCAAGGTGCTGCTGGTGCTGTCTGACCGGCATATCGCTCCGGGCAAGCTGCCGGCCCACGCCTCCCTGGTCACCGGTGCGATTCACCACCGCCTGACCGAAAAAGGCCTGCGTTGCGACTGCAACATCCTGGTCGAGACGGCTACTGCCCGCGACCCGCATCACTATGCGGTGCTGCTCGGCTTCGGTGCGTCGGCGGTCTATCCGTTTCTCGCCTACGAAGTACTGGGCGACCTGATTCGCACCGGCGAAGTGCTGGGCGATCTGTATGAAGTGTTCAAGCACTACCGCAAGGGCATCTCCAAGGGCCTGCTGAAGATCCTGTCGAAGATGGGTATCTCCACCGTCGCTTCTTATCGCGGTGCGCAGCTGTTCGAAGCGGTCGGCCTGGCCGATGACGTCACCGAACTGTGCTTCCGTGGTGTGGCCAGCCGCATCAAGGGCGCGCGTTTCGTCGATATTGAAAACGAGCAGAAGCTGCTGGCGTTTGAGGCCTGGAACGCGCGCAAGACGATCCAGCAAGGCGGCCTGCTCAAGTTCGTCTACGGCGGCGAGTACCACGCCTACAACCCGGATGTGGTCAGCACCCTGCAGGCCGCTGTGCAGCAGGGCAGCTACGAGAAATTCAAGGAATACACCACCCTGGTCGACACCCGTCCGGTGTCGATGCTGCGCGACCTGCTGCAACTGAAGCTGGCCGCTCAGCCATTGGCGCTGGATCAGGTTGAGCCGCTGGGGGAGATTCTCAAGCGCTTCGACTCCGCCGGGATTTCCCTCGGCGCGTTGTCGCCCGAGGCTCACGAAGCCATCGCCGAGGCGATGAACCGCCTCGGCGCGCGCTCCAACTCCGGTGAGGGCGGCGAAGACCCGGCCCGTTATGGCACCGTGCGCAGCTCGAAGATCAAGCAGGTGGCCACTGGCCGTTTCGGCGTGACCCCGGAATACCTGGTCAACGCCGAAGTGCTGCAGATCAAGGTGGCCCAGGGTGCCAAGCCCGGCGAGGGTGGCCAGCTGCCAGGCGGCAAGGTCAACGGTCTGATCGCCAAGCTGCGTTACGCCGTACCGGGCGTGACCCTGATTTCGCCACCGCCGCACCATGACATCTATTCCATCGAAGACCTGGCGCAGCTGATCTATGACCTCAAGCAGGTCAACCCGGCCGCACTGGTGTCGGTCAAGCTGGTGGCGGAAGCCGGTGTCGGCACCATCGCCGCCGGTGTGGCCAAGGCTTATGCTGACCTGATCACCATCTCCGGTTACGACGGGGGTACCGGTGCATCGCCGCTGACCTCGATCAAGTACGCCGGTGCGCCGTGGGAGCTCGGCCTGGCCGAAACCCACCAGACCCTGCGCGGCAACGATCTGCGCGGCAAGGTGCGGGTACAGACCGACGGCGGCCTGAAGACCGGCCTGGACGTGATCAAGGCCGCTATTCTCGGTGCCGAAAGCTTCGGCTTCGGTACTGCGCCGATGATCGCCCTGGGTTGCAAATACCTGCGTATCTGTCACCTGAACAACTGCGCCACCGGCGTGGCCACGCAGAACGACAAATTGCGCAAGGATCATTTCATCGGCACCGTCGAAATGGTGATGAACTTCTTCACCTACGTCGCCGAAGAAACCCGCGAGTGGTTGGCCAAGCTGGGTGTACGCAGCCTGGAAGAGTTGATCGGGCGTACCGATCTGCTGCAAATGCTGCCGGGCGAAACCGCCAAGCAGGAGCATCTGGATCTGACGCCGCTGCTCGGCAGCGACCACATTCCGGCCGACAAGCCGCAGTTCTGCCTGGTTGACCGCAACCCGCCGTTCGATCAAGGCCTGCTGGCCGAGAAGATGGTCGAGCTGGCCAAGTCGGCCATCGATGCCGCCAGCGGTGCCGAGTTCGAGCTGGATATCTGCAACTGCGACCGTTCCATCGGGGCCCGTGTCTCCGGCGAAATTGCCCGTGCGCATGGCAACCAGGGCATGGCCAAGGCACCGATCACCTTCCGCTTCAAGGGCACCGCGGGCCAGAGCTTCGGCGTGTGGAACGCCGGTGGTCTGAACCTGTACCTGGAAGGCGACGCCAACGACTATGTCGGCAAGGGCATGACCGGCGGCAAGCTGGTGATCACCCCGCCTAAGGGCAGCCCGTTCAAGACCCAGGACAGCGCCATTATTGGTAACACCTGCCTGTACGGTGCCACCGGCGGCAAGCTGTTCGCCGCTGGTACCGCGGGCGAGCGTTTCGCCGTGCGTAACTCCGGTGCGCACACCGTGGTGGAAGGCACGGGCGACCATTGCTGCGAATACATGACCGGCGGCTTTGTCTGCGTGCTGGGCAAGACCGGCTACAACTTCGGTTCCGGCATGACCGGCGGTTTCGCCTACGTGCTCGATCTGGACAACAGCTTCTACGACCGCGTAAACCACGAACTGGTGGAGATCCAGCGGATCAACAACGAATCGATGGAGGCTTATCGTAGCCACCTGCAGCGCGTACTCGCCGAGTACGTCCAGGAAACATCGAGTGAGTGGGGCACCAACCTGCTGGAAAACCTCGACGACTACCTGCGCAAGTTCTGGCTGGTCAAACCGAAGGCGGCAAGCCTGAAGTCGTTGCTCTCCAGCACCCGTGCCAACCCGCAATAAGAATGCGCCTGAAGTGGTTTGATGAGGTATTGCAATGACTGAACGTCTGAATAACGACTTCCAGTTCATCGAAGTCGGGCGCAAAGACCCGAAGAAGAAACTGTTGCGTCAGCGTAAGAAAGAGTTCGTCGAGATCTACGACAACTTCAAGCCTGCGCAAGCGGCCGACCAGGCGCATCGTTGCCTGGGCTGCGGTAACCCCTATTGCGAATGGAAGTGCCCGGTGCACAACTTCATTCCCAACTGGCTCAAATTGGTGTCCGAGGGCAATATCCTCGCCGCCGCGGAACTGTCGCACCAGACCAACACCCTGCCGGAAGTCTGCGGCCGGGTGTGTCCGCAGGACCGTCTGTGCGAGGGTGCCTGCACCCTTAACGACGGCTTCGGCGCGGTGACCATCGGCTCGGTGGAGAAGTACATCACCGACACGGCGTTCGCCATGGGCTGGCGTCCGGATATGTCGCGCGTGGTGCCAACCGGCAAGCGCGTTGCGGTCATCGGTGCCGGCCCCGCTGGCCTGGGCTGCGCCGACGTGCTGGTGCGCAACGGCGTGACCCCGGTGGTGTTCGACAAGAACCCGGAAATCGGCGGCCTGCTGACCTTCGGTATCCCCGAGTTCAAGCTGGAGAAGAGCGTGCTGAGCAATCGCCGCGAAGTCTTCACCGGCATGGGCATCGAGTTCCGCCTGAACACCGAGATCGGCACAGACATCACCATGCAGCAGCTGCTGGATGAGTACGATGCCGTGTTTATGGGCATGGGCACCTACACCTATATGAAGGGCGGCTTCCCCGGTGAGGACCTGCCGGGCGTCACCGATG
>JBFJZW010000301.1:0-5608 GCA_041621875.1 Pseudomonas sp. | reverse complement strand
CGATGATCCGCATCGAGGCCGAAGGCCGTCTGCAGATCCGCCGCGAGACCATGGAAGAGCGGCTCGGCCGCGCCTGGGACGTGCAGGAGATGCTGCTGGACGTGATCACCATCGGCGGCAACGTCGACGAGGACGATGACGCCTTCGTTCTCGAGTGGAAAAACTAGGAGCCAAGCCATGACCGCGAACAAGAAAAAACTCGGCCTCAAAGAAAAGTACCGCTACCTGACCCGCGACCTCGACTGGGAGCCTAGCTACCAGGACAAGAAGGCCATCTTCCCCCACGAGGATTTCGAGGGCATCAAGATCACCGACTGGGACAAGTGGGAGGACCCCTTTCGTCTGACCATGGATGCCTACTGGAAGTACCAGGCCGAGAAGGAGAAGAAGCTCTACGCCATTCTCGACGCCTTCGCCCAGAACAACGGCCAGCAGACCATCTCCGATGCCCGCTACGTCAATGCGCTGAAATTGTTCCTCGGTGGCATCAGCCCCTGCGAATACCAGGCGTTCCAGGGCTTCGCCCGGGTCGGCCGGGATTTCAGCGGCGCCGGTGCGCGGGTCGCCTGCCAGATGCAGGCGATCGACGAGCTGCGTCACGTGCAGACGCAAGTGCATGCGATGAGCCATTACAACAAGCACTTCAACGGCCTACATGACTTTGCCCACATGCACGATCGCGTGTGGTTCAACTCGGTGCCCAAGTCGTTCTTCGACGATGCGCGCACGGCCGGACCGTTCGAGTTCCTAACCGCCATCTCGTTCTCCTTCGAGTACGTGCTGACCAACCTGCTGTTCGTGCCTTTCATGTCCGGCGCGGCCTACAACGGCGACATGGCCACCGTCACCTTCGGCTTCTCGGCGCAGTCCGACGAGGCCCGGCACATGACCCTGGGCCTGGAGGTGATCAAGTTCATGCTCGAGCAGCACGAGGACAACGTGCCGATCATTCAGGGCTGGATCGACAAGTGGTTCTGGCGCGGCAACCGTCTGCTGTCGCTGGTCGGGATGATGATGGACTACATGCTGCCGAACAAAGTGATGTCCTGGGCCGAAGCCTGGGAGGTCTACTTCGAGGAGGCGGGCGGCGCGCTGTTTAAGGACCTGGAGCGCTACGGTATCCGCGCGCCGAAGTACGTCGAGCAGACGACCATCGGCAAGGAGCACGTCTCCCATCAGACCTGGGCGACCTTCTACCAGTACAGCCAGGCCACCAATTTCCATACCTGGATGCCCAGCGACGAGGAGATGGACTGGCTGTCGGCCAAGTACCCGAACACCTTCGACCAGTACTACCGCGAGCGCTTCACCTTCTGGCGCGAGCAGCAGGAGAAGGGCGAGCGCTTCTACAACAACACCCTGCCGCAGCTGTGTCAGGTGTGCCAGATCCCGGCCATCTTCACCGAGCCGGATGACGCCACCAAGCTCAGCCATCGCAGCCACGTGCACGAGGGCGAGCGTTACCACTTCTGCTCGGATGGCTGCTGCGACATCTTCAAGAACCAGCCGGTCAAGTATGTCCAGGCCTGGCTGCCGGTGCACCAGATCTACCAAGGCAACTGCGGCGGTAGCGACGTCGAGTCGGTGGTGCGCGACTACTACAACATCAACATCGGTGAGGACAACTTCGAGTACCTCGGCTCGCCCGAGCACCAGCGCTGGCTGCAGTGGAAGGGCTTGAATCCGGCCGTCGCCCCCCTGCCCAAGGCGAGCTGAGCCGGCGCGGGATGGCCGCACCGTCCCGCGCTTTCCCATACCAAGAACAAGAGGAACCTGACATGACCGTCAATGCCATCGGGGCTTATGAATTTGCCCCGCTCGACCGCGAAGCCAACTTCCACGGCAACCGCCTGCTGTACCTGGGCTGGGATCGCCACCTGATGTTCTGTTCGCCGCTCGCCATGTCGGTGAACCCGGCCATGGGCTTCGCCGAGCTCTGCGAGCAAGTATTTCGGCCAGCCTTGGCCGCTCACCCGGATACCGCCAGGGTCGATTTCACGGCCAGCCTCTGGTTGCTCAATGATGAGCCCTGGGTGCCGGATTTCGCCGCCAGCCTGGACGCCAATGGCCTGCGCCACAAGGACATGCTGCGTCTGCAAACTCCCGGCCTGAATGGCTTGGGCAACTCCGCGAGTTGAGGTGAGCACCATGACTTACAACGTCACCATCGAGCCGACCGGCGAAGTGATCGAAGTGGAGGAGGGCCAGACCATTCTTCAGGCTGCCCTGCGTCAGGGCGTGTGGTTGCCCTTCGCCTGCGGCCATGGCACCTGTGCCACCTGCAAGGTGCAGGTACTGGACGGCGACGTCGAGGTTGGCGCCGCGTCGCCCTTCGCCCTGATGGACATCGAGCGCGACGAGGGCAAGGTGTTGGCCTGCTGCGCCACCGTGCAGAGCGACGTGACCATCGAGGCCGACATCGATGTCGACCCCGACTTCCTTGGCCATCCGGTGGCGGATTTCCACGCCACCGTCACTGCCATCGTCGAGCTGTCGCCGACCATCAAAGGCGTGCATTTGCGCCTGGATCGGCCCATGGCCTTCCAGTCCGGACAATATGTCAACCTCGAGCTGCCGGGCATCGACGGCAGTCGGGCTTTCTCCCTGGCCAACCCGCCGGGCCGGGCCGACGAAGTTGAACTGCATGTGCGCCTGGTCGAGGGCGGCGCCGCCACCGGCTATATCCATCAGCAGCTCAAGGTTGGCGATCGGCTGCAGCTGTCCGGCCCCTACGGGCAGTTCTTCGTGCGCGGCTCGCAGCCGGGCGACCTGATTTTCATCGCCGGCGGCTCGGGTTTGTCCAGCCCGCAGTCGATGATCCTCGACTTGCTCGAACAAGGTGACAGCCGCCAGATCACCCTGTTCCAGGGCGCGCGCAACGTTGCCGAACTGTACAACCGCGAACTGTTCGAGGGCCTGGCCCGCGAGCACGCCAATTTCACCTATGTGCCGGCGCTCAACCAGGCCAACGACGATCCGAGCTGGCGGGGCTTCAAGGGCTTCGTGCATGACGCTGCCAAGGCCCATTTCGATGGTCGTTTCGGCGGGCACAAGGCCTACCTGTGCGGGCCGCCGCCGATGATCGACGCGGCCATCAGCACCTTGATGCAGGGCCGCCTGTTCGAGCGCGACATTTTCATGGAGCGCTTTCTCACAGCGGCCGATGGCGCCGCTGATAGTCAGCGCTCGGCGCTGTTCAAGCGCATCTGAGGTGAGCGATGAACAGCGCCAGCTACGAGGTGCAAGAAGTGCTCAGCGGCCAACGCTTCCCCTGTGCCGAGGGCCAGTCGGTGCTGCAGGCCATGGAGCAGCAGGGCAAGCGCTGTGTGCCGGTGGGGTGCCGCGGCGGCGGTTGCGGTCTGTGCAAGGTGCGCGTGCTCAGCGGTAGTTACCAGCGCGGCCAGATGAGCTGCAAACACGTGCCGGATGAAGCAGCGAGCCAGGGGGTGGCTCTGGCCTGCCAGGTATTTCCGCGGTCTGACTTGAACATCGAGTGCCTGCGCCAAGCAGGCGTCGGCAACCACAACAACAAGAACCAGCAAGAGGTGTCGTCATGAACAAAGGCGTACTACGCCCCGGTCACGTGCAACTGCGCGTGCTGAACCTGGAGAGTGCACTGGCTCACTACCGCGATTTGCTCGGGCTGATCGAGATGGATCGCGACGAGCAGGGTCGCATCTACCTGAAGGCCTGGACCGAGGTGGACAAGTTCTCGGTGGTGCTACGCGAGGCCGCCGAGCCGGGCATGGATTTCATGGGCTTCAAGGTGGTCGACGAAGCCTGCCTGAATCGCCTCACGGATGACCTGCTCAACTTTGGTTGTCTAGTCGAGAACATCTCCGCTGGAGAACTCAAGGGGTGCGGTCGGCGGGTGCGTTTCCAAGCACCGTCCGGACATTTCTTCGAGCTCTATGCCGAGAAGGAGTACACCGGCAAGTGGGGTATCGAGGAGGTCAATCCTGAGGCCTGGCCACGTAACCTCAAGGGCATGCGCGCGGTGCGCTTCGACCACTGCCTGATGTACGGCGACGAGCTGGAGGCGACCTACAAACTGTTCACCGAAGTGCTGGGTTTCTACCTGGCCGAGCAGGTGCTCGACGACGACGGCACCCGGATCGCTCAGTTTCTCAGCCTGTCGACCAAGGCCCACGATGTGGCCTTCATCCAGCATGCCGAGAAGGGCAAGTTCCATCATGCCTCGTTCTTCCTCGAGACCTGGGAGGACGTGCTGCGTGCCGCCGACCTGATCTCCATGACCGACACCTCGATCGATATCGGGCCGACCCGTCACGGCCTAACCCACGGCAAGACCATCTACTTCTTCGACCCGTCCGGTAACCGGAACGAGGTGTTCTGCGGTGGTGATTACAACTACTCCGATCACAAGCCGGTGACCTGGTTGGCCAAGGACCTGGGCAAGGCCATTTTCTACCACGACCGAGTACTCAACGAACGTTTCCTCACTGTGCTGACCTGAAGGCCCGGCCCGACTTATTGCAGAGATTGCGCATATGAAAGAGATCAAGCATTTCATTAACGGTGCCTTCGTCGGTTCGGCCAGCGGCCGCACCTTCGAGGACGTCAACCCAGCCAACGGCCAGTTGATCGGGCATGTCCACGAGGCCGGTCGTGCCGAGGTCGACGCCGCGGTCAAGGCCGCCCGCGCCGCGCTCAAGGGCCCCTGGGGCAAGATGAACGTGGCCGAGCGCGCGGAGATCCTGCACCGTGTGGCCGATGGCATCACGGCGCGCTTCGACGAATTTCTCCAGGCCGAATGCCTGGACACCGGCAAGCCCAAATCCCTGGCCAGCCACATCGACATTCCGCGTGGTGCGGCCAACTTCAAGGTGTTCGCCGACCTGCTGAAGAATGTCGCCAACGAAGCTTTCGAGATGGCCACTCCGGACGGTGCTGGGGCGCTCAACTACGCGGTGCGCCGCCCCAAGGGGGTGATCGGCGTGATCAGCCCGTGGAATCTGCCTCTGCTGCTGATGACCTGGAAGGTCGGCCCAGCACTGGCCTGCGGCAATACCGTGGTGGTCAAGCCGTCCGAGGAAACCCCGCTGACCGCCACCCTGCTCGGCGAGGTGATGCAGGCCGCTGGCGTGCCGGCGGGCGTGTACAACGTGGTACACGGCTTCGGTGGTGATTCGGCCGGCGCCTTCCTCACCGAGCATCCGGATGTCGACGCCTACACCTTCACCGGTGAGACCGGCACGGGTGAGGTGATCATGCGCGCCGCGGCCAAGGGCGTGCGTCAGGTGTCGCTGGAATTGGGCGGCAAGAACGCGGGCATCGTGTTCGCCGACTGCGATCTGGACAAGGCCATCGAGGGTACCCTGCGCTCGGCCTTCGCCAACTGCGGCCAGGTCTGCCTGGGCACCGAGCGGGTGTATGTCGAGCGACCGATCTTCGACGCGTTCGTCGCCCGTCTCAAGGCCGGCGCCGAGAGCCTTGTGATCGGCCCTCCGGACGATGCGAGCAGCAACTTCGGTCCGCTGGTGAGCCTCAAACACCGCGAAAAAGTCCTCAGCTATTACCAGCAGGCAGTCGATGACGGCGCCACTGTCGTCACCGGCGGCGGTGTGCCGGACATGCCGGCGCACCT
>JBFJZW010000300.1:0-5682 GCA_041621875.1 Pseudomonas sp. | reverse complement strand
TCGATATCGAGGATATCGGTGTCTTGAAACAGTGGATCAACCAGGCCGGCCGGTGCCGCTTGCTGTGTGTCGGGTGTTGGGGCGGGTGCTTCCGCGGGTGGGCGCACGACAGTTTCATTGGCTCGGCGTGGCAGACGTGCCAGAGCGTGGGCCAGGCTGTCGAGCGCTGGCAGGCTCAGGCTGAAGGCTTTGACTGCCTTGCCCGCCGAGAGTTCTTTGATCAGTTGGGCCAGCTGCATGACATCCTTGTGCAGGCGGCGCTGCAGGCTGCTGTGCAGCTGGTGCAGGCCCAGCAGGGAACCGAGCAGGGCGATCAGGCCGATGATCACCAGCAACAGCGGCGAGTAGGCCAACTGCTGCAGTGCCGGGCCCGGGGTAAAACCGAGCGTCCAGTTGGGATTGCCGGTGGGGAATGCCTGGGCCTGGCCGCTGGCCTGGCCGCTGCTGGCCAGCACCTGGGCGGCGGTATTGCTGAACTGCTGGCTCAGCTGGATCTGGCCGACATCCGCCGGCAAGGTGGGCAGGCTGGCCAGCAGCTGGTCGAGGTCGACGGCCAGGAGCAGGGTGCCATGCAGCGGCTCGCCGTCCCTCAGGCGCAACGGCGCGGCGCTATAGACCAGCCAGCGCTGACCGACCTTGTAGGCTTCGGGGGCGGGGTTCTGGCCGCTTTCCACCCGGCGCAGCATATCCAGGGCGGCAAAGTTCATCGGCGCGCTGCGGGCCATGTCCTGGCGGGCCTGGCCGCGGGCATTGAGGTGGGCATCGACCACTCCGTGCCAGTGGCCGAGGTTGCGTTCGGCGGCGCGCAGCTGGTTGCTGTCCTGGCTTTGCAGGGCCTCCAGCAGCTGCGGATTGCGCGCGGCGCTGGCGGTGTTCGCGGCCAGTTGTTGCAGGGCCTTGTCCAGGGCCGAGGCCTGGCTGCTGCCCCAGGCCTGGCTGAGCTGTTGTTGCTGGCGTTGCTGGCTGCTGTCGAGTATGCCGAACCAGAGCAGGCCGCCGGCGACGAGCAGCCCGCCTAGTGCGGCCAGCAGGCCCGGCAGCATGGCATTGGCGGCCTGCCGCTGGGTGCTTGGCGCGGCGCTGGTGGTTTTCTGGCCCGGATCGGCGGAGGCGGCATCCCTGGCAGTGCGCTTGAAGAGTTTCATGCGGCGTCTCCTCGACAGTTCATCCTGCAATCAATAGAGGCAATCAGTGGCTGCCGGAGTGGCCGAAACCGCCTGCGCCGCGCTGGCTTTCGTCGAACTGTTCGACCAGCTCGAAATGGGCCTGGACCACCGGCACCAGAATCAGCTGGGCGATACGCTCGCCGATGGCGATGGTGAAAGCGCTCTGCCCGCGGTTCCAGCAGGACACCATCAGCTCGCCCTGGTAGTCCGAGTCGATCAGGCCGACCAGGTTGCCGAGGACGATGCCATGTTTATGGCCCAGGCCCGAGCGCGGCAGGATCATCGCCGCCAGGCCCGGGTCGCCGATATAGATCGACAGGCCGGTGGGAATCAGCACGGTCTGCCCGGGTTCCAGTACCAGCTCCTGCTTGAGCATGGCGCGCAGATCGAGGCCGGCAGAGCCCGGCGTGGCGTATTGCGGCAGGGGGAATTCGTGACCCAGGCGCGGGTCGAGGATCTTGGCTTGTAAGGCGTGCATGCGGGACTCGTTGTTGTGTAAGTGGCTTCAGGTGCGGGGCAGACGCTCGGCGATAACGGCGATCAGCTGGCGGGCGATCTTGCTCTTGCTGGTCTGGCCGAAGCTGCTCTGCTGCAGTTCGCGGTCGATGATGGTGATGGCGTTCTCCTCGCTGTTGAAACCGATGCTGGGGTTGGCCACGTCATTGGCGACGATCAGGTCGAGGTTCTTGTCCTTGAGCTTGCGTGAGGCGTACTCCAACAGGTTCTCGGTCTCGGCGGCGAAACCGACGCTGAAGGGGCGGTCGCTGCGTCCGGCCAGAGTGGCGAGAATATCCGGGTTACGCACCATTTGCAGGAGCAAACCATCGCCGCTGCTGGGGTCTTTCTTCAATTTGTGCTGGGCGACCACTTCTGGGCGGTAATCGGCAACCGCGGCGGCGGCGATCAGCAGGTCGCAGGGCATGGCGGCCTCGCAGGCGGCAAGCATGTCGCGGGCGCTGGTGACGTTGATGCGGTCGACCCGCTCGGGCGTCGGCAGGTGCACCGGGCCGCTGATCAGGGTGACTTTGGCACCGGCTTCGGCGGCGGCTTCGGCCAGGGCGAAGCCCATCTTGCCGGAGCTGTGGTTGGTGATATAGCGCACCGGGTCGATGTTTTCCTGGGTCGGCCCCGCAGTGATCAGCACATGCTTGCCGGTCAGGGCCTGGCCCTGGAAACAGTCGGCGGCGCATTGCGCCAGTTGCTCGGCTTCGAGCATGCGGCCCAGGCCGACATCGCCGCAGGCCTGGCTACCGGCGGCCGGGCCGAACAGATGCAGGCCGCGCTGGCTGAGCAGCTGGGCGTTGGCCTGGGTCGCCGGGTCGCGCCACATGGCCTGGTTCATGGCCGGGGCCAGGGCCACAGGGGCGTCGGTGGCCAGCACCAGGGTGGTCAGCAGGTCGTCGGCCACGCCCTGGGCCAGGCGCGCCATCAGGTCGGCGGTGGCCGGGGCGATCAGCACCAGGTCGGCCCAGCGTGCCAGGTCGATATGGCCCATGGCGGCTTCGGCGGCGGGGTCGAGCAGGTCCAGGTGCACCGGGTGGCCGGAGAGGGCCTGCAGGGTCAGCGGGGTGATAAATTCGCGGCCGGCCCGGGTCATGACCACGCGCACGTCGGCGTCCAGATCCTTGAGTCGGCGAACCAGCTCGGCACTCTTGTAGGCGGCAATGCCGCCGCCCACGCCCACGATGATGCGTTTCCGATAAAGCCGCTGCATAGGCCTGCCTTTTATAGACGGTGGATGTGCGCCGCGGCGGTGCGCCGGCCGCCGCGCAAAAGTTGCGCTACGATAGCACAGAGGCCGCGCAGGAGCAGCGGTGCGCCTAGCCCTGCGGCCCTTGCCCGGGCTGGCGGGAGGTCCACAAGGAGGTGTTATGAGCATTCGCGATTGGCCCGCGGCAGAACGCCCGCGGGAGAAGTTACTGGCCCAGGGGGCCGTCAGCCTGACCGATGCCGAGCTGCTGGCGATCTTTCTGCGCACCGGCGTGGCCGGGCAGAGCGCGGTGGACCTGGCGCGTCATCTGCTCGGCGATTTTGGCGGGCTGCGCGCCCTGCTGCAGGCCGACTTGCCGTCCTTCAGCCAGCGCCTGGGGCTGGGCCCGGCCAAGTTCGCCCAGCTGCAGGCGGTGCTGGAAATGGCCCGCCGCCATCTGGCCGAGCAGTTGCGCCGCGATTCCGCCCTGGAAAGCCCGCAGGCGGTGCGCGACTACCTCAAGGCGCTGCTGCGCCACGAGCCCCACGAAGTCTTCGGTTGCCTGTTTCTCGATGCCAAGCATCGGGTGCTGGGCTTCGAGGCGCTGTTCCATGGCTCCATCGACAGTGCCAGCGTCTACCCGCGCCAGGTGGTCAAGCGGGCGCTGGCACATAACGCGGCGGCGCTGATTCTGACTCATAACCACCCCTCGGGCGTAGCCGAGCCGAGTCAGGCGGATCGGGTGCTGACCCGCCGCCTGAAGGAGGCCCTGGAGCTGGTGGATGTGCGGGTACTCGACCACTTTATCGTCGGCGACGGCGAGCCGCTGTCGATGGCCGAGTACGGCTGGCTCTAGGGAGCCAGGCGCACCTTGGCGAAATCCTGCCGGCCGAAGGGACTGACCTGATAACCCTCGACTTCCTTGCGCGTCAGGGCAAAGGCGGTGGGGTGGGCCAGGGGCAGCCATAGGGCCTGCTGCTGGATGATCCGCTGCGCCTCCTTATACAACTGGCTGCGCTGCGCCTGGTCGCTGATGGTCTTGCCGTCGGTGATCAGCTGGTCCAGTTGCGGGTCGCAGTAGCGGGCGAAGTTCAGCCCGGACTCCAGCGAGGCGCAGGCGAACTGCGGGGTGAGGAAGTTATCCGGATCGCCGTTGTCGCCGGCCCAGCCCATAAACAGCAGGTCGTGTTCGCCGGCCTTGGCGCGGCGGATCAGCTCGCCCCATTCGATCACGCGGATCTCGGCCTGGATGCCGACCTTGGCGAGGTCAGCCTGGAGCAGTTGCGCGCCGAGGCTCGGGTTGGGGTTGAGCAGGCTGCCGCTGGGGCGGGTCCAGATGGTGGTCTTGAATCCTTCCGCCAGGCCGGCTTCGGCCAGCAGGGCGCGGGCCTTGGCCGGATCGAAGGCGTAGCCCGGCAGCTCGCTGGCGTAGCTCCAGGTATTGGCCGGGTAGGGGCCATTGGCGGCTTCGGCACTGTTCTCGAACACCGCCTGCAGGTAGCTGGCCTTGTCGAAGGCCAGGTTGATCGCCTGGCGCACGGCGGTTTTATCCAGCGGTGGGTGCTGGCTGTTGAGGGCGACGAAGGCGGTCATAAAGGCGGCGCTGCGTTCGCTCTTGAGGCGGCTGTCGTCGGCGATGGCCTGCACGTCCTGGGGCTTGGGCGAGAGGGCGATATGGCACTCGCCACGGCGCAGTTTCTGCAGGCGCACATTGGCATCCGGGGTGATGGCAAACACCAGCTGATCCACCTCGGGTTTACCGGCGAAGTAGTGCGGGTGGGCGCTGTAGCGCACCTGGGCATCCTTCTGGAAACGCCTGAAAACGAACGGGCCGCTGCCGATGGGCTGGTTGTTGAGCTTTTCCGGGCTGCCGGCCTGCATCAGCTGTTCGGCATATTCGGCGGAATAGATGGAGGCGAAGCCCATGCTCAGGGTGGCGAGAAAGGTCGCATCGGGACGGTTAAGGCTAAAGCGCAGGCTGTGTTCGCCGGTCTTGTCGATGCTTTTGATCAGGCTCGGCAGCTGCATCGATTGGGCGTGGGGGTAACCGCTGGGGGCAATTTTGTGCCACGGATGCGCCGGGTCGAGCATGCGCTGGAAGCTGAACAGCACGTCGTCGGCGTTCAGCGGGCGGCTGGGGCTGAAATAGTCGGTGCTGTGGAAGGCGACATCTTCGCGCAAGAAAAAGCTGTAGCTGAGGCCGTCCTCGCTGACCTCCCAGCTCTGCGCCAGGCTGGGCAGCAGCTTGCCGCTGTCGGCATCGAAGTCCACCAGGCGGTTCATCAGCACATCGGCCGAGGCGTTGGTGGTGGTCAGCGAGTTGTACTGCACCACGTCGAAGCCATCCGGGCTGGCCTCGGTGCAGACGCTGAGGGTGGCGGCCTGAACCAGCAGTGGGCTCAGCAGGCTGGCGAATAGCAGCGTTGGGGCGGCACGGCGCATGGCAAACTCCTTCTTGGCGGCGGTGCGCCCAGCGGGCGCGTCGGCAAAAGCCTTACCCTAGACGATAAGCGCGTACACGAACAGCCAGCCTGGGCGACGAGTGGCAGATGCCGGCCCGCCCCGGCCTGGCTGGCGGTGCTGGGGAAATCGGCGGGCGACAGGTTCGGACAAAGTACGCTTTGCCTTGTTGCGCCTGGGGCTTTCTGGTATAAAGCAGCGCTCTTTTGTAGGGGCCCGGTTCGTGCGCTTTGTTGTGCAGCTGGTAAGACCCTCGAGATACGCGGCGCCGAGCGCCAATGATATTGAGTTTAAGCGGCCAACCCATGCCGGGTTGGGCATGTGGTTTTAGAGGGCTGAGGCATGTCGAGAGTCTGTCAAGTTACC
>JBFJZW010000299.1:0-5694 GCA_041621875.1 Pseudomonas sp. | reverse complement strand
GGCCAAGCGTCAGCCACAAGCGCTGATCCTCGCTCCGACGCGTGAGCTGGCGTTGCAGGTTGCCACCGCGTTTGAAACCTATTCCAAGCAAATGCCGGGCGTCAATGTCATCGCCGTGTACGGCGGTGCACCGATGGGTCCACAGCTTAAAGCGATCCGTAATGGCGCGCAGATTGTTGTGGCCACGCCGGGGCGTCTGGTTGATCACCTGCGTCGTGACGAGAAAGTGCTGTCGACTATTCAGCACCTGGTCCTCGACGAAGCCGACGAAATGCTCAAGCTGGGCTTTATGGATGACCTCGAAGTGATCTTCGAAGCCATGCCGGCCAGCCGTCAGAGCGTATTGTTCTCCGCGACCCTGCCGCATTCGATTCGCGCCATTGCCGAAAAGCACCTGCGCGATCCGCAGCACATCAAGATCGCTTCCAAGACCCAGACCGTGACTGCGATCGAGCAGGCCCACCTGATGGTCCACGCCGACCAGAAGCACGCCGCCGTGCTGCGTCTGCTGGAAGTGGAAGAGTTCGACGCGCTGATCGGTTTCGTGCGCACCAAGCAAGCCACCCTGGACCTGGCCGCCGCGCTGGAGGCCAAGGGCTACAAGGCTGCCGCATTGAACGGCGACATCGCGCAGAACCAGCGCGAGCGCGTCATCGAATCGCTTAAGGATGGCCGTCTGGACATCGTCATCGCCACCGACGTGGCCGCTCGCGGCCTCGACGTGCCGCGCATCACTCACGTGATGAACGTGGACATGCCCTACGACCCGGAATCCTACGTACACCGTATCGGCCGTACTGGCCGCGCCGGCCGTACCGGTCGCGCCCTGCTGTTGGTGACCCCGCGTGAGCGCCGCATGCTGCAGGTGATCGAACGCGTCACCGGGCAGAAGGTCGGTGAAGTCAAGCTGCCAGACGCCAAGCAGGTGCTGGACGCGCGGATCAAGAAGCTCACCAACAGCCTGGCTCCGCTGGTTGCCGATGCCGAAGCCAGCCACGGTGATCTGCTTGATCGCCTGACTGCCGACATCGGTTGCAGCCCGCGCGCCCTGGCCGCCGCCCTGCTGCGCAAGGCCACCAATGGCCAGGCGCTGACCCTGGCCGAAGTCGAGCGCGATCAGCCGCTGGTGCCGAACAGCAGCGGTCCGCGTGAACGCAGCGAGCGCAGTGACCGTGGCGATCGTCCCGAGCGCGACGGCAGCCGTGAGCGTCGTGCTCCGGTGCCGCTGGCTGAAGGCCGTGCCCGTTGCCGTACCGCTTTGGGCGCGCGCGACGGTATCGCCGCGAAGAACCTGCTGGGTGCCATCCTCAACGAAGGCGGCCTGGTCCGCGAAGCCATTGGCCGCATCCAGGTGCGCGAGAGCTTCAGCCTGGTGGAGCTGCCGGAAGAAGGCCTCGAGCGTCTGCTGACCAAGCTGAAAGACACCCGCGTCGGCGGCAAGCCGCTGAAGCTGCGTCGCTATCGCGAAGATTGATGCTGCGCTGAATAAGAAAGCCCCGCCTAGTGCGGGGCTTTTTTATGGCGTGCCATCCATGGCCGCCACCCTTCGGGCCGTCGCTACGCGACGTTAAAAATCGCTCCTGGCGATTTTTTTATGCCTGAGCTCTTTTCAGCTGAAGCTGTAGATATCCATCCCCAGCGCACCCAGGGTAAAGCCGCTGTGCTCGATCTGGAACTGCCCGCCTGCGCCCAGAGCGAAGAACAGCGGCAGCAGGTGTTCGTCTGTGGGGTGGTTGTGCACGGCAAAGGGCGCTTGCCGGCGGTAGTCCAGCAAGGCGGCGTGATCCTGGCGAGCCAGTTTGTCGACGATCCAGTCGCGAAACGCCTGGGCCCAAGGCTCGATGTGATCGGGACCGGCTTGCCAGTCCAGCTCGCCGAGGTTGTGGGTGATACTGCCTGAGCCGATCAGCAGCACGCCCTGTGCGCGCAGGCTGGCCAGGGCCTGGCCGATCTGGTTTTGTAGCGCCGGACCCTGCTGGCTGGGCAGCGAGACCTGCACTACGGGAATGTCGGCCTGCGGGTACATCAGCGTCAGTGGCACCCAGGCACCGTGATCCAGTGGTCGCTCGGCATCGAGTTGTGCCCGCAGGCCGGCTTCGCTTAGCAATTGCAGGATCTCGCTGGCCAGTTGCGGTTCGCCGGGGGCTGGGTATTGCACCCGGTAGAGTTCGGCCGGAAATCCACGAAAGTCGTGCCAGGTGTCCGGTTTGGCGGCGCTGCCGACCCGTAGTTCGCGGCTTTCCCAGTGCGCGGAGACCACCACGATGGCGCGTGGCCTGGGTAGCTCCCGGGCCAGGCGGGCGAGGGCGGGGCCGCTGGCACCGGGCTGCAGGGCCAGCATGGGGGAGCCGTGGGAGATAAACAGGCTGGGTAACATGGCGTTCTCCTGATCGAATGCGCTTATCTTCTATCAGTTAATAAGGCCATAAAAGCGCAAATATCCGGGTTTTTTAATCGATTTAGTAGATCTGTTACTCCGGCCTGGCCAATGGTCGGTTGGTTTTGGCCGGCACTTTCCGGCAGGATTGGCCGATCAATATTTCCCGGAGTCGATATGCACGCGGAATTCTGGCAGGCGCGCTGGGCGCGCAGCGAAATAGGTTTTCATTTGTCCGAGGTCAATCCCTACCTGCAGCGCTATTGGCCCGACCTGGGCTTGGTGCAAGGCTCGCGGGTGCTTGTGCCCCTGTGCGGCAAGAGCCTGGATATGCTCTGGTTGGCTGGCCAGGATTATCGGGTGTGCGGGGTCGAGCTGGCACAGAAAGCAGTGGAGGACTTTTTCGCCGAACACCGGCTACAGCCCACGATTACCGAGGAGGGGAGCTTCAGGGTCTATCGCTGTGAGGCGCTGGAGATCTACTGCGGCGATTTCTTTGCGCTGACGCCGCAGCACGTCGCCGATTGTCGGGGCCTGTATGACCGCGCGGCGCTGATTGCGTTGCCGTCGGAGATGCGTGAGCGCTATGTCGCGCACCTCGCGGCTATTTTGCCGTCGGATTGCTGGGGGCTGTTGGTGACCCTGGACTATGAGCAGGCGCAAATGGACGGACCACCCTTTGCCGTGTCTGACGGCGAGGTGCAGCAGCGCCTGGCCGATACCTGGCAGGTTGAAACGCTGGAGTGCTGCGATGTGCTGGGGCAGAACTGGCGGTTTCTCCAGCGCGGTTTGCAGCGCCTGGATGAGCGGGTGTATCGGCTGCGTAAAGACTGAATCTCAGCCACAAAAAAGGGCGACTCAAGAGTCGCCCTTTTGGCTTTTGCTACTTAGCCGCGCTGGCGCAGGGCCTCGATACGGTCTTCCAGCGGCGGGTGGCTCATCAGCAGACCGGCCAGGCCGTGCTTGAGGCCGCCGTTGATGCCGAAGGCGGTCATGCTGCTCGGCATGGTCACCGGTACTTCCTGTTCGGCGCGCAGGCGCTGCAGGGCGGCGATCATCGCGCCGGTGCCAGCCAGGCGGGCACCGGCGTCGTCGGCCTTGAACTCGCGCTTGCGCGAGAACCACATAACGATGGTGCTGGCCAGTATCCCCAGAACGAGCTCGGCGAAGATGGTCGCGACGAAGTAGCCGATACCCGGACCGTCTTCGTTCTTGAGGATGACCTTGTCGACGAAGTTGCCGAAGATCCGTGCGAAGAACATCACGAAGGTGTTCACCACGCCCTGGATCAGCGCCAGGGTGACCATGTCGCCATTGGCTACGTGGCCGATTTCGTGGGCCAGTACGGCGCGCACTTCATCGGGCGAGAAGCGCTCCAGCAGGCCCTGACTGACCGCAACCAGGGCGTCGTTCTTGTTCCAGCCGGTGGCGAAGGCGTTGGACTCATACGCCGGGAAGATGCCCACTTCCGGCATCTTGATCCCGGCTTCGCGGGACAGTTCTTCCACAGTCTGCAGCAGCCACTGTTCGTGACGGGTGCGCGGTTGGGTGATGATTTCGGTCTTGGTGCTCATCTTCGCCATCCACTTGGAGATGAACAGCGATACCAGGGCACCGGCAAAGCCGAAGACCGCACAGAAAATCAGCAGGCTGCCATGGTTCTGGCCGGTAAAGCGATCGACCCCGAGCAGTTTCAGGGTGATGCTGGCGATGATCAGCACCGCAATGTTGGTGGCCAGGAACAGCATAATGCGCATCATGGTGTATTGAGACTCCTCACGGGAAAGATCTATCGGGTCGCTGAAAAACCTGTGCCGGCGCTTCGCCTGGTTTTTCAGCAGCCACTATTGGTTATGCCGGCTATATAAGGGCGGCCCCCCTGGCACTTCAACCCGGGGACTATTTCAAACTATGTCGCTTGCACCGTTCAGGCTGCTTTCGAACAGCAGTCGGCTGAGGCGCGAGATGCGTTCGCCGTGGCGCTGTCCCAGCGCCTCGCGCAGCTGGAAGGCCAGGGTGGCATGCACGCGACGCACGCTGGGCGGCAAGGCCTCACCCTCGCGCAGGGCATGGGGTATGGCCCGGGTCAGGCGCAGAAAACCCTTTTCGCTGAGCACCGCCTGGTCCAGGGCGTCGTAGCCGATGGTCGAGTCGAAGCGGATATAGCCTTCCTCGGCCAGCCACAGCAGCGCGCCCAGGCAGCTCTGATGGCGGGGCGTGGGCAGGCCGAATTCGTCGGGCTCCTCGCGGCCGATCAGGTCTTCGACATACAACGCGGCCTTGCGTGGAAATATTAGGTAAAGGCTCAGCAGGCCGGCGGCCGCGTCCTTGTAGAATTCGTCGATCTGCAGGTCCATCAGAATTTGCCAATCATCGAGGTGGGCAGGTAGGGCAGCAGGCGGCCCAGCAGGGCCCAGGGCCAGCCCGGGACATAGGCACTGGCGGCGCGCTTGTCGATATGCCGGGCGATCAGCCGGGCCCCGCGCTCGACATCGATCAGGAACGGCCGGTTGGCCATGTCGCTGTTCAGTGGCGTATCGATAAAACCGGGCAGCAGCAACGTGGTGTCGATGTTCTTGCCCAGCAGTTCGGCGCGGGTGGCCTGCATATAGTTGATCAGCCCGGCCTTGCTCGCCGAGTAGCCGGCGGTATAGGGCAGGCCGCGGGTACCCGCCACCGAGGCGACGGCAACCAGATGGCCGTGGCCCTGCTGGCGGAATAGCGCGCAGGCGGCATCGAGGCAGGCAATCGCGCCGATCAGGTTGGTTTCCAGGGTCAGGCGGGTGCGTTCGAAGTGGCCGCCACCGGCCTTGCCGGTCAGGGCGATGCCGGCGTTGGCGATCATTCCGTCCAGCCCGCCAAGCAGGTTGGCGGCCAGGCCCACGGCGTCCTGGCAGGCGGCGTAGTCGGTGACATCCAGCGGTAGGACCACCATCTTGCGCTTAAAGCGCGCCTGCAGCTCAGCCGCCAGCAGATGCAGGCTGTCTTCGCGGCGCGCCGCCAGGGCCAGGTCGTAACCCTTGGCCGCCAGCTCGCGGGCCAGGGCGGCACCGATGCCGGAACTGGCCCCGGTCAGCAGGTAGCGTTTGCCCTGGCTCATGGCGTTCTCCGCTTACTGTTGGTAGGTCTTGAGGAAGCTGCCGATACGGCCGATGGCCATTTCCAGCTCATCCACCCGCGGCAGGGTGACCACGCGGAAGTGATCCGGCCATGGCCAGTTGAAGGCGGTGCCCTGGACGATCAGCAGTTTTTCCGAGAGCAGCAGATCGAGGACGAATTTCTCGTCGTTATGGATCGGGCAGACCTTGGGGTCGATT
>JBFJZW010000298.1:0-5860 GCA_041621875.1 Pseudomonas sp. | reverse complement strand
TCGGTGGTGGCCAGCAGGAATTTGACGTGGGGTGGCGGCTCTTCCAGGGTTTTCAGCAGCGCATTGAACGAGCTGGTGGAGAGCATGTGCACTTCGTCGATCAGGTAGACCTTGAAGCGCCCGCGGCTGGGCGAGTACTGCACGTTATCCAGCAGTTCGCGGGTGTCTTCCACCTTGGTGCGGCTGGCGGCGTCGACTTCGATCAGATCGACGAAACGCCCCTCATCGATCTCCCTGCACACCGAGCACACGCCGCAGGGCGTGGAGCTGATGCCGGTTTCACAGTTCAGGCACTTGGCGATAATCCGCGCGATGGTGGTCTTGCCCACCCCGCGGGTACCGGTAAACAGGTAGGCATGGTGCAGCCGCTGACTGTCGAGCGCATTGATCAGCGCCCTGAGCACATGGGTCTGGCCAACCATTTCGCTGAACGAGCGCGGACGCCACTTGCGTGCAAGAACCTGATAACTCATCGAAACCCGTCACGAGAGGAAAGCAAAAGTGGGCTAATCCTAACGGAGCATGGGGCAAATTGCATCCGACCTGCCGCCTCTATATGGACAGACGCACGGCCCGCTGAAAATTTAGCTGGCTAAAAAATGCACAAGCGCCTAGTATCCGCCACGTTAGTACCACGCTGTAAGTCAATCAGGCCTTTCTAGACCCCCTCGATGGTATCCAGGTAAAGAGCGCATCCGCCCCTCAAGCGATGCCGTACAGCTCTCGACCATGACCCAACCTGCTGACTGATCTGGCCGTCCCGCGCAAGCGCCGACTCAGCCCGCCTCCGAAGTACCGACCCGCAACAAGATTCCCAACCGGAACTTTTGCGCGCAGTCCCGCTCCGATCTGACACATGCATCGACACACCTGGTCGACAGCCTGGAGCTTTATTCAGCGCAATGATGCGCACGTAGTTTTAGGAACACCCAATAAATGAATACTCAACACCAAATTCAGGATGCCAGTCGCACCCTCGCCAGCGCATTTGCGCCACTTGATTGCCGAATCATGGCCGCCCGCAAAGGCAGCTTCAGCTTCACCATTGTCAATCATGCGGGCATTGCCCAACACAGCCAGCGCCTGTATCCGGGCCAGTACAGCGGTGCGCACCTGCAGCAAGTGATCGATCGCGCCCGCCAGTCCCTGACGGCCTGACCCGACGCGCAGCGAACTATCCAGCCGTGCGGGTGTCTGAATCAGTCAACCTCAGGATGGAGCAAGGTCATGGATAACATCAACCAGCAACTCGTCGAGCAATTGTTCGCTCCCTTGCGCGTCACGTTCAGCGCGCCGCGCCCGGACGGTGGCATTATCCTCTCCCTCGTGGATGCCGCCGACGTCACCGCCTACAGTCGAGTATTGAGCGCCGCCCAACGTGCGGACGCCCAGGCGTTTGCGCAAAGCCTTGAAGAAATCCGCCTGGAACTCGCCATGCGCTCCGGCAACATTCCCGCCGATATGCGCAAGGCCCTGAAAGAACAGGACAGCGTTCTCAGCTACCACCTGGCCTGAACCCGCTCCGCCAAGAGCCCCGCCCAACCGCGGGGCTTTTTATTGCGCGCAATAACGGGCCGCGCCCTGCTCAGAGGCTGCATTAACAGAGTTAATTTACCCAGCACACAAGAAACGCCACCCCGTAGGGTGCGCCGTGCGCACCGAGCGCCTGCCGCCAGATCGAGATCAAGCCGCGCGGCACAAGCCACGGATATGACGCAATCAAACACAAACCCTGACTGTCATCTGAGGTGGCGCAGCCCAACAGCGCTTAGCGCCGGGCAGGCACAGGCAAGCCGCAACGAGGCAGGAATAAAGCTGAAGGATCTAATAATTGATGTAACGCACAGCCCGAACGGGCTTGAAGATGGAGGCAACCCTGCCAGCCACACCCCGGCACACAATGTCACCGCTGCGGCTGCTCCCTTCCAGGCCTGACCGGGTTCACGGCTGATCGTTGCGGGGGGACCGGCAGGGTCACCATAACGCACCCGCCTTGCAGCGAGCCGCGCCATTGTACTGGCTTGATCCAAACTTACAACAGCTTCAAGCACTTATAACCGGTTTAAGGTCTGCCTGGCACCGCTTGCACGGGGCTGTCTTGCTTATTGCGCCAGCCTTTATCCTCGCTGGTGCGAGCGCGCACAGGGGATAAAGGCGGCAGATGGCCGCCACCGCTGTGGCGGACAAGAGGCGCGAACTCACACCCGAAAGCGCCCGACCAGGGCAGTCAGGCCATGGGACAGTTCGGACAGGTGCTGGCTGGCCTTGGCGCTCTGCTCGGAGGTTTGCGCCGCCTCGTTGGACAGATCTCGAATGTCGCTGATATTGCGGGCGATTTCTTCGGTAACGCTGCTTTGTTGCTCGCAGGCGCTGGCGATCTGCGCGGTCATATCGTTGATGCGTTGCACCGAGTCACTGGTATCGGTCAGCGCCTGATCCACGCCGGCGGCCTGGTCGACACTTTCCCGCGCCTTGGCACTGCCCGAGTGGGTCGCCTTGACCGCATTCTGTACCCCTATCTGCAGGCGCTCGATCATCAGCTGAATGTCCTTGGTCGACTCCTGAGTACGGGCGGCCAGGGCACGCACCTCGTCAGCCACCACGGCAAACCCGCGGCCCTGCTCTCCGGCCCTGGCGGCCTCGATGGCCGCATTCAGTGCCAATAGATTAGTCTGTTCGGCGATACCCCGGATCACGGCCAATACCGCGCCAATATTCGTAGCTTCCTGCTCGAGGGTCTGAATGCTGGCCGAAGCACTCTCAACCTCCTGGGCCAATTGACGAATCGAGTCGATGGTCGCCCCCACTACCAGAGCACCTTCGCGCGACTGCACCTGGGCGCTGCGGGCGGCATCGGCGGCGTGCTGCGCATTGCGCGCCACCTCATGCACCGCACTGCTCATCTCGGTGGCCGCCGTACTGACCTGATCCACCGCCGCGTGCTCGCTGTTGATCAGGCGGTCATTGGCGGCCGCCATACCGGCTAAGCTCTGCGCCGAACTCTCCACCTCCCCCGTGACTCGCCCGACTTCCTTGATCAAGGGCTGCAGCTTGTCGAGAAAACGGTTGAAAGCATGGCTGAGCTTGCCCAGCTCGTCGCGGGAAAGCACATCCAGGCGTACGCGCAAATCGCCGTCGCCGTCGGCAATCTGCTCGATGCGATTGAGCAGACTGTGCAACGGCCGGGTAATCAGGAGCGGAAAGCCAACCACCAAGACCAGGCATACCAGCAGGCCGATGGCAATGATCAGGCCCTGCTGCCAGCTCAGTGTTTCCCCCAGCCGAATGGCCGCCATGCCCTCTTCGTTGGCTGCCAGATCATCCATCTCGCCGAGCTTGTCGATGGCGGTACGCATGGCCTCGAACTGTTCCTCGCTGGCAGCGAAGCTCAGCGCGCTGGCGGCGTGTGGATCGCTGCTCGCCAACTGCAGAACCTGCTGCGAGGTCGCCTTCCAGCGTGCAAAACCACGGTCAAACTGGGCCACCAGGTCCATCGCCTCGGCACCCGGCTGCATGGCGGCAAATTTGTGCACGCGATCATAGGCCTGCTGCAGATTCTCCGTATGGGCCGCCTCCAGGGCACTGGCATGCACGCTTGCGCCCTCGCCGAGCCTGCTGCGCTCGGCCACAAAGGCCTGATAGAGGTCACGGTCAGCGTTGAGCAGCAGGCTGATACCTGGCAGGAAACGATTGGTCAGCCGGGTGCTGGAGTCGGCGACCTGATCAATCCCGCGCATACCGAGAAAGCCCATTGCGACCAGCAGCGTGGCCAGCAACAGAATGGGCAAAGCCATTTTCCAGCGAAACCCCAGATCGGCGAAGAGGCGCAACATAGTGGTACTCCAGAGCAATGGCCAAGTAGCATCAGCTTAGACCAAGCACGGCACTCCCCGGGGAAGCTCTCGCGCTGCGGGCGCAATGAGTCAGGCGGCGAGTGCGCGCGGGGGAATTATCGACGAGCAGACGAGTCGGAAGCAGACCGCGGCAGACTCAGGGCCGTGCCCCCGCATACCAATTAGCAGTACCCTGTGTGCGTTTTGCCAAACCCTAGCGTTTACCAAGGAGCAACAACATGGCCATGACCAAAGACCAACTGATCAGCGATATCGCCGAGTCGACCGACACACCGAAAAGCACCATCCGCGCGGTACTCGAGCAACTCAGCGAGATCGTCAGCGATGCCTTGGAGAACGGCGATGAAATCACCCTGCCAGGTATCGGCAAACTGAAGGTCAGCGAGCGCCCGGCTCGCACCGGCCGCAACCCGCAGACCGGCAAAGCCATCGAGATCGCCGCCAAGAAGGTGGTCAAATATGTGCCGGCCAAGGCCCTGAGCGACGCAATCAACTAAAGCCCGCATACGTCACCCTCGATCCCGTATAAGACTCCCGCCGACAGGATGGGCGAGCTGCGCTACGGAGCGCCGCCCATCCTGTGGAAGCTGTCCCGGCGGCCATGGGCGAGGCTTATTGCACGGCCTCCTCCAGCGGAGCCACGGCGACCGAGTCGGGACCGCCCATCTGCCGGATCCGCCTGACCTGCTGCACCCGATTGAGGTTGTCCCAGGCCATGTCGTAATGCGCGGGCGACTGTTCGATCGCGCTGCGAAAGAACTGCTCGGCGACATCCAGCTTGCCTTCCACCAGGCAGATATAGCCGACGTCATTGCTGGCCTGGGCACGCCCGCCAATCTGCTCGAAGGCAGAAAGCGCCTCCTCATAACGCTCCATCCGCGCCAGCAGCAACCCATAGTTGCGCCACAGCGGTTTATAGCCGCTGTCGTAACCGATGCCACGCTGATAGGTGCGCTCGGCCTGGGGCCATTGCCCGGCCAGGTAATAGGAGTAGCCCAGGCTGTTTTGCACCAGCACCGAACGCGGTTCGATCAGTATGGCCAGGTTGTAATAGGCCTCGGACGAGGGGAAGTCGTTGCGCAAATCGGCCAGCACGCCAAGGGCGTTATAGACTTTGAGCGGCGACTTGCTGTCCACCTTGAGCGCGGCCACGCTGGGCAGGCCTTCGCCCTGGTCATTGCCCAGGCGCTGCTGGTCCAGCGCCACCGCCTTGAACAGCAGCTGCTGTGCGGCCGTGTGGTTACGCTGGGCCAAGTGCAACGTGCCCATCTCCGCCAGGGCGTCTGGGTTCTCTGGTTGGTTAGCCAACACATCGCCGAAAGCCATCGCGGCGAGTTGGGTGTTGCCGCGGTCGCGGTGAATGCGCCCGATCCAGACCATCGCCTCGTAACGCTCCGGCTCCAGTTCGATGGCGCGCAGATACTGGTACAGCGACTGATCCGAGTCACCGGCCTGGTAGGCCATCGCGGCCATCTGCATGGCCTGATCGGCCGAGCTGGCCTGTTTGCGTACCTTGTGCAACAGCGAATTGTCACCGCTATACACCGAGCGGGTTTCAAGCTCTGGTACCGGACCCATGGTCTGGCACCCTGACAGCACGGCCGTTACGGCCAACAGCAGGCAGTATCTGTTCATGTCATAGCTTCCCGAATGCTTTGAACACACCAACAATTACTGGACCTATCACCACCAGGAAAAAGCTTGGCCACAGGAACAGAATCAGCGGAAAAATCAGCTTGGTGCCGATTTTCGCCGCATTCTCCTCGGCGGCTTGGGTGCGCCGGTCGCGGAATTCCTCGGCGTAAATGCGCAGGGTGTCGGCCACGCTGCTGCCGAAACGGATGCTCTGTGCCAATAGGCTGACCAGGCCGCGAATGTCTTCCAACCCGGTGCGCTCGGCCAAATGCTTGAGCGCCTCGGTACTGGGGATGCCGGCACGGATCTCGGCATTGACCAGGGCCAGTTCCAGCGCCAACTCCGGTTGGCTGACCGCCATTTCGTCGGCC
>JBFJZW010000297.1:0-5890 GCA_041621875.1 Pseudomonas sp. | reverse complement strand
CTGTTTGACGATATAGAAGTGCTCGACCGGGCCGTCGCTCGGCTTGATGATGGTCTCGCCCTCGCCATAGAAGCGCAGCTGGCAGTTCTCCACCAGATAGGCCAGATGGGCAGTGTCCATCTGGTTGAACGGCGGAAACTTCTGCAGGAACTCCATGGTGCCATGGATGTTCTGCAGCACGGCCGTCTTACCTGCCTGGGCGAATGCGTCCGCTGTGCTCATGTGCGGTCTCGGGAGTTGGCTGTATGGAGATAATCGGCCGCTTCTGTCACCTGGGCCATTGGACATAAGTCTAGCCGCAGGCGTAGCACGATTTTGTAGGGTGTGCTGCGCGCACCAGCAATTTGCTGTCGGAGTTGGTGCGCACAGCGCACCCTACGCCTTGCGGCCATTTGTTATGGGATTATCACCATAAAAAAACCGCCCCGAAGGGCGGTTTTTCTGTGTGGCTACAGCTGCGAACTACAGGCCGTTGGCGGCTTTGAATTCGCGGCGGCGACGGTGCAGGACCGGCTCGGTGTAACCGTTCGGCTGCTTGGCACCTTCGACCACCAGTTCCAGGGCGGCCTGGAAGGCGATGTTGCTGTCGAAGTTCGGTGCCAGCGGGCGGTACAGCGGGTCAGCCGCGTTCTGCCGGTCAACCACCGGGGCCATGCGCTTGAGGCTGGCAACGATCTGCTCCTCGGTGGCGATGCCATGACGCAGCCAGTTGGCCAGCAGCTGGCTGGAGATGCGCAGGGTGGCGCGGTCTTCCATCAGGCCGACGTCGTTGATATCCGGCACCTTGGAGCAGCCAACGCCCTGGTCGATCCAGCGCACCACGTAACCGAGGATGCCCTGAGCGTTGTTGTCCAGTTCGTTCTGGACCTCTTCCGCGGTCCAGTTGGTGTTCTGCGCCAACGGGATGCTGAGGATATCGTCGAGGGAGGCGCGCTCGCGCTTGGCCAGTTCGGCCTGACGGGCGAACACGTCGACCTTGTGGTAGTGCAGGGCGTGCAAGGTGGCGGCGGTCGGCGAGGGGACCCAGGCGGTGTTGGCGCCGGCCAGTGGGTGAGCGATTTTCTGCTCGAGCATGCCGGCCATCAGGTCGGGCATGGCCCACATGCCCTTGCCGATCTGCGCGCGACCCTGCAGGCCGGTGGCCAGGCCGATATCGACGTTCCAGTTTTCGTAGGCGGCGATCCACTTCTCAGCTTTCATGGCGGCCTTGCGCACTACGGCACCGGCTTCCATGGAGGTGTGGATTTCGTCACCGGTACGGTCGAGGAAGCCGGTGTTGATGAACACCACGCGCTCGCTGGCGGCCTGGATGCAGGCTTTCAGGTTGACGGTGGTACGCCGTTCTTCGTCCATGATGCCGACTTTCAGGGTGTTGCGTGGCAGGCCCAGGACGTCTTCGACGCGGCCGAAGATCTCGCTGGTGAAGGCGACTTCTTCCGGGCCGTGCATCTTCGGCTTGACGATGTAAACCGAGCCGGTGCGGGTGTTCTTGCGGCTGGTGTTGCCATTCAGGTTGTGCACGGCGATCAGGCTGGTGAACAGCGCGTCCTGGATGCCCTCGGGGATTTCGTTGCCCTGGGCATCGAGAATCGCCGGGTTGCTCATCAGGTGACCGACGTTGCGGATAAACAGCAGGCTGCGCCCGTGCAGGGTCAGCTCGCCGCCATCGACCTGGGTGTAGACGCGGTCCGGGTTCATGGTGCGGGTAAAGGTGCTGCCGCCCTTGACCACTTCTTCGGCCAGGTCGCCCTTCATCAGGCCCAGCCAGTTCTTGTACACCACCACCTTGTCGTCGGCATCGACGGCGGCGACCGAGTCTTCGCAGTCCATGATGGTGGTCAGCGCAGCTTCCATCAGCACGTCTTTAACGCCGGCGGCGTCGGTCTGGCCGACCGGGGTGCTGGCGTCGATCTGGATTTCGAAATGCAGGCCGTTGTGCTTGAGCAGCACGGCGATCGGCGCGTCGGCAGCGCCCTGGAAACCTACCAGTTGTGCGTCGTCACGCAGGCCGCTGTTGCTGCCGCCCTTGAGGCTGACAACCAGCTTGCCGGCTTCGATGCGGTAAGCGGTGGAGTCGACGTGGGAACCGGCAGCCAGCGGCGCGGCTTCGTCGAGGAAGGCGCGGGCGAAGGTAATGACCTTGTCGCCGCGAACCTTGTTGTAGCCACGGCCTTTTTCCGCGCCGCCTTCTTCGCTGATCACGTCGGTGCCGTACAGGGCATCGTACAGCGAGCCCCAGCGGGCGTTGGAGGCGTTGAGGGCGAAACGCGCGTTCATCACCGGCACAACCAGCTGTGGGCCGGCCAGACGGGCGATTTCTTCGTCGACATTCTGCGTGGTGGCCTGGAAGTCAGCCGGCTCCGGCAGCAGGTAACCGATTTCCGCAAGGAAGGCCTTGTAGGCGACCGGGTCATGGGCCTGGCCTTGACGCGCCTGGTGCCAGGCGTCGATCTGCGCCTGGAGCTGGTCGCGCTTGGCGAGCAGGGCACGGTTTTTCGGGGCCAGGTCATTGATGACCGCCTCGGCACCCGCCCAGAATTTCTCGGCAGCGATGCCGGTACCGGGGATGGCTTCGTTGTTCACGAAGTCGAACAGCACTTTGGCAACCTGCAGGCTGCCTACTTGAACGCGTTCAGTCATCACTTGCCTCACTCTGCTCAGCTCTACTCAATAGCCGCGTCGGACATGGGAAATAAGTCATGTAGTCCGAGGCGCGGCATACTACATCAAGATCCGGGGAAAATCAGTGGGTGCGCGTCGCTCGGCGACCAAGAAGTGCTTTGCGGTCACTACATGCGGTGAATTGTCGCGTTAAATTTTGATTATTGTTTCATATAAGTTAAAAAACAGTACACAACTTATTGTCTGGCGTGTTCGGCTCCAGCCTCGGGGCGCTCTGGCTATACTGCTGCGGCCCTTCTCTGGAGTGCTGACCCATGCCCATACAGGCGGCCACTGCGGCCGATCTCGACGAACTGGCCGCGCTGTTTGCCGGCTATTTGACCTTCTATCAGGTGGACAAGCCTCAGGCGGCGGTACGGGACTTTCTCGCCGCGCGCCTGCGCCGCGGCGACTCGACCCTTCTGCTGGCCCGCGATGACCAGGGCGTGGCCAGCGGCTTCGTCCAGCTCTACCCGTTTTATTCCTCCCTGGCGCTGGAGCCGGCCTGGTTGTTGAGCGATCTTTATGTGAGCGAGGCGGCGCGTCGCCAGGGCATCGGCGAGGCGCTGATGAATGCCGCCCGGGCGCATGCCGAGGCCAGCGGTGCCTGCGGTTTGCAGTTGGAGACGGCAAAGAGCAATCTGCCAGGACAGGCCCTCTACGAGCGTCTCGGTTATGTGCGCGATGAGGTGTTTTATACCTACTGGCTGGGTTTGCCCTGAGCGGCCAGCGAACAAGGAGTTGAATATGGATCATCTGGTATTGACGGTAATCGCCCAGGACCAGCCCGGCCTGGTCGAACGCATCGCCCAGTGCATCGGTGCACATGGTGGCAACTGGCTGGAAAGTCGCATGTCGCGTATGGCCGGGCAGTTCGCCGGGATCCTGCGGGTCGATGTACCTCTGGACTCGCATTCGGCATTGGTCGACGCCCTCGAGGCCCTGCAAAGCGAGGGTATTCGCGTGCTGGTGGCGGCCGGTGGCAGCGCGCCGCCGAGCACCTGGCGATCACTGCGCCTGGAGCTGGTGGGCAACGATCGCCCGGGAATCGTGCGCGATATCACCCGCCTGCTCAGCAGCCATGGGGTCAACCTGGAGAGCCTGCAGACCGAAGTGGTCCCCGCGCCCATGAGCGGCGAGCTGCTGTTCCAGGCCCAGGCCCTGCTGGCGGTGCCGCAGAGCCTGAGCCTGGAGCAGCTGCAGGCGCATCTGGAAACCCTGGCCGATGACCTGATGGTGGAGCTGAAGCTGCAGGCCGAGGACTAGCGCCGAGTGTTATCCACGCTCCATGTGGATAACTCTGTGGGTAGCATGAGGAGCCCCGGGGCACGGCTTAGTGCCTCGGGGCTTTTTGCTAAGTGCTTATTTTTTAAGCACTTAGCAACTGGTTGTGCACAAAGGCGGGGGATGCTTCTGTGGATAAGCCGGGGGCAACTGGCTACAGCCCAGGCGCTGCGCCCGTTGCATGGAGTTGGTTGTTTTTTAGGCGATGCCCAGATGCCCTTGGCCAGCGCCGCTAAGGGTAGATGGCCTGGCTTCGTAGGGTGCGCCGTGCGCACCGAGAGTCCGTCGCTGAAGTTGAAGCCAGAACCAACGCCGGTGCGCACGGCGCACCCTACCCATATGGCCCCTGGTAACGCCATGCAGCATTCAGCCGTTCTTATACCGCCTGGCGTTTGCGCAGGCTGAGCCAGGCATCCAGGCTGTAGAGCGCCAGGCCGGCCCAGATGCAGATAAAGGCCAGCAGGGTGCTGGGGGCGAAGTGCTCGTCGAACAGGAAGATCGCCTGCAGCAGTACCAGGGTCGGCGCGAGGTACTGTAGAAAGCCCAGGGTGGTGTAGGGCAGATGGCGGGCGGCGGCGTTGAAGCACACCAGCGGCACCAGGGTGATCGGTCCGGCGGCGATCAGCCAGAGTGCCTCCGGGGTGCTCCAGAAGTCGGCCTGGGTGCTCATCGCCGCCGGATTCAGCAGCAGCCAGCCAAGCGCCAGCGGCAACAGCAGCCAGGTTTCCACCACCAGGCCGGGCAGGGCGGCGACCGGTGCCTGTTTGCGGATCAGCCCGTAGAAACCGAAGGTCAGCGCCAGCACCAGGGACACCCAGGGCAGGCTGCCCAGTTGCCACACCTGCTGTGCCACGCCGAGGGCGGCCAGGCCTACCGCCAGCCATTGCAGGCGGCGCAGGCGCTCGCCGAGGATCAGCATGCCCAGCAGCACATTGACCAGCGGGTTGATGTAGTAGCCCAGGCTGGCTTCGAGCATGCGCTCGTTGTTCACCGCCCACACGTATACCAGCCAGTTGCTGGCGATCAGCACACCGCTGAGGGCCAGCACGGCGAAGCGTTTGGGGTTGTAGAGCAGTTCGCGCAGCCAGCCGGGATGCTTCCATGCCAGCAGCAGCAGCGCGCCGAACAGAGCCGACCAGAGCGCGCGATGGACGATGATCTCCAGCGCCGGCACGCCCTGAATGGCTTTGAAATAGAGTGGGAACAGGCCCCAGATGATGTAGGCGGTCAGGCCGAGAATATACCCGCGGCGCGGGTTGGCGGTGGCCATGGAGGGTCCTTGTGCGGGCAACTGGTAGGGGAGGTAGCATTCTATGCGGGTGGCTGGTCCCTGTCCGGGTGGCCAGGTTTTTTCCCCCGCTTGCCCCGATTTTTCCTGTAAAGCTGCCTTTACGGATGAGGGTGAAACTGTGCGCTGTAATGCCGCTTCTATCTGGCAAGCGGACTGTAGGGGGCGCTGTGCGCACCTGCATGGGTCGAGGGTTCTTGGTGCGCGCGGCGCACCCTACACGTCAGTCCTGTAGCTCGGATGCACTCCGGGGACGCCATACGCGGATTGCATCCGGGCTACCCAGAGTGGGTCAGAACAGCCTTAGCGGTTCTTCATCCAGGGCCGACAGTTGCTCGCGCAGGATCAGGATCTGCTCGCCCCAGTAACGCTCGCTGCCGAACCAGGGAAAGCTGATGGGGAACGCCGGATCATCCCAGCGCCGCGCCAGCCAGGCGCTGTAGTGCATCAGGCGCAGGCTGCGCAGGCCTTCGATCAGCGGCAGTTCGCGCGGGTTGAAGTCGTGGAATTCCTGGTAGCCGTCCATCAGCTCGGACAGTTGGCCGAGGCGCTCGTGGCGCTCGCCGGCCAGCATCATCCACAGGTCCTGCACCGCCGGACCCATGCGGCAGTCGTCGAGGTCGACCATATGGAAGGTGTCGTCGCGGCACAGCAGGT